>JAYZIH010000121.1:0-3256 GCA_036165695.1 Pseudomonadota bacterium | reverse complement strand
CTGATTTAATTGAATATTTTAAGAGGCAAACAAAGATATTTAAATTTAATTTTGACAATATTAAATATTCAGCTGAGCTTAAGCTTGATGGTTTAGCTGTTAATCTACAATATAAAAATGGTATTTTACACAAGGCAGCTACCAGAGGAGATGGTATTATTGGCGAAGATATAACTAACAATGTTAGAACAATAAGATCAATTCCACTTAAATTATTAACAAATGAGTTTCCTGAAGAACTAGAAGTTAGAGGCGAAGTATTTATAACCAAGAAAAGTTTTTTAAAATTAAATAATGATTGTAAGAATCTTGGAGTTAAGCAATTTGCAAATCCAAGAAATGCTGCAGCGGGAAGTATCAGGCAGTTAGATTCAAAAATAACTTCAAAGAGACCTCTTGAAGCATTTTTTTACTCAATTGGTTCATCTAGTGAAAATTTAGATATGAAAAAACAGGGCGTAATTTTAGAGCAGCTTAAATTATGGGGCTTTAAAACTTCTTCATATAATAAAGTTGTAAAAGGAATTGAAGGTTGCTCAAATTATTATAATTATATATTAAAAAATAGAAAAGATGTCCCTTATGAAATTGATGGAGTAGTTTATAAAGTTAATGATATTAGTATACAGAAAGAATTAGGAAATATTTCTAGAGCACCAAGGTGGGCAGTAGCACACAAGTTCCCAGCTGAGGAAAAAAGTACTCTTATTAAAGATGTAATATTTCAAGTTGGAAGGACAGGTATTTTAACACCTGTAGCAAATCTTGAGCCTGTTGAAGTAGGGGGAGCTATTATAAAAAATGCTACTTTACATAATATGAGCGAAATAAAAAGAAAAGGTATAGATATTGGCGATAAAGTATTAATTAGAAGGGCAGGAGATGTTATACCAGAGGTTATAAAAGTAATAGAAAAAGGAGAAACAAAAAAAAGAAAAAGTCTACTAATGCCAAAAAAGTGTCCAGATTGTGGGTCACCTGTAATTAAAGAAGATAAATATACATACTATATGTGTACAGGCTCATTAACTTGTCCATCGCAAAAAAAAGCAGCGATAGTACATTTTGTAAGTCGTAAAGCTATGGATATTCAAGGAATTGGTATTAAGCTTATTGATAGACTTGTTGATGAGGGGATATTAAATAATATAGCTGACTTATACGACCTTAATGTAAGAAGACTAGAAAATTTTAAATTAGGAAATGCTAAAAGAAATGATAGCGGAAAAGAGTATGAAATAAGCTTGGGGGAAAAATCAATTAAAAATATTTTAAATGCGATAAATAAAAGGAAGAAAGTAAATTTTAGTAATTTTTTATACGCCTTAGGGATTAAGGAAGTTGGAGAAACTACTGCTAGATCATTATCTAGAATATATAAAGATATTGATGCCTTACAGTCCTGTACTTATGAGAATTTATTAGAGATTAAAGATATTGGCCCTATTGCTGCAAAGAATATTTTTGATTTTTTTAATCATAAAGAAAACTTAAAAATAATAAATAAGCTTTTTAAGTCAGGCATCAAGATTGATAATTCTACTGTTAAAATATCAAACTCTCTAGAGAATAAAACCTATGTAATTACAGGGAAATTTGCAGATTATAGTCGAGAACATATAAAGAATGTTATTATAACTAATGGTGGAAAAGTTGTCTCATCGATTTCAAAAAGTACAGATTTTTTAGTATTAGGAGAAGACCCAGGGTCAAAATATAATGCAGCAGAAGAATATAATATAAAGATGATAAGTCTTGAAGACTTGTTTAAAGGAATTAAGAATGAATAAACATGCAACAGCTATAGTAGATTCAAACTGCATTATAGGAAAAGATGTAGAAATAGGGCCATACTGTATTGTAGAAAAAAATTGTGAGATTGGAGACGGAACTAAAATATCTTCCCACTGTGTTATTAAAGCTAATTCTGTAATTGGTAAAAATAATTTTTTCTATGAAAACATTGTAATAGGAGGGGATCCTCAAGATACCTCCTTTGATCCAACAGATGATACTTTCGTTAAGATTGGAGATTATAATATATTAAGAGAATTTGTTACCGTTCATAGGTCAACAAATAAAGCAGCACCAACATATATTAAAGATAAAAATTATATTATGGCTTACACACATGTAGGTCATGATTGCTTGCTAGGCAGTAATATTATTATTACTAATGGAGTTTCTCTAGCAGGACACGTAATGATTGATGACCAAGTTGTAATTGGTGGATCAGCATTAGTACATCAGCACGTAAGAATTGGAAAGTTAGCAATGGTTGCTGGTGGAGCACCTGTTTCTAAAGATGTTATCCCTTTTATGCTTTTAGGAAGAAATCCTGCAAAACATTATTCTCTAAATAAAGTAGGTTTAGATAGGAATAAGATATCAAAAGATTCATACCGTGCGTTAGCTGAGGCATACAAACAGCTTAAAAAAACTGGAAATTTAGATGAAATTAAGGAAAAGTCTAATGAGATAGAATACTTGATTTCATGGCTTAGCGTTAAAAGTAAAAGAGGGCATCACTCATTCCTATAAACATTTTGTTTGAATATGAATAAAAATTATTATAAGGTTTTAGTATGTTATTAGTAATATCTCCAGCAAAAAAACTTAATGAAAACTGCCTTCTGAAATATGATCTTAGTTTATCTAAGCCTAATTGTTTAAATGAATCTAAAATACTTGTTAGTACTTTAAAAAAGTATTCTCCAAAAGCATTACAGAAGCTCATGAATGTTAGTCAAAATATTGCAAGACTTAACTATGATAGATATTCTAAATGGAAAACTCCTTTTAATAAGAAAAACTCTTATCCGGCAATACTACTTTTTGAAGGAGATGTATATAAGGGTATTAATGCTAATAATTTTGATAAATCAGATTTTAATTTTGCGCAAAAACATTTAAGAATACTCTCTGGCCTTTATGGCATCTTAAAACCACTTGATCTAATTCAGCCATATCGTCTAGAAATGGGAACATCTATTAAAATTAAGAAATTTAATAATCTTTATGAATTTTGGGGAGATAAGATTACAGATAAAATTAATAATGACAATAAAAATAAACCACTTATAAATCTTGCGTCAAACGAGTATTTTAAATCAATAAATGAAAGTTACATAAAAGGAGAAGTTATTAATATAATTTTTAAGGAAAAGAAGGGAAATAACTATAAAGTGATTGGTATTCTTGCTAAAAAAGCTAGAGGCATAATGAGTAGATATATTATAAAAAATAAAATAAAAGA
>JAYZIH010000120.1:0-2889 GCA_036165695.1 Pseudomonadota bacterium | reverse complement strand
ACATGAAAGAAAAGTATTTTTTTGGTTGGGATATAGGCGGTGCTAATACTAAGTTAGTCGTCTGTGATAATAATAGTAATATAATAAACATCAAAAAAAATAATATAAATTTGTGGGAAAATTTTGAACACCTAGAAAGATTTATTTCGTCTACATACGAAAAGAATTTTACTAAATCTATTGTAAATATTGTAACAATTACTGGAGAATCTTCAGATTTATTTGATAATAGAAATGAAGGTATTTTAAAAATACTAGAGGTAGCAAAAAATACCATGAAAGGAGAGGTATTTTTTTACTCTAATAATAATATTTTTTATAAAAGTGACTATGTAGCAAATAATCCTGACCATTTTATTTCAACAAACTGGATGCTGTATAAAAATATATTATTAGATGTAAAAGGTTGCATAGATATAATCATAGACATTGGTAGTACGACAACTGATTTCATTATTAATAGTAAAAATTTTGATCATGGGTTGAATGATTTTGAAAGATTGAATAATAACACACTTAAATATGTGGGCGTTGAAAGAACTATGATTCCAATGATTTTACATAACGTCCCTTTTATGGGGAATAAAGTGAATTTAGTAAATGAAGATTTTTGTACTACTGCAGATATTTTTTACCTAACTGGAGATTTAAAATCAAAGAATATAATCAGTAAAAGCTCAGATGGGAGGCCCTTTACATCTAAAAACTGTATGACCAGGGTATCAAGGTTAATAGGTACAGATTTTGACGTAAATCTTTCTAAAGAATACTCTAAAGTAGCAAGTTATATAAAATCTAAAATACTCTATGATATTAATACAAATATAAAACTTCTATTGAAAAATAAGAAAAATGTTAATTTATCAGGAGTAGGGCAAGGAGCATTTTTGTTAAAGGAACTTTGTGAACAGAATATGTATAAATATATATCTTTACTTGATAGGCTAAGCTTCAAAAATATGTGTAATATCTCTAATGAGGATATTTATGAGAATATACCTTCGTTACTTTTGATCAAATACTTTATATTGAAATGAAAACCCAAATAAATAAACTAGAATACTTTGAAGATTCCACCATTTATTGCGAGTTATTACGTTCTGAAAGCTGGATGGTATATCTAGATAGCTGCTATTCAACTAGCAAATTTGGAAGATACGACATAATAGCAGCTGATCCTTTTATAAAACTTATCTCTTATGGAAATAAAATTCAACTAGAGGAATTTAACGAAACCATAATCTTTTATGATAATCCTTTTTTTGTTATTAACGATATTCTAAAAAAATATAAATGTGATGAAAGTATTGAGCCATTTACCAATGGTCTAATAGGATACTTTGGATATGAAGCTGACATTCAGTCAATACTTAAAATTTCTGCAAATAAAAGTACAGTTCCAGATGTGGCTATTGGAATATATGATTGGTCAATTATTGTTGATCATAAGGATAAAAAGTCTTGGATATCATCATATGGGAATGATTCACAAACGTTAAAAAGGATAAAGCATTATATAAATAACTATAAAGATTACGCAATTGATAAAAATACTCAATTTAGCTTTTCTAATTTTAAGTGCAATACTAATGAACACACATATAATAAAAATATCAATAAAATTAAAAATTACATAAAAGAAGGAGACTGCTATCAAGTGAATTATTCTCAATCTTTTGAGTCTGATTATGTTGGCGATGAATGGTTAATATACAAAGAAATAAGAAAGATTAATCCCGCTCCTTACTCAGCTTTTTTTAAGAGAGATAATCAGTATGTAATTAGCTCTTCCCCAGAGAGATTTATCAAAGTCTGCAATGGAATTGTTGAAACAAAGCCAATAAAAGGGACTATTAAAAGAATGCATGATGCAAATAAAGATAAAAAACAAATAGAATTTCTGAAAAATGATAAAAAAAATATATCTGAGAATTTGATGATTGTTGATTTATTAAGAAATGATTTAAGTAAAAGCTGTAAATTAGGTACTGTTAAGGTAGATAAACTTTTTAATATAGAGTCATATAAAAGTGTGCATCATATGGTAAGCACAATATCAGGAGAAATTAGTGATAACCTGACATCCCTTGATTTATTTAAGGGCTGTTTCCCTGGAGGCTCAATAACTGGAGCACCTAAGAAAAGATCAATGGAAATAATACGTGAACTTGAAGGCGTAGATAGAAAACTATACTGCGGTAGTATTGGTTATTTAGGCTTTGATGGAAACATGGATACAAATATATGTATAAGAACTATAACACTTAATAATAATAAATTATATTTTTCTGCAGGAGGAGGAATTGTTAACGACTCAAACACACATGATGAATATAATGAATGTTTTGCAAAGGTAGAGCAATTTTTAAATTTTTTTTCAAATGGAAATTTTAAATGGTAGTAGTAAAGATTGGCGGAAGCTTACAAAATTCTAGTTATTTAAGAAAATGGGTAGAAATTTTATCCAAAACAAATACTAGGAATTTTTTAGTTATTTGCGGTGGAGGAAAATATGCTGATAAAGTTCGCAATCAGCAAAAAATTGATAATTTTTCAGATGAAGAAGCACACTATAGATCTATTGATGCAATGAAGAAATACACAGATGACGTGTATAAAATAACTAATAAGTTTTATTTCCTAAAGTCTATATATGATATAAATATTAAAGAAGAATCAAGCCTATATTTGTGGGTTCCAAATAGAGCAGACGTAGATAGCTTAGATGTTCCCAAGAACTGGACTGTAACGTCAGATGCTATTGCTCTTAAGATATCAGAAAAACTCGATTCACCACTTATAATTGTAAAATCATGTAATGTAAACTATAGATCATGGAATAAACCTTTATTTTTAAATAATAAATTCCTAGATAGTTATTTTATTAAC
>JAYZIH010000119.1:0-8969 GCA_036165695.1 Pseudomonadota bacterium | reverse complement strand
TGGAACATTGCTTTCTGACCTTAATTTTCTTATTTCAGATATTAGTGCTATCATCCAGTTAATCTTCCCATCATTTTTAAATGATATATTGTTTTTCTTTGGATATTCTAAATTTTGAATAAAATTATCATTATTAAACATATCTTTATGAATTTCTTCAGTTATAAAAGGCATAATGGGGTGTAGCATAAGTATTATTTGATAAAATATTTTTTTTAAATGAAACACTATAGAACTTTTTTCTTTCTCAGAAATATTTACTGATAAAAGCCTAACCTTTGATATCTCAATATACCAATTACAAAAATCATTCCATACAAATTCATATAAGTTTCTTGCCGCATAATCAAACCTATATATTGCATAATTTTTTTTCGTTTCTTCTATTGAGTTATCTAGCCTTTTATATATCCATTTATCTATATCAGTAAATACAGGGTCTTCTGAGTTTTTTATTTCTTCTTGTTTTTGCATTTCAATAAATCTAGCAGCATTCCATAATTTATTGCAGAAATTTCTATAGCCTTCAACTCTCTTTAGATCAAAATTTATATCTCTTCCTGTCCCAGCTAAAGATGCGAAGGTAAATCTTAGTGCATCTGTTCCATAAGAACCAATTCCATTAGGATATTCTTTTTTTGTATTTTTTATTATTTTTTCTTCCATCTCGGGCTGCATTAGGTCGGATGATCTTTTTTCTATTAATTTATCTAGTGTAATCCCATCTATTAGATCTATTGGGTCGATTATATTCCCTTTAGATTTTGACATTTTATTGCCAGATGCATCTCGAACAAGGCCATGGACATAAATTTCTTTAAAAGGAACATCATTAAGAAATTCCAGACCCATCATTATCATTCTAGCTACCCAAAAAAATATAATATCGAAGCCAGTAATTAGCGTACTAGTTGGATAAAATGTTTTTACCCTCTCTGTTTCATCTGGCCAACCTAAGGTAGAAAATGGCCACAAAGAAGACGAGAACCATGTATCTAAAACATCCTCATCCTGTGTTAAAGCAATATCATTATTTATTTCATATTTTTCCCTAACTTCTTTTTCGCTATTACCAACATATATATTATTATTGGCATCATACCAAGCTGGGATTCTATGCCCCCACCATAGCTGTCTGCTAATACACCAATCTTCAATATTATTCATCCATTCAAAATAGGTCTTTTCCCAATTTTTTGGAATAAACTTAATTTTATTATCTTTTACATACTCAATAGCCTTACTTGCTAGTGGTTCAACTTTTACATACCATTGGTCAGTAATATACGGTTCTATAACAGCATGACTTCTATCACCTCTAGGCACTACCATCTTATGTGGATCTTCGGACAATAATAGGTTTTCATTCTTAAGATCATTTAGTATTTTTTTTCTTGCTTCATACCTATCAAGATTTTTATACTTTGGAAAAGAGGAATTTATTCTAGCTAAAGAATCAAAAATATTTATAAATTCTAAATTATGTTTTTCTCCTAATTTATAATCATTAAAATCATGTGCTGGCGTTATTTTTAAACATCCAGTGCCAAATTCCATATCAACATGGTCATCACCTATAATTTTTACACTTCTTCCTATAATTGGAACAATTACTTTCTGTCCAATATATTTTTTATATCTTTCATCTTCTGGATTTACTGCAACCGCGGTATCTCCTAATATAGTTTCTGGTCTTGTGGTGGCAATTTCTAAATATTCATTTGGATTATTTTCTAATTGATATTTAATCTTCCATAATTTTCCTGTTTCTTCTGAAGATATAACTTCTAGATCAGATAATGCAGTTTGTAATACAGGATCCCAGTTTACAATCCTTTTGCCCCTGTATATTAATCCCTTGTCGTAAAGATCAATAAAAACTTTTTTTACTGATTTTGAAAGGCCTTCGTCTAACGTAAATCTTTCACTATCCCAATCAAGTGATGCACCCATCCTTCTTAATTGCTTAGTAATAATATCGCCAGACTGATTTTTCCAACCCCAAACTTGATCAATAAATTTTTCTCTACCTAAGTCTGTCCTGGATATGCCTTGTGCTGTTAGTTTTCTCTCGACAACCATTTGAGTTGCAATTCCAGCATGGTCTGTACCAGCTTGCCACAAAGTATTATACCCAAGCATTCTATGGTACCTACATAATGTGTCCATTAGTGTAATTTGAAAGGCATGACCCATGTGCAATGTGCCAGTAACATTAGGAGGTGGAATCATTATACAATATGGTTCACCTTCTCCTTTTGGAGAGAATGTTTTCCCTTCCTCCCATTGCTTATACCACTTAGACTCTATATTTGAGGGGTCATATTTTGAATTTTTCATATGGTAGTTTTTATTATAGTGTCTTAGCTCTATTTAATAAAAAATGTGTTAATAAAGAAACTGGTCTCCCTGTCCCACCTTTTCTTTGACCTTCATTCCAAGCTGTCCCAGCAATATCTAGATGTGCCCATTTATAATCTTTAGCAAACCTTGACAGAAAACAGGCAGCAGTTATAGTGCCAGCATATCTTTTCCCTATATTCGCAATATCAGCAAAATTACTATCTAATTCAGACTGATAGTCATCCCACATTGGCAATGGCCATGCATAATCATGACTTATTTTTGAACATCTAATAATTTCATTTGATAGAAATTCATCATTTGACAATAATCCAGAAGCAACTTTTCCTAGTGCAACTAGAACCGCGCCAGTTAGTGTAGCAATATCAATTACTAGCTCAGGTTTAAATTTATTAGCATAAGTTAATGCATCGCATAATACTAATCTACCTTCAGCATCAGTATTTAAAATTTCTACCGTTTGCCCTGACATTGTTTTTACAACATCACCTGGTTTTGTTGCTTGACTACCTGGCATATTTTCTGATGCTGCAATTATTCCAATAACATTTATTTTTGTCTTAAGTTCACTTATGGCTTTTATTGTGCCAATGACACTTGCTGCACCACACATATCATACTTCATTTCATCCATTGCATTACTTGGTTTAATAGATATTCCACCTGTATCAAAAGTTATACCTTTCCCAACTAAGACAATAGGTTTTTGATTTTTTGGACCGTTATTATATTTAATTGTTATTAACTTTGCAGGTTCTTTGCTTCCTTTACTAACAGAAAGTAAACAGTTCATGCCCATAGAACTCATTTGTGTTTCATTATGAATCTGAACTTTAACTTTTGCATTAGTTCTTACTAAACTATTCGCTGTCTTTGCTAAATAGCTTGGGGTACATATGTTACTTGGAAGATCTCCTAGTTTCTTAGCAAGTGTAATACCATTAGCAATTGCTAGACCCTGTTTATATGATCTTTCACATTCCGGTGAAGATATTTTTTGACCTGATATTAAAAATGTAGATTTTTTTAAACTTATCTTTTCTGAACTTTTGATATTTTTAGTTTCTGAGTATAGATAATTTAATGAATTCAGTTTAATGGACAGTTGTCTAATAACAAAGTCATAGTTAGATTTTTTTGGCTTTAAAGAATCAACATCTATACATATATGATCAATATTTCCTTTTTTTGCTAGAGCTTCTATATGATTAGCAACCTTTATAAATGTCTTTTCACTATATTCGCTCTCTGGACCAGTACCAATTAAATATACGCTTTCAAAGCCAAATTTTTCAAAATCATATAGTCTTATAATACTGCCTAATTCTCCTGAAAATGATAATTTGCCCATTAATTTTTCAAAGCTATTTTTTGATAAAGAGTCATATTTTTTTAAAAAACTGACCATTTTTAAATCATCATTAACTCCAAAGATCACCGAGCCTTTGGCTTCATTTGATGTTATATTATTAGTAAAATTATGTTGCATAATTAATAGACCTCTGTCTTTATAATATGATTAATAGTTCAATAGATAAATATACCAAAAAATACGTTAAAAGGCTGAAAAATTATTATAAAAAGGCGCTTGCCCCACGTAGATTTCACTATAAAAAACATTTAATTTCTTTATTTTCGTTCTGCAAGGGATTTAGTTATAAAAAGTTAAGCTATAAACATCTAGAAATAGAGAAATATTTTAAGATTAATATTTCAATAGTAGACAAATATGTCTTAAAAGATTTTCTCAAGACATTTATAGCAGTACTTTCTATATTAGTTCTTGTAATTTTGGCTCGTCTTTTTATTAAGCTATTAGAATATGTAGTTGAGGGTAGGTTTGATTTTGATATGATTTTTAATATCTTAATGTTAAGTACAGCAAAATCAACAATACTTCTCCTACCATTTGCCTTAATGGTGTCGACCATACTCAGTATTTCTAGAATTTACAGAGACAGTGAAATATATCCGCTAGTAGCATCTGGATACTACACAAATTTTATTAAAAAAATGTTCTCTATTATTGTTGTCCCATCATTTTTAAGTATTTTTATTTTAAACCTTTTCATTTCTCCGTTAATTGTAGAGGAAATTCAATTAGCAAAAATAAAGGCATCATCTGAAGCTAAGGTTGGACTAATGGATCCAGGGAAATTTATACAATTAAGAGATAAAGATTGGATTATTTTTGTTGAAAGTGTTGAAAATAAGGTTGCTAAGAAAATTTTTATAAAAAGCAACGAGAATGAAAAAGTAACAATAGAGACAGCAAAATCTGGTATTGAAAAATTAGAGGAAGATATGAGGCAATTAGTCTTATACGACGGACAAAGATATACAGGTGATGTTGGGCGAGGTGATTTTCAAGTTCTCAAATATGACTCTCATCTAATTAAATTAATGACAACAAATATAGACCTGTATATAAATCACAAAATGATGTCTATATCTGATTTATTTTATGACGGAACACAGCATGCAGATGCTGAGATTCAATGGAGGCTTTTTGCTCCAATTTCTATTATTATACTAATTCTTTTTGCTTTTGAGCTTGGCAAGATGAAGCCAAGGCAAAGTAAGTACTCGAATCTCATTTATGCAATTTTGATTTATTTTGTATATTCAAATTTTGTTATTCTCTCAGTAAATGGAATAAAAAATGAAACAATACTCTTTAGTTATATTGGTACTTGGTGGGTACACATTTTTGCGGGAATTTCTTTCTACCTTGTTTTTAAAAAGAGAGAATATATAGAGAGTTACATATATTTAGTTAAAAGTGGTGTAAAAAAATTATGGCAATAATAGAAAAATATATATCTAAAAATTTAATTATTACTATCGCAATAGTAACATTAATATTAACAGGTGTTGTTTCACTACTAGACCTTGTTGATGAGATCAAGAAGATTGGGACAGGTAATTATACTTTTAAGATGGCCCTAATTTATGTTCTCTTATCAATACCACAGAATATGTATGAAATTATGCCTTTATCTTGCCTAATAGGAGGTCTTGTTGGATTAAGTAGGCTCTCTAGCACAAATGAATTAAATGCCTCAAAAGCTGGGGGAATATCTTTTTACAAAATAATACTTACTACTATAAGACTGGGAATTTATTTAGTTATTTTTACCTTCTTAGTTGGCGAGCTTATAGCGCCGAAGGGTTTACAACTAGGAAGTGAGCTAAAAAATATTAGCCAATCTGCAAGAGTTAGTTTGCATAACACAGAAGGTATTTGGGCTAAGCAGAAAAACAAATTTATTCACATAAAAGAAATTTACCCAGATAAGTCAATACGAGGTGTATCAATTTATAGCTTTAATGATAAACAACAGCTCACAAAAATGATGTATGCCGATGATGCTAAATACGTAAATGATTCTTGGGAAATGTTGAACGTTAAGACAACAGATTTTTTATCAGACTCATTAAAAGTTGATAAGAAAGAGAAAATAATATTAGAGAATTTAGTAGACTTAGATTTATTCGACATCATCATTGTTAAGCCAAACCAGATGTCAGTTGTACAGCTAGACCAGTATATTGATTACCTACGCGACAATAATTTAGATACTAAAATATTTGAACTTGCCTATTGGGAAAAATTTTCATTACCTATGCTTTGTATAGTTATGTTTTTAATTATAACACCATTTGTTCATAGTGAGGTTAGGACAGCAAGCTATGGGCAAAGAGTCTTTCTAGGAATATTATTAGGCATAGTAGTATTTTTATTTAACCAATCTATTAATAAATTGACTATAGTATTAGATTTAAACCCAGTCTTTGGTGCTTTCTTCCCGTTAGTGTTTTTCTTTCTATTATCACTCTATATTCTATATAAACTATATGGTTTTAAATTTTCACTAAATTTGTCTTTGAAATAATGTCGTAGATAGTTCTATTTTCTTTATCATAGATTGAGTAAGCTATTCCTATACAAAAAAATATATTAGTTATAAGAGCAATATTAAATCTAATTATTGCTGTTTTATAACTTATTGAATTATTATTAGTATTAACTATCTTTGTTTTCCAAGCCTTCATTCCAATTGTTGACCTCCCGTTAGCCCAAAGGTATACATAAAAAGCCTTGATTACTATATATATGTATAGTTGGAAGAAAAAAATAGATGAAGCGTTTTCATTAATTTTAATATCAGCAAATGGTAATGAAAAAATAAATATGACGCCCAGAAGTATTATTAAGTCATATACAGTTATCATTAGTCTTCTAAAGAAAGCAATATTTTTCATACTAAGTTATTTGTTGTACAATGCTATTACTTAAAATATTATAAGGCATTATGATAGAGACACCATATAATAATCATATATCATCTTTCCTAGATAACATCTGGGCGGAAAATGGTCTTTCAAAGAATACATTAGACTCATATCGATCAGATATTAGCAAGTTTATATATTTTATACTCGATAATAATATAAAAATTTCTAATGTTAAAACTTCTGATATAAATAATTACATAGCAAAACGATTCTCTAAAGGCATATCTGCTAAAAGCAATATGCGGCTTATATCATCCCTTAAAAAGTTTTTTAGGTACTTATACACACATAAAGTTATTACATACAACCCAACCGATAACTTAATAAGTCCAAAGAAAATTAAATCGTTACCATATTCTATTGATGTAGCAAACGTTGATAAGCTTTTAGGTGCTCCAAATTTAAAAACGAAAATCGGATATAGAGATAAAGCAATGTTAGAGCTATTGTATGCGTGTGGTTTACGTGTAACAGAGCTAGTAAGTTTAAAAATATTTCAAATATCAGTGCAGAATAATATTTTAAGAGTTCAAGGAAAGGGTAATAAAGAAAGAGTGGTGCCTATAAATGATTATGCATTAGGCTATATTAACTCATATATAAATGAAGTTAGGCCAAGTTTTTTTAATGGCGAACCAACAGATGACCTTTTTTTAACAAGCAGAGGCAAGGCAATGACAAGGCATGCTTTTTGGCACATAATTAAAAAATATGCTAAAGAAGCAGACATAGTAGATAATTTATCACCACATACTTTAAGGCATGCATTTGCTACACATATGATAAATAATGGAGCCGATTTAAGGGTTATACAACTTCTTCTTGGACATACAGACTTAGCTACAACTCAAATATACACACATATAGCAAAAAAAGAGTTGAAAGAATTACATAATAAACATCATCCAAGAGCATGAAGAACTTAATTTTATCTATAATTATCTTATTTCTTTGCAGTCCTGTTTTTTCGCACTGTAAAAATCATGAAATTGAAGAAAAATTAAAAGAGCAGCTACCAGAATATTCTATTGACTCAATAAGGGAGACACCAATTCCTGGGATTTATGAAGTTGTAACTGGAGCTTCTATATTCTATGTATCTTCAGACGGTAAATATATTATTGATGGTAATCTTTTAGAACCGTATAAAGATAAAGAAACTAATAAAGTTTTTTATAAAAATCTAACTGATTTATCTGCTATGTCCGCAAGAGTGAAGCTTATAGATTCTGTACCAAAGGATAAGTTCTTTTTATTTAATTCTAAAGATCAAACTGATTACGTTACTATTGTAACTGATATTGATTGTCCCTGGTGTGTAAAGTTACATAGAGAAATTAATTCTCTACTTGAACAAGGAATTAGTGTGCAATATTTAGTTTTTACTAGGGACGACGATGCAAAGATGCAAGTTATTTCCGCATGGTGCTCCAAAAATAATACTAAATCTCTAACTAGCATAATGAATAAGAAGCCTATAAATTCAAAAAAATGTGATAACCCAATTGATGAACATCAAGAAATAATAAGCTCAATCGGCGTAGGCCCGACTCCCGCTATATTCCTATCTGATGGCAGCCTAGTCTCTGGATATAAACCTTCAAACGAAATAATTGAGATTATAAGTTCAAAAAATTAAAATAACTATCCTTATTACTATCGCTATAACCTGTAACAATTAACTGCTGTTTAGCTCTTGTGCAAGCAACATACAAAATATTTTCTTCTTCTCTTTTGACGTCTTCTAAATGTTTCGAATAAAATTTTGAAAATTTTTCATTTTCTTTAAATCCTTGCATAAATATAAAAATATCGTATATAGAATTATTATTCTCATAAAGCGGGATTATGTCCATTGTTTTTATTTTTCCATTAATTTTGTGATAAGTTTGTGAAACAAAAACAACTGGAGATTCAAGTCCTTTAGAACCATGAATTGTATATAACCTTAAAGCATTTAAATTATCAATATCAGTTTTAGAAGACTCAGCATCAATATTTTCTAGAAAATATAAAAAATTTAATGGAGTAATATATCTTCCACTATTGTGGTTAAGCGATAAATTTAGAAAACTATTCAGATTATTTTCTATGATATGATACTGTTTATAGGAGAAAGTATCTTTACAAATATTAAAAATATTTAGTTTATTATAAATATCATCTAACACGTCGTGGATTGGATACTTTCTAATATTATTTTTCCAAATAGAATAATTGTCATTTATTATTTTATTTTTAAAAATTTTTAGCCTTATATCTTTGTCTGTTAGTTTATCTATATTTTCTAAATTTTCTTCTTTACT
>JAYZIH010000118.1:0-4656 GCA_036165695.1 Pseudomonadota bacterium | reverse complement strand
TAATTTATTAGAATCGAAAATTAAAAATAAAGGTTTCATAAAAATTGCTACTGACTGGGAAGAGTATGCTTTAGAAATAGAAAATATGCTTTCTAATTATGAAAAATTTAGAAAGGTTAAAGAAATCAATATATTTAAGAATAGAGAAAAAACAAAGTTTGAAAAGAGGGGCATATATTTAAATCATATAATTCATGAAACTAGCTATGAAAAGATACTCTAACTCTCTTCTTCTGATTCTTGAATACTAGCCTCATAAATATTTGCTAATCCGACTGTTTCTCTATTTAGTGGACAGTATTCCATTGTACAAAATGGAGGTGTAACATTTCCGCATCCCAATTCTGACCAAGCATATTCAATCGCACCATCAATAGTTCTATGAAAATGATTTTCCCATTTACCTCTTGAAAAACCAGTGCTATTAAATATTTGCATAATTGGTTTTTGTAATCTCACAAAGAATAAACTTATTCCTTGTTCGTATAATCTTGAAGATAGGCTATGTAACATTTCTTCTCCAGTAGCATCAATTTCATTAATAGCTACTGCATCTATAATAAAAAAACGAAGTTCTGGTTTTGAAGCAACTCTATCAATAACTTCATTTTCAAAATGACCGGCATTCATAAATATTAATGAACCGTCAAATCTCATTACTGATATACAACAACATCTTGGAATATTATTAGTTTCTGAATTACGATAAGCGCCTTGTTCATTTTTTGATAAACATATAACTCTTGGCCTCATTTCTCTATAGCAATGTAATCCTAAAGACAATATAACTCCAACTATAATCCCATATTCTAACTGTGGTGCTAGATAAAGCGTTAAGAAAAAGGTAACAATAGATATTACTGCGTCATGCTTTTGGACGCGCCAAGCATATTTGATTGGCTTAAATTTAATAAGATTGATAACTGCCATAATAATAACTGCAGCTAAAGTAGCTTGTGGCAAATGATATAATAAGGGAGTAAAAAATAATAAAGTTAAACCAACAAATATTGCAGTTATAACAGAAGAAAATCCTGTTTTTGCTCCTGCGGTTATATTTACCGCTGAACGAGAAAAAGATCCTGAGATGGCATACCCTTGGAAAAAACTTGAAACAATATTTCCAATACCTTGGCCTACTAGTTCTTGGTCTGGGTCTAAGCGCTGTTTTGTCTGAGTAGCCATAGCTTTTGCTATTGAAATTGCTTCCATAAAACCTATAAGACTAATTATTATTGCTACTGTTCCTAAATGTACTATTTGAGAAAAATCTATAATAGGTATTTGAAAATTTGGTAGACCTTCTGGAATAACCCCAACTATTTTCCCTCCATAAATCGATTCGAAATTTATAAACCATGAAATGAAAGTTGTAATTGAAACCGAAATAAGGACAGCTGGATACTTTGGAAAAAACTTTCTAATTATGGCAATTATTAATATTGCTGATATCCCCATTATAAATGTAGGAGAATGGGTGCTATTAATAGCTTCAGATAAAACATTTATAATTGTTTCATAATGGTGTGATTCAGTAGGAACAACTACTCCAAAAATTTTTGACAATTGTGACGTTCCAATAATAATAGCTGCAGCATTTGTAAATCCATTAACAACAGGATGAGAAAGAAAATCTACAAGAACACCCATTTTCAAAATTCCTAATAACAATTGGAATATACCGACAAGAAGGGCTAGCATAATAGCGTATGCAATGTATCCTTCTGGATTTGCCCCAGCAATTGGTTCTAACGCTGCAGCTGTTAATAAACTAACAACTGCTACTGGCCCGGTAGCAAGTTGTCTTGATGAGCCAAATAATGCGGCAAGTGCCACTGGTAGAAACGATGCATATAATCCATAGTAAGGAGGTAGCCCTGCTAGTTGAGCATATGCCATAGATTGCGGAACTAATACAAGTGCAACAGTTAAACCTGCAATAACATCAGCTTTAAGAACTTGGAAATCTTTTAATTCTTCAATCCAATTAGAAAAAGGAAAGAGTCTTTTTTGTGTGAAGTTATTTAGAGAATTAAAAAATGACATTTCTTACCTCTAATTTTTTTGAGTTAAGTTTATTAAAGAAAAATCAGCTAAACAAGTATAATAATAATTGATCATATGAAGTAAAGATAATCTATTATTCTTTATCACTTGATCTTCTACATTTATCATAACTTCTTCAAAAAAATTATTTATATGAATATTTAGATGACCTAGTTTTTCAAAGAATACTATATAATCTGTTGTTAGCTTTTGCTTCAAATCCATCTCTATGTTAATAAATTCATTATACAATATTTGCTCAGATTTTTCTTTTAGTAATTCCTTGTCAAATTTACCTATTGATATTTTTGATGATTTTATTATATTGCCTATTCTTTTGGCACACTGTAGCGTCTCTGGAGTTTCCTTTAAAGTTAGAATTTTTTCCACGGCCCCAACCCTTTCATATATTATATAAGGACTATCAGGATTCTTCTCTTCTGAAGATTGATGTCTCAACACCGTGCTAATAACTGAATTTACTATTGTCTCTTGAAAATTGTAGTTTGAACATAGTAATACTTTTAACTTATCTAACACATACACATATAATTTTTTAAATTCTTCTTCTGATGAACTTTTTCCATGAAGACCTAATGACTCTTTAAATAGAGAAGATAAATTCAATTCAAGCTTACTTTCAATAATAATTCTCAATATGCCAAGAGTTGATCTTCTAACTGCAAAAGGATCTCTTGTTCCTGTTGGCTCCTCGTTCGCTACAAAAATACCCGAAATAGTATCTAGCTTATCAGCTATAGATAAGATTGATCCTTCTACGGTTGATGGAAGTTTATCTCCAGAAAATCTTGGCAAGTAATGCTCTTCAACTATTTTGAATATGCTTTTATCATATCCTTTATTTTCTAATAGAATAGCTCCTGCATAACCTTGTAAATTAGGCATTTCATTAACAAGGTTAGTAAGTAAATCTATCTTAATCAAAGGTACAGAAGCTAAAACACTTTTACTATCATAGTCTTTGATTTTCAATTTGGAATCTATCATCTTAACTAATAAATTAATTCTATTAACTTTGTCAGAAATACTCCCTAGCTTTCTATGGAATATAACTTCTTCCAACTCTTTTTCACTTCTAGCAAAATCTATATCTAAATCTTTCTTTAAGAAAAAATCAGCGTCACTTAATCTTGGTACAACTACTCTCTCATTTCCAATAATAATGTTAGAGTTGATTTCAACATTTGAAATACCTATAAAAGAGTTTGTGATTTTATTATTTTTATATAGAGGCAGATAATCCTGAGTATTTTTTAAAACTTCAGTTAAAATAATCTCAGGAAGTTTAAGAAATTCTTTGGGAAATTTTCCTAAAAAAACATTGGGGTACTCTACAATGTTATTAAGTTTATCAATATAATCACTGGGCACTGATAAATCAAAATTAGATTCCTTAATTTTTTGCGTAATTATTTTATTTATCAAACCTCTGCGTTCTTCTTGGTCAATAAGAACTCCAGAATCATTTATTTTTCTAAAATAGTCATCTACACTTTTTATTTCTATCTTATTATTTAATTTTACCCTGTGACCAAAAGAATAATTTCTAGTTTTTACGTTATAGATGTCACTATTTATAATTTGATCTCCGTAAATAATTAAAACCCACTTGATTGGACGAACAAAACTAAAAGTCTTGCTTCCCCATTTCATCATTTTTTGAGATTTAAAGTCTTTTAAAGACTCTATTAAAATATTAGGAATCAAATCTATAGAATTAATTGAAGTACTTGGTCTCTTATAAATAAAATATTCAATGCCATCATAGTCTTTTTTCTTTAATCCTTTTAAACTAACATTATGTTTCTTAGCAAAACCTTCTACTGCCTGTGGAGAATTTCCTACACTATCACACCTTGGACCCTTAATTTCAGATTCTTTTAATGTTATCTTTTCTTGAAGATCATCAACTAAAAAAATCAAACGCCTACATGTATAGTAATTTTTAATAGATTTAAAAATTATATTATTCCTTTTCATATTACGATTAATATGGGAAGAAATTTGTAAACTTATATTTTCTAAATTATTAGCAGGTAGGTCTTCAGACCCTATCTCTATCAATAAGGCTTTACTACTCATAAATTACTTGTCCTTTGATAATGGGAAGCCAAGTGATTCTCTTATCTCTAAATATTTTGTACCAATTAAGTTAGACATTTTCCTCAATCTTAAAATATAGGCCTGTCTCTCAGTTGAAGATATAGCTTGTTTTGAATCTAACAAATTTAATAAATGTGAATTTTGTAGTAAATAATCATAAGCAGGGAGAGGGAGATTATTATCTAAAAGTTTGGAGCATTCTTTTTCATATTCATCAAAGATTTTAGTAAAAAGATCTGTAGGAATTAAATCAAAATTATATGTTGAGAATTCTTTTTCATTTTGTAGGTATATATCTTCATATGTAAAATCTTTGCTCCATTTTATCTTATATACATCTTCTATTGATTGTAAATACATAACTATTCTCTCTAAGCCATAAGTTATTTCACCTGTAATAGGGCTACATTCTATACCACCAATCTGCTGAAAATAAGTGAACTGGCTAATCTCCATTCCATTGAGCCAAACTTCCCAACCAACTCC
>JAYZIH010000117.1:0-13810 GCA_036165695.1 Pseudomonadota bacterium | reverse complement strand
CCTTATAAATATTATACTTCTGATATAGTTAAGTCTAATATACTAATATACTAATGTCAAAGGAAATATTTCTATTATGTAAATTTTTTATGAAGAGATTCTTGTACTTCTGGACAAACATATTTTGATATATCGCCTCCTAACATCGCAACTTCTTTAACTAGCGATGAAGAAATAAATGCATATTGATCTGAAGGTGTTAAAAAAACTGATTCTAATTTATCATTTAACTGTCTATTCATGCTTGCCATTTGGAACTCATATTCAAAATCTGAGACTGCTCTTAAACCTCTTAAAATAGCAGTAGCTCCTAAATTAGCGGCAAAATCTACAAGTAAGCCATCAAAACTATGGACTTCCACTTTTTTAATACCTTCAATAGAAGATTTAGTTAATTCTAATCTTTCTTCTTTAGTGAAAAGAGTATTTTTATTAGGATTACTCACAATACATATATGTAATTCATTAAAAACAGAACGCAAAG
Source organism: Pseudomonadota bacterium (assembly GCA_036165695.1). GTDB lineage: Bacteria > Pseudomonadota > Gammaproteobacteria > Poriferisulfidales > JAYZIH01. The sequence continues at coordinate 13,326 of JAYZIH010000117.1, read as the reverse complement.
CCCTTTCAACTAGATCTCTATGTCCATTTGTGAAAGGATCAAATGTTCCAGGATAAACACCAATACTCATATAAATAAACCCCTAAAATAATACATTTCAAATAACTAATTTATCACGTATTTTAACAAACTGAAAATAAAAGGTAGGCTACGTTTCCTGATTTTTTAGATTTCAATTCTTCCCATGAGGTTGGGACGCTATCTAAAACTTGAGATAGAGATAATAAGCTAGCTTCAATGTAGACTATGGAGCCAATTTTAATAATCTCTGATACTTCTAAAACTTTTATAATATTTTCTAATTCTTTCCCTTTAAATGGTGGATCTAAAAAAATAATATCATATTTCACCTTACAAGATTTTATATAGTCCTCAGCAGTTGAGTTAACAAATTTAAATCCATCATAATGAAACTTACTAAGCTCATTTTGTAAAAAAGAAATATTATTTCTCTCTACGTCAACAAGCGTAACTTCCTTAGCTCCTCTCGACGCAGCTTCGACAGAAATTGCTCCACTCCCAGTATAAAGATCTAAACATATGCTTTTATCTATAGATTTTGATAGCCAATTAAATAAAGTCTCTCTAATAATATTTTTCGTTGGTCTAATATCTAGATCTGGAGAAATTTTTATATATTGTCCCTTCCATGATCCAGCAATTATTTTTACTTTTGACAAACTACTTTTTGATTTTAGATTTTTCATTTCCTACAACAACTGTCAAAAATTTTTCAGGTTTTAATACAGAGTTCATAGCATCAACAATATCTTTATGTGTAACCTTGCTAATATTATGAATAAATGTTGCAAGATAGTCTTCTGGCAAATCATAATAACCAATCATTGATATATAACTTAAAATATCAGCGTTACTATCAAGTTTAAGAGGGAATCCATTGGTTATGGCGTTCTTTGCATAATCAACTTCCTTTTTAGTTGGCCCCTCTCTTATATATTCTTTTATCATGTTATTAATTAACTGAGTTACATCATTGGCCTGGTCTGCTTTTGTCTCAACTCCGATAAAGAAAGGCCCCAAATCTTGCAATGGGTAAAAATAACTATAAACACTATATGCAAATCCTCTCTTAACTCTTACTTCATTCATTAATCTAGAATTAAAACCGCTACCTCCAAAAATATAATTAGCTATATATAAAGGGAGATTTCTTTTGTCTCCTCTTTTTATGCCTAATTGCCCAATATATATATGTGCCTGTGAAGAGGGGAATTTTTTATATACATGTTTCTGCTCTGCAGCATCCAAAAGATTGGAGTTACGGTTACTAGTCTGATTCTCATTTGTATAGCTATTCATTGATGAAGAAATATCATCTGTAATTTTTTTTATATCAGGCAAATCAAAGGGAGATACAATTGCTATAACAGCATTTTCTCTTGTTAAATTTTTTTTATAAAAATCAATTAACTGATTTCTATTAATTTTCCCAACTGACTTCTTAGTTCCCTCTGTTGGATTAGCATACGGATGTTTATTATAAAGAGACTGGTAAAAGGTATTTATAGCTATTTCAGCTGGGTCTTTACTAGACTCTTCAATAAAAGCCATAGATCTTTCCTTGTGGAGTTTTAATGCCTCAGAGGGAAAATTAGCTTTAGATAATATCTCTTTTAACATTTTAATCGAAGGATTCAAAAATTCCTCATCAACTAAAGATCTAAGAGATATTTTAGATTTATCTTTGCTAGATGACGCGTTAAAAATAGATCCAGTTGACTCAAAAACATAACTAATTTCTTCATTTGTGTGTTTAGATGTTCCTTCATCTAACATTGTGTGAACCATAGCAGATAATCCACCATAGTTGCCATCCTTGCTAGATCCAGCATCAAACATGATCTGTATATCAATCATTGGGATTGAAGAAGATACTACATAAAAAACCTTAACATTACTTTTAGTAACGTAAGTATGTATCTTAATACTGGCCTCAGACGTTGACATATTCAAAATTAGGTTAATAAGCAGAGAATAACATAAAAATTTTTTCATAATCCTTACTTAATCTTGGTTAACTATTGCAACAGTCCTTTTTTCACTAATAAGGTATTTTTTTGCTACATATTTTATCTGTTCTGGAGTAACTGATTTAATATTATCAACAAATCTATCTATAATTTCAGAATCTCCAATAGTAGTTTCACTCATACCAATTAGCATACCTTGGTAAAAAATAGAATCTTGTTGGTATACCTCATTAGCTATGACCTGTGCTTTTATTCTTTTAAGTTCTTTTTTACTTATTTTGCCTTTTTTAATTAATTCTAAAATTCCAATGATTTCACTATCTATTTTATGTAAAGATTTACCAATATTAGGGTTAGCATCAATTAAAAATAACGAATGATTTCTTGCAAACAATGAATAACTAGTATCAACACTTGCTGCTAATTTTTTTTCTCTTACTAAAGATTTTAAAAGTCTTGAATTTTCTCCCTCAGATAAAATACCACTCAACACTGAAAGTGCATAACACTCCCAGTCTTCTACGTTTTTAGAATTTAAACTTGGTACTTTATAACCTAAAATTATATAAGGAGGTTTAGAATCTATTTTTAAATTAACAGTTCTTTCCCCAATTTGAGCTGGCTCTAACCTATCCTTTCTCTCTTTAATTTCCTCTTGCGGCAACCTTCCGTAATATTTCTTAACTAATAACATAGTTTCATTAAAATCAATATCTCCAACTATAACTAGGGTTGCATTATTAGGAGCATACCAATTTTTATACCATTTTGATAAGTCATCCAATTTCATTGTTTCTAAATCCTCCATCCACCCTATTATAGGATGATGGTAAGGATTATTATTAAAAGCTGTTGCATAAAGCTGCTCATAAGCAATTGCCTCAGACCTATCATCAGTTCTCATTATTCTTTCTTCTTTTATTACTTCCATTTCCTTAAGAAAATCATCATCTTGCAATATTAGGTTATTCATCCTGTCAGATTCTAATTTTAAGGCTTCATTAAGATACTTAGAGGGCAGTGTCTGATAATAGGCAGTATAATCTCTACTTGTAAATGCATTTTCACTTCCTCCATATGAAGCAATTAGCTTTGAGAATCTACCACTAGGGAATTTCTTTGTTCCCTTAAACATCATATGTTCAAGTGCATGAGAAACTCCAGTAATACCTCCATATTCATCAGCAGAACCAACTTTGTACCATATCTGCGAGGTAACTACAGGAGATCTAGTATCTTTTTTTAAAATAACTTTTAAACCATTATCAAGTGTTGTTCTCATAATTTCCGCTCTTATGTCAGAAGAAAACTGAAAAAAAATAATAAATATTATTATTGAAGAAAAATTAAATAGGCTTGTAAGCGCATTCTTATTTGTAATTATTTTAATACTCATATGCCTAAGCTTTCCCTATTAATTCATGTAATATATCATACTAGAAATTATACTATTTTGTTTTTTTAGATTAATATATTATAATTAATTAATATATAAGTATTTGATTTAACTAAATTTTTACAAATATGTTGTGTTTTTTTAGCACTCTTTTATAATGACTGCTAATGATTAAAGAAAATTACAATTTAAGCCCGGTATCAGTTGGAAGTACAGACACGTACATTTCACATGTTATGTCTTTGCCAATATTAACAAAGGAAGAAGAGATTCTGCTTGGGGAAAAACTAAATAATTCTAACGATCTTGATGCTGCTAAGAAATTAATTATGCATAATCTAAGGTATGTAGTTTATATAGCTAAAAGTTATGCAGGTTATGGACTAAATCTAAACGACCTAATACAAGAAGGTAATGTAGGTCTTATGAAAGCTGTTAAAAAGTTTAATCCAGAAAAAGAAGTGAGATTAATTACATTTGCTGTTCATTGGATAAAATCTGAAATACATGAATTTGTTTTAAAAAATTGGAAAATAGTTAAGGTTGCCACAACAAAAGCACAAAGGAAACTTTTCTTTAATCTAAGGTCAAAGAAAAATTCACAACTTTGGTTATCAAAAGAAGAAACTATTAAGATAGCAAATGATTTAGACGTACCAGTTGCAGAAGTAAATGAGATGGAGTCTAGACTTAGTAACTATGACCTTGCTCTTGATCCTAGTAATGATGATGAATTTGATAATAGCCCTTCATCATATCTCCAGTCACAAGAACCATCACCTGAAATAGTATATGAAAAAGAAAATTCTATCAAAAAAACAAAGCTATTACATGAAGCTATAAAAAAACTCGACTCTAGAAGTCAAGATATTATAGTTAAAAGGTGGTTAAATGATAATAAATCAACCTTAGAAGATTTATCTAAGGAATATGGTATATCTAGAGAAAGAATTAGACAGATTGAGTCTGAGTCAATATTAAAACTAAAGAAAGTTCTTTAGCTTATCATTATTAATAAGTACATATCTGATATTAAAAAACCAAAAAGCGCTGATAGATAAATAATAGAATAATTAAAAATCTTATTTGCAAGATTATTATTTTTTTCTAATTGCATTCTAATTACTAAATATAAAAATATTATATTAAGTGTCAAAGCACCTATTAAGTAAAATATGCTACTAAAGTTTATTAAAAAAGGTAAAAAACTTACAATAGTTAATATAAAAGTATAAAAAGTAATATGTGTTCTTGTATACTGCTCCCCATGTGTATTTGGTAACATAGGAATCTTAGCTAAAGAATATTCTTTTTTTCTGTGGAGGGCTAAAGACCAAAAATGTGGCGGTGTCCAAACAAAAATAATCATAAATAAAACAATTGCTATTGTATCAACACTTCCTGTAATTGATGTCCAACCAAGCAAAGGTGGTGTAGCGCCGGCAGCTCCTCCAATTACTATGTTCTGAGAAGTTCTTCTTTTTAGATACAATGTATAGATAAAGGCATAACCTACTAATGAAAGAAATGTAAGCCAAGCAGTTAGGTTATTGACAAAAATAAATAAAATTAGAAATCCTAATAGACCGATCACGAATGAGTAAATTATTACTTGATTAGGTGAAAGTAGGCCTAACGGAAGTGGTCTACCTTTAGTTCTATCCATAACCAAATCTATTTTATGGTCCAATAACTGATTTAATGAACCAGCAGAAAAAGCCATGAAAGCTATTCCCAAATTACCTAAAAATATAATCTCATAGTTTAAATTTATAGGTTCCGCTAATAACATTCCTATAAAAGATGTAAAAATCATCAAAAGCACAACTCTTGGCTTTGATAACTCTAAGTAGGTCTTTATATGATCAAGAAATCTCATCTCACTTCTCATTTACTTTGTATATTTTATTTAAATAATATATCTGAGTTATGATTGCCATAAGCAATAAAACTGCGTTCCCGTTATGTGCAACTGCTATATAAATTGGTAAACTTAATTTTACATTTAGAATTCCAAGTAGTATTTGTAAAAATAGGAATACTAAAAGACTATATGTAATAATTTTCTGTTCTTTAGATTTTATATATATAAAACATGATATTGATAATAAGAAAATAGCAATAGTAGTTATAATAGCCCAGAGCCTATGAATATAATGTATGCCTACTCGCGCTGGGTTATCTAAAACTCCATATTCATAATTTATTTTTCCATCAAAATTTATAGAAAATGCACTTTTAAGATTCATTTCTGGCCAGTATGAATTTTGGCATGTAGGAAAATCAGGACAAGCTAAAGCAGCATAATTAGCACTTGTCCAACCTCCAAGCATAATTTGAATTATTAATATAGTTATGGTTATAAAAGCTATATATCTTAAAAAATTGGTATAATTATATTTGCAAATATCTTTATCATAGTGGGCTAAAAAAAAAATTTTCTGACAGTCTAAGGTAAATCATCCATAACATACATATAATAGTAAATCCTCCTAATAGATGCATTATTACAATTGTGGGTTGCAATTTTAAAGTAACTGTAAGCATTCCTAAAATTACTTGAGCTATAACAATTAAGGAAGTTAATTGGGTTAAAGCCATTATTGAATTTATTTTCTTTCTAGTACATATATATGTTATATAAAAAATTATTAAGCCAAGTATGCCAGCTATATAACGATGTAACATTTCTTTCCATGCTTTTAATACGTCAACTTTACTATCAGAAAATAACGATTCTGCCTCAGCTATATCAAGAGAACTCTCAGGAATACCAAAAAGTTTTCCATAGCATCCAGGCCAATCTGGACAACCAAGCCCAGCATCGGAAAGTCTCACGTATGCTCCTAGAGTTATCACTGCAAACGCAAGAACAATTGAAAATAAAACTAAAAATTTTACATGTTTTTCTATTAGTAACATATTTTATTTATCCAATTCTTGATGCTTTTAAAACTTTCTTGATATCTTTTTGAAGACCTTTTGCATCAAAATCGTCATAATGCATAAAAATATTTCCCAAAGGATCAATTAGATAAAGTGTATGCTCTTTTAAGTTTTTCTTAATGTTATTTATTTTTATGCAATAAAAATCAGAATATTTTTCATTAAGTTCTTTTTCAATAAGTCCTTGTTTTTTATATATATTATCTGTATCTGAGTTATCATCAAAATAGCTAGCTAAAATATTTATCACCCTACCTCGATTTTTTCCTAAAGTCATTCTTACTTGATTCATAGTATGTAACTTTTCTTTACAGCTGGTTTTACATTCAACACCTTTAATAACATACAAGAAAACCCATTTTCTTTGTTCTAAAACTTTCTCATTATTGTCTTTTAAGAAGTCATTTATTTGTAAGGCTGGGCTTAATAAATTGCCATGTGTTTTTGGCCCAGCTATAGAAAAATGATTACTATATTTGTACATAACAGTAGCCAATATGAGCGGCCCCAAAAATGATAGGATAATTAAGACTAAATATATTCTAGATTTAAGTTTAGAATGATAATCTATATTAACGTGCATTTTTTGTCTTCCTCAAAATTATAAAAATATAAAGAAATAATAGCAAAAAAGCTAGGCCAAACCACTGTACAGCATATCCTAAATGTTTGTCACTACTCATATTAATAACTTTCCAATTTCTTTTATAAACTCCTAAATTATTTGAGTCCAACCTCAGAACTACATTCTCTACTATATTGTCATTATTAAGGATTCTTTTTATTTCTATAAAGTCAATATTTTGAATTAATCTAGGCCATTTTTTATTTGTTGAGATATCTCCAATTGAAAAAGGCTTTTCTTTAAAATACTTAAATTTACCACTAATCTCAGTTTTGTGGTTTAGTGGCAAGTCTTTTACAAGATAAAAATAATTCTTAGAAATATCTTTGCGCTCACCCTCCATCTGTACCCAACCTCTATCTATCAATACTACTTGATTAATATCCGATAGCTGAAAGAGAGATATTACATTGAGGCCAACTTTATTCTGATTTATCTTATTATCTAGGAGAAATGTCTCTTCTAAATATTTTCCTCTAAGTCTTAAATTTCTATAATCTAGATATTCAATATCTTCTCTAGGTATCTCTTTAATGTATATTGGCGTCAACGATTCTCTTTCTTGATTTAATTTAACTATATTCTTCTTTTCATCAGCTCTATCTATTTGCCATAATCCTAAAAATATAAATAGTGATATACAAGACAAGAAAAAAATGCTAGAAAGTAAAGAATATCTCATAAATTAATTTTACAGTTAAATATTTTGATTAAGTATATTATAGTATTTTTCTTCTTTTTGATTCTAATTAGTTTATTTAGTTCCTTATTTTTTCTAATTAAAGATAAGGGGACAAAGAAAAGGGCTGTAAAGGCTCTCTTTATTAGGATATCTCTTTCAATCATATTGTTTATAATTTTAATAGTTCTATTCCAGCTAGGGTATATAGAACCTCATGGTATAGATAATTACAACCAATAAACAAATATAAAAAGCCCTAACCATACAACATCAACAAAATGCCAATACCAAGCAACTGCTTCAAAAGCAAAATGCTTATCTGGCTTAAAATGCCCTACTAATGATCTTCCAAAAATGGCGCATAGCATTAAAGTTCCAACAGTCACATGAAAGCCATGGAACCCCGTTAGCATAAAGAAAGTAGACCCATATATACCACTTCCTAGATTTAAATTTAGATCTGTAAACGCATGTCCATACTCAACTGCTTGGTAATACATAAACAGCACTCCAAGAAGGATAGTAAGACCTAACCCAATAATTAATTGAAGTCTTTTCATCTCCTTTAAAGCATGATGCGCCCAAGTAATTGTTAAACCGCTAGTCAAAAGTATGACAGTATTAAGTGCTGGAAGACCCCAAGCTCCCATATATTTAAATTCTCCCCCTACTTGTGCTGGCCCGTTAGCAGTCTCTGGCCATATAGCTTCAAATCCTGGCCACAAATATGTGTTCGTAGATAATCCTGAACCTTCACCACCAAGCCAGGGTAACGCATAGATTCTAACGTAGTAGAGTGCACCAAAGAAAGCTGCGAAAAACATAACCTCGGAAAAAATAAACCAAACCATCCCCCATCTAAATGATTTATCAACTTGTTCATCATAGACTTCCGACTCACTCTCCTTAATTACAATACCGAACCACCCAACCATCATATAAGCAATGATTACAAAACCGGCCATTAATATATAAACACCTGCATCACTCCCATTAAAAAGATTTGCTGCACCTACCATTGCAGTACACACACCAATAGTACCAATAATTGGCCATTTACTTCCATCTGGTATGTAATAAGATGATCCCGACATTTTAGTCTATCTCCTTAACCTCTGAAATTTTTGTATTTTTAAAAAAAGCATAAGATAAAGTAATCGTATCTATATTATCAGGTAAATTTTTATCTATTTTAAAATATACTGGTAACTTAACAAGTTCACCAGGTTTTAAAGTTTGCTTTTCAAAACAAAAGCACTCAATTTTCTTTAAATACTTAGCAGCAATGTTTGGAGATACACTTGGAATTGCTTGCCCTACAAAGTCTATATCAGTTTTATTTCTAGCGTAATAAAAAGTACTATGAATTTTCCCAGTCATAATTTCCATTTCAAATTCATCTGGATCAAATAGTATCTCTTTTGTATTTTGATCTGATGCTACAAACTGTATTTTTATTTTTTTTTCTTGAACATTATTTTTAGAAAATGAATCTTCAAAATTTTCCTTAGTTTTTAAGTTTGATGTGTTACCATTTAAACCAGTAATATCACAAATAATATCGTATAAAGGGACTAAAGCAAAAGAAAATGCAAACATAATTATAGATACAGCTACTAATTTATTTACAGTTTTAATTTTTCTCATAATCTATTTCCTCTACTTATAAAACATTATTAAATAGAAACCAAAATAAAAAGATAAAGTTAATATTGCTAAAAGAGTAACTGTTAATCTAACTTTTTTTATTGTTTTCATCTTAAAAAATATCCCTAACTATTTTATATTCGGTGGTGTTGAAAAAGAATGATATGGTGGTGGTGATGGAAGAGTCCATTCTAGACCTTCTGCACCTTCCCAAACTTCATCAGTAGCTTTTTCTCCACTTCTCATACATTTAAAAACAATATATACAAATATTAATTGTGCAAAACCAAACCCAAATGCCCCAATACTTGCAATCATATTATAATCTGCAAATTGAAGTGAATAATCTGGTATTCTTCTTGGCATTCCTGCTAAACCTACAAAATGCATTGGAAAGAAAGTAAGGTTTACAAATATAGTTGATAACCAAAAATGTATTTTTCCTAACCCTTCTGAGTACATATATCCTGTCCATTTTGGTAACCAGTAGTAACAAGCAGCCATAATGGCAAAGATAGATCCCGGTACCAATACATAATGGAAATGTGCAACTACAAAATATGTGTCATGGTATTGAAAATCAGCCGGAACTATAGCAAGCATTAAACCTGAAAATCCGCCAATAGTGAACATTATAATAAATCCAATAGCAAATAACATTGGAGTTTCAAATGTCATAGAACCTCTCCACATAGTACTCACCCAATTAAAAACTTTTACACCAGTTGGGACTGCTATTAACATAGTTGCAAACATAAAAAATAATTCTCCGGCTAATGGTATGCCAACAGTAAACATATGATGAGCCCAAACTATAAATGACAAAAATGCAATTGATGCTGTAGCATAAACCATTGAGCTATATCCAAATAATGGTTTTCTAGCAAAAGTTGGAATAATAGATGATACAACTCCAAAAGAAGGTAAGATTAAAATATATACTTCTGGATGACCAAAAAACCAAAATATATGTTGAAACATAACCGGATCACCACCTCCAGCTGCATTAAAGAAACTTGTCTCAAAAAATTTATCTGTTAATAACATAGTTACTCCACCAGCTAAGACTGGCATAACTGCAATAAGTAAAAAAGCCGTGATTAACCATGTCCAAACAAAAAGAGGCATCTTCATTAAATTCATTCCTGGTGCACGCATATTTAAAATTGTTGCAATTACATTAATTGCTCCCATTATTGATGATAGGCCCATAAAATGAATAGCAAAAATCAAGAAAGGAAACGCATCGCCAGTCTGCAAACTTAAAGGTGGATACAGTGTCCATCCACCAGCTGGTGCTCCACCGTCCATAAAAAGTGTCGAAAGTAACATTGCAAAAGCAAATGGTAAAATCCAAAAGCTCATATTATTCATTCTGGGAAGTGCCATATCAGGACCACCCACCATCATTGGTATTAACCAATTAGCAAGTCCAGTAAAGGCTGGCATAACAACGCCAAAAATCATTACCAGGGCATGCATAGTAGTCATAGAATTAAAAAATTGTGGGTCGACAAATTGTAGTCCGGGCTGGAATAACTCAGTTCTAATAATTAGCGCCATAAAGCCACCAATAAAGAACATAATTAAAGAAAACCATAGGTATAATGTTCCTATATCTTTATGATTTGTAGTTGTAATCCATCTCATTAACCCTGATGGATGGTCTTCATGATGGTCTTCAACAGCAGAACTCATAATCTTGTATCTCCTCTATCTATTAGCTAAATTTGTATCACCTTTTTTACTTGCCAACCAATCTTCAAAAGTTTTATCATCAACTGCTTCAATAACAATTGGCATGAAACCATGAGACCTTCCACATAATTCTGCACATTTCCCTCTGTAAACTCCAGTTTCTAAAATTGTTGTAGACAACTCATTTATAAATCCTGGAATGGCATCGCTTTTTAGAGCTAAATCTGGTATCCACCAAGCATGTAAAACGTCATTTGATGTTATTAAAAATCTCACCTTTTTATTAATTGGTAAAACAAGATTATTATCAACCTCTTGTAAATAATTTATATTTTTTTCTTTCTTATTATAGATTTCATCATAGGATGTTTTTAAATTACTATAAAAAGACACCCCGGATTCTAAATATTCATATTGCCATAACCATTGATAACCAGTTACCTTGATTGTTATCTCTGCATTAGAATAATCATACATTTTTATTAAAGTTTTAGTGGCAGGTATACACATAAGAACTAATATCAAAAATGGGATAACTGTCCATACAACTTCTAATTTTGTGCTCTCATGAAATGTAGCTGGTTTATATCCTCTCGATTTTCTGTGCATGAATATACTCCAAGCCATGGCACCAAATACAACTACACCTATCGCGACACAAATCCATAGAATTATCATATGCAAGTCATATACTTCGTTACTAATAAGTGAAACACCTTTTGGCATGTTTAAGGCATCCCATCCAGAATGAACTACTGAACTTGTTAGACTTACAACCGAAAACAAAAGTATTTTTTTAAATAAAGCCATCAACTATACCTTCTTAATCGATTTTACTAGTATTTTTGAAAATTCAATTTTTTCTTTGTTTGTCAGCATTTTCCCTACTTCTATTTCCTTACCCTTCGATCTGATAAAAAGTCTATAAGGATGTCCTTTATAAATAGGCTTATCAAGTACCACATTGGCCCAACCCTTATCTACTTCGAAGGATACACCAGTATTTCTCTGTAAAAAAGATATACAAACTTTCTTGTCTGTAATCAGAACCCTCTCATGCAGTAGCTTTTTTTGGCAAATGTATAATAGCATAAAAGCCAGAAAAATCATCTCAAAACCAGCAAATGGCAAAATTATCCATAGTCCTAATTGAAAAAATGCGAAAGCTATCGATAGTGATATGAAGGAAATAAATAAAAAAAATATAATATTACCTTTCATTGAAAGAGAATCATTGCCTCTAATTAAATACTCTTCAGGGGAGCTAGCAATCTTACTTAACATTCTTCAAATTTAAGGGTTTAACTTTCTTCCATCCATGTCCATATATTACCTCATAAGTAACTGGCAACAAACCATCTTGATGTCTAAAATTTTCATATTCTCTGTACATAGCTTCCATTTTACCCTTGCTATATAAAGAACCACTTCTCTCTTGTTTTTTCGTTATATGTGAGCCAATATTTTTTAAGTCCTTCTGAATATGCTTTACGTTATCATATTTTATAATTATTCTTTCAGAATCAACAACTGTGTCCATAAATTCTAAATTTAGCATAAGGTCAGCAATATCATGCATATCATAAAAATCATTCACATGCCTTCTATTATCTACAGACTCCCAGGCTGATCTTAATTCAGTTAAAGTATCTGGCCCATACGTAGAAAAAAAGAATAACCCTCCTGGTTTTAGAATTTTATAAATTTCAGAAAAAGACAAATTTATATCGTCTTCCCAATGTAAAGATGACGAAGAAAAAACAACATCAAAACTATCATTCTCAAATGGGAGAGACTTAAACTCACCACAAACTATATTAACTCTTTCATTTTCATCAATAACTGAATTTTGTAAAGCATCAACAGAATGATCATACATAATAAGGTTAGATTCAGTATAACTTTTTAGCAAAGGTTCAGAGCTGAGACCAACTCCTGATCCAATATCTATAATAGAGCTAGGCAAAATATTAATAAGCGACATTCTGTCTATAAGTCTTTTGATAACTTCTTTTTGAACTATAGCAGAACTAATATAATTTTTTTTTAACATTTATACGTGTGTAGTCTAATTCCTCATAAAAATATCCACTATATCGGAAAACTCTTTTAAATGTGATACAAATGGCAAGTGCGCTGCCCCCCTAATTGTAGCAAAACTTGATGAAGGATGCTGATTCCGAATTTCTTTTATTACCGAATATGGTGCAATTGGGTCTTCTTCTCCGTAAATGAAAAGACATTTTTCTTCATCCTTAATAGATTTTTTTCTATAGTCTCCTGACTTTAAAATTTTTATGGTTGCAATTAACTTTTTTATATCTTCTTCCTTAAAGTATTC
>JAYZIH010000116.1:0-3800 GCA_036165695.1 Pseudomonadota bacterium | reverse complement strand
TAATTTCTAGTTAAATGTTTCAATTCTTATCTTTATAATATTATCTTTAACTTCTTCTAATTTTTCTAATTCATTAATTGCTTTAATAATACCTTCTTCCTTAATATTATGAGTAAGCATAACAATTGGTACAGTATTATCTTCATATATTTTTTCTTTTTGCAAGATTGAATCTATACTAATATTTTTAGATCCTAGTATCTTTGTAATTTTGGCTAGCACACCTGATTTATTTATAACCCTAAGTCTTAGGTAATAAGAGACTTCTACATCATTAATGTTTAAGATTTTTTCATTATTCTGAAGCTTTTTTTGATATCCTAAAAATGGTATGTCAATTTTTTTCTCTAAAATTACTTTTCTTGAAACATCAATTATATCTGACACAACAGCAGAGGCAGTTGCGCTACCCCCAGCTCCCTGTCCATAATATAAAGAAGCTCCAGCAGCATCAGATGAAACAACTATAGCATTCATCACTCCATTAACATTTGCGATTAATCTACTCTTAGGCACAAGTGCTGGATGTACACGTAACTGTATACCATCACTAACTTTCTTAGCAATTGCTAAGTGTTTTATATTATAACCAAGCTCACTTGAGTACTTTAAATCTTCTAAAGTTATATTTTCAATTCCCTCTATATATATAGAATTGAAATTTAATGGTATTCCAAACGAAATAGAAGCAAGTATAGATAATTTGTGTGCAGCATCAATCCCTCCAATATCAAAACTTGGGTCTGACTCTGCGTATCCAAGCTTTTGTGCTTCTTCTAATATGCTGCCCAAATCTTTACCTTTTTCTATCATTGTAGTTAAAATATAATTTGTTGTTCCATTAATAATCCCAGAAACCCAATTTATTTTATTTGCATTAAGAGATTCTCTTATTATTTTAATAATTGGAATACTTCCGGCTACTGCAGCTTCATACGATATTACAACATCATTTTTGTAGCTCAAATCTGAAAGATCATTTCCATGAATTGAAATAAGTGCTTTATTGGCAGTTATAACATGTATTTTTTTTTGAATTGCTTTTGTTACTATTTCCTTTGAAATTGTATCACCACCAATTAACTCTATAACAATATCTATTTTTTCGTTTTCAATTAAATCTAATGGGTTATCATAAAAAGTAAACTGAGATATATCGCACTCCCTTTTAAGATCCTTATTTCTAGCTGAAACAGCCTTAATTTGTATGTTTAAGCCTGCCCTTTTGTATATCTCATCATGGTTTTTCTTAATTAAATTAACAACACCAGACCCAACAGTGCCTAAACCTATAATCCCAACATTTATATTATTTTCACTCATAATAAAATTATATAATTTTCTTTATGCCTTTGACAGCTTGTTTTATTCTTTGTTCATTTTCTATTAAGCTAAATCTGACAAAGTTTTCTCCGTGATCGCCAAAGCCTATACCTGGTGACACAGCAACAAATGATTCCTTAAGCAGTATCTTGCTAAACTCTAGTGAGCCAATTTTCTCATATTTATTTGGTATGTTAGCCCAAACAAACATTGTTGCTTTTGGTGGGTCAATGTTCCAGCCAATTTTATTTAAACCATCACAAAGAGTATTTCTTCTTGATAAATATGTTTTTCTTATATTTTCTACACATTCCTGTGGTCCTTCTAATGCAGCAATTGCTGCAACCTGTATAGGAGTGTAGGTGCCATAATCTACATATGATTTTATTCTTCCAAGAGCTGCAACTAGTTTGTGGTTTCCACACATAAACCCAACTCTCCAACCTGGCATATTATATGATTTCGATAAAGTATAAAATTCAACAGCTATATCTTTTGAATTATTTACTTGAAGGATTGATGGGGCTTTATATCCATCATAAACTAAATCAGCATATGCAATATCATGAACTATATATATATTATTTTTTTTTGCTATTCTCACAAGCTCTACAAAGAAATCAAGATCAACGCAATGTGTAGTTGGGTTGCTAGGAAAATTCATTATCATCATCTTAGGTTTAGGCCAAGAATTTTTTATTGCCTCGCTTAATGACTTGAAAAAATTATCATAACTATCTTCCATTTCAACATAAATGATTTTTGCTCCTGCAATAACTGCGCCATACGGATGAATTGGATATGCAGGGTTTGGTGCAATCACTGAATCTCCTTCACTTAAAATTGCTAATGATAAATGTGCTAGACCTTCTTTAGATCCTATTGTTACTATTGCTTCTTTATCTGGGTCTATAGACACATCAAATTTATCTTGATACCAATTAGATATTGCCTTTCTTAATCTGTATATTCCTTTTGAGCTTGAATATCTATGTACATTGTCCTTATTACAACATTCATTAAGCTTATCTATTATATGTTGAGGAGTTTTCTGGTCAGGGTTTCCCATGCCAAAATCAATAATATCATGGCCTAAGTGTCTGGCCTCTACTTTTAGTTCATTTACGATATTAAATACGTATGGAGGAAGCCTTTCTATTCGTTGGAAATCATCTTTCATAAATTAAAAAAATTATGTCTATTTATGCTATATTTCATATATGAAATTTAGTGAACAGCATATAGATAATAGTCTAAATTACATAAAATCATATTCTCCAAAAAGTGTAACAGTAAAAAACAAAGTATATAAAAACAATATAATTATTCCTAGTAAAAAAGCTATTATAGAGCTAAATATTAAATTTAATGATTTTAAAATTGACAATTTTCCACTAGAAGTTCTAGATGAAGTTAATTTAGTTATTATTGGCTATAATACCTTTAGCAATAACAAAACTCCATTATTATTTCAGCTAAATGAAAAATCAATAGGTTCTGAAATTATGAATCTTGAGAGTACATATAGAACTCATAATATTTTATTGTCTGAAGAAAGAAATTTTTGTTCTATAATTTTTTATGATTAATATTTTATTTATGGCAAATATTTTTCTGGGTCAACCGGTTTACCATTATATCTAATCTGAAAATGTAACATAGGTTGTATGGCGTCAGTATCTCCTAATGCTGCAACAACATCTACTCTTTTAACATTATCACCTTCTCTAACAAAAAGATTCTTATTGTGTGCATATGCGCTTAAAAAATTATTGCTATGTTTTATAATCAAAAGGTTTCCGTATCCTTTAATTCCATTGCCAGCATAAACAATTTTTCCATCAGCAGCAGAAAATATTTTATCACCAATATTTCCTCTAATATCAATACCTTTTTTTCCGTACTCACTAAAATTAAATGACTTAAATATAGTGCCTTTATGAGGTTTTACCCATCTTATATTTTTTACAGACTTAGATTCTGATATGTTTTTATGTTTTCGTACATTACTAGGTTTAATAATAATTTTATCGCCTACTCTAAGGATATATGGTTTATTAATATTGTTCCATTTAGCAATCTGCTTATAGTCAACTTCGTATTCAAGAGCTATAGAAAATAAAGAATCTCCTTTTTTAACAATATATATGTCTCCAACCTCACTTCCTTTCTTTGCTTTAAGACCATATGTAAAATACTTTCTTTTTTTAATTTTCTCCTTTTTTTCAATTGGAGGTTTTTTTTCTATTGTAGACTTGGAAGCATGTTGATAAATTTTACATGATGTTGATAATGAAAATGCAACAAGTAGTGTAAAGATAACTTTGATATATTTTAAAGGCATAATATTAGTTTAAGTTTAATGATATATATATAAAAGCAAAAATTACTAATATTAAGCATATAATATCAAAATATTTTTTAGAACTTTCAGCTATAGCCATGCCGTAGTAATGGAATAGTGACGACACTATTAA
>JAYZIH010000115.1:0-8579 GCA_036165695.1 Pseudomonadota bacterium | reverse complement strand
TCCTATCTTTTGCAGTAGTTTCCAAATTTTTATCTGGATTAACTGCTACAGGATTAGAAACTACATTTAATAGGCTTAAATCATTAGATGAGTCAGAATAAAAATAGGCGCTATTAGATAAAACCTCTCTATCTATTTTATTTTCTGACATCCAAAATTCTACTTTTTTAACCTTCCCATCTTGATAGCATGGCTCCCCTGTTATGTTTCCTGTGAATTTACCATTAACAAATTCAGGCTCACTAGCTATAAGGTGTGCTATGTTTAGGTAGTCAGCAACGGGCTTTGAAACAAAAGAGTTTGTTGAGGTGACGATAGCGATAGTATCCCCTAAATTTATATGATTGCTAATTATTTCTTCTGCTTCACTGAATATAAGTTTTTTTATCTCTTTATTAAAAAACTCATCTCTTAATTTTATTAATTTCTCTAGATTATTATCTGCTAGTGGTTTATATGAAAAATTAATGTACTTTTTAACATCAAGTTCTCCACGATAGTACTGCTCATAGAATTCTTTATTCCGTCTTTCATATTCCTTTTTATTAACAACACCCTTATCAGCGAGAAAGTTTCCCCATTGATAATCACTATCCCCATCTATAATTGTATTATCTAAGTCAAATAAAGCTATGCCCATAAACTTTATTTTATATCATATATTCTATAAAATACATTAAGATAAAAAAAATTACCCATTCACATGATAGACGCTCTTGGTTATAGAAAAAATATTGGAATTATCTTATGTAATGATAAGAAGCAGCTGCTCATGTTTAAAAGAATAAATTCAGAAGCTTGGCAATTTCCGCAGGGTGGAATAAATAAGAATGAAACATTTAAAGATGCTATGTTTAGAGAGCTACGTGAAGAGACAGGCCTATCTACTGAAGATGTTATTATTATGGGAAGGACAAGAAAGTGGATGTCGTATAAGTTGCCAAAAAAGTTTCAAAGGATGAGCGATGGAAAGACATGCATTGGACAGAAACAAATATGGTACTTATTGAAGATGGCAAATAAAGATGAAAAAATTAACTTCTCATATTCAGAAAAACCAGAATTCGATAAATGGAAATGGGTAAACATGAGTCAACCACCAAATATTGTTATATACTTTAAGAAGAAAGTTTATAAATTAGCGTTAAAAGAGCTTATGCCAAAAATACATAGCACTATTAAAACTACATAGGTTTATAAATAACAAGTGCTATTATTGACAATAATAAAAATACTGGAATTTCATTAAACCAGCGCAACCATTTATGTGATTTTTTATTATTATTATTAAGAAAGTCATAATATATCTTTACGCAAAATAGGTGATATAGAATTAAAAATAATACGAGCAATAATTTCACGTGCATCCAAAAATGTGAAAAGTAATCTGGAAAATAATTATATGTAAGCCAAAATCCGAACACGATTGTCAATATGGCGCCTGGTGTTGTAATTCCCCATAATAGTTTTCTTTCCATGGTAAGAAACCTTTTTAAACTTGTATCATCACTTGACATTGCATGATATACAAATAGCCTTGGCAGATAGAATAAACCAGCAAACCAAGTTACCATGAAAAAAATATGTAGTGTTTTTATTAACAACATATCCCTTATTATATGTATAATCGTATATATTTTTAAGATAAATTTGGTATAGATAGATGAAAATTAAGGCAGCTGTACTCGGAGCTACCGGGTATATAGGAATTGAGTTAGTAAAACACTTACTTGAACACCCAGATGTAGTCTCAATAACTCCATACTCTTTTAGTAGCGGGGGGAAGAATATGTCTGAATTTGATAAAAGTTTTACTAATATACCTGGAAAAATTATGAATGCTGTAGAAATTGATTTTGATGATTATGATATTGTATTTTTTGCATGTCCTAATGGTATAGCGATGAAACATTATGAAAAATTTATTGATAAGAAATCAAAAGTGATAGATTTAGCTGCAGATTTTAGACTAGATGATCCTAGTATTTGGAAAGATTTTTATGGAGAAGAACATTATATTCCAGAAGTAATTTCAAAAATTACATATGGATTGTCAGAAATTAATAGAGAAAACATTAGAAATTCAAAGATTGTTGCTAACCCAGGCTGCTATCCTACAGCAGCGTTAATTCCATTATATCCATTAGTTAGAGAAGACTTAATTGATAAAAATAATATTATTATTGATGCTAAATCTGGATATAGCGGTGCAGGAAGAAAAAAACTTGATGACGGTTTAAAAAATGAAATAGAAGATAACTTTATGGCCTATGGTATTTTATGTCATAGACATATGCCAGAAATAAACCAAGAATTATCAAAGATGTCTAAGGACAAAGTTGAGGTTTTATTTACGCCACATATTATTCCTACATTTAGAGGCATACTAGAAACAATTTATCTAAGATTAGTAAAAGACGTAGATATTAATGATATATGTAAAATATATGAAAATTACTATAAGGATGAAAGTTATATTAAATTCACTAAAAACAAGGCTCCAAATATTAAAGATGTTTTGAAAACCAATATATGCTCTTTTTCAATACATAAAGAAGAAGAGAATAAATTGATTTTAGTTTCTTGCATTGATAACCTTGTAAAAGGTGCTGCAGGACAAGCAATTCAGAATATGAATTTAATGTTTAATTTAAAAGAAAGCAGTGGTTTGTAAAGATGAAAAAAACAGAACTACACATTATAAAAAAAGATACGCCACGAGATATAATTAAGAAATCTATATTTACATTTATTTTTATATTTCTTTCAGTTTTCTTATCATACAGCGTAATTAATGAAAGTTTCTTATTATCTTATGAGATTGGCAAAGATCGCATTAGTAGTCTAAT
The DNA here is from genome assembly GCA_036165695.1 of Pseudomonadota bacterium. Taxonomy (GTDB): domain Bacteria; phylum Pseudomonadota; class Gammaproteobacteria; order Poriferisulfidales; genus JAYZIH01. Next base: position 5,730 of record JAYZIH010000115.1, on the reverse strand, counting down.
AAAAGAAAATGACAATAATATCGACATTATACAAAAAAAAGATAAAGAAATTTTAGATCTCAAAAAAGAGGTTGAAACAGCACAGAAAATACATAAAAAATACAAACAAGCTGTATTGGTAGATATTATATCAGTTGATAGTTTAAAAAAGGACTTAAGGGAAAAGGACCAGCAAAATAAAAAATTAACTTCAGAGCTTAATTTCTATAAGAAAATAACTAAAGATGATAATAAAGAAAAATTTCAGATACATGTTAAGGATTTGGAAATAAAAAGAGTAGGAGATACAGAGAACTATGACTATAACTTTTTAATATATACATTGAATTCAAGTGGAAAAACTACAAAATATAAATATTCAATAGAATTATCTGGCAAAGATTCTGACATATCAAGAACTCTACAATTTAGCCAAATATCAAGTAATAAAAAAAAATCATCTAAAGGAAAAATTTCCTATAAAGAAAAAATAAAAGGAGTGCTAAGCATACCTAAAAGCTTTATTCCTGAAACGCTTCACCTAGCTATTAATTCTAAAAAATCAACTATAAATATTGATTATGAATGGAAAAATATTTATATAACTAGTAATATAAGTGCATTAAATAAGCAGTTTAGCTCATATTAGTTTTTTAAAATTTTAATAAATTAAAAATGGCAAAAGGTAAAATAAATAGTTTAGTTGGCAAAGATGTTAGCATAGATGGTAATTTCCATTTTAGTGGAGTTGTGCATATTGAGTGTAATTTAAAAGGCTCGATTACATCTAAGAGAGATGATAAATCAAAGTTATATATATCTGAAGATGCAAACATAAAAGGAAAAATACTAGCGCCTAATATTGTAATTAATGGAACCGTTAAGGGAGATGTTTATTGCTACAATTTAGTTCAATTAGGAGAAAACGCTCTAATTAAAGGAAATATCTATTATAGTAAAATTGAAATGGAAGCAGGATGCAAGGTTGATGGAAATTTAATTTGTGATGATAAGCTATTGAAACAAGTGAGTTCTGAAATAGATATTGCATCTTCTGGAAAAAATAATAAAATAAGTAATGTTAAATAGAGGTATATATGGAAAATACACAAACTGAAAAATTTGAAACTAATAGCCAAAGCTTAGTAATATTTACAGATGCTGCTGCTTCGAAAGTAAAGTCTTTAATAGAAGAAGAAAATAATAATAATTTAAAATTAAGGGTTTTTATATCTGGTGGTGGATGCTCTGGATTCCAGTATGGCTTTACATTTGATGAAAACATCCAAGAAGGTGATACTCAAATTACTAAGGATGATGTCATGCTTTTAATAGACCCTATGAGTTTTCAATACCTAGTTGGGGCAGAAATTGATTACAAGGAAGATTTAGAGGGAGCACAATTTGTTATTAAGAACCCTAATGCTACAACTACATGTGGATGTGGCTCTTCATTTTCTACTCAATAAATTTTACCAATAGTTTTAATGCTAGAGCTTCCTGTAATTGATCTATAGTCAAGCTTTGTATTGTTAAGTTTACACATTGCAAGCCAAGCGAAAAGGCCTGCTTCTATAGTTTTTGGGTTAAAACCATAATTTTTAGAAGTACAAACTATAGTCTTCTTTCCAAAGTTTTCTTCTATATCAATTTCTATATTTGATATGATTGACTTGTTATATGCTCCTCCCCCAACTATTATGATTTCATCGCAACTAGCCATATTATTTTTTACCTGATCTACAATAGTTTTTGAGGTTAGTTTAGTTAAAGTACTTGTTACAACTTCAGGAGAAATTTTTTCGGTTTTTGACATTTTATTTATATTCTTTTCTATCCAATTCAAAGAAAAATATTCAGCACCTACGCTCTTAGGGTATTGTTTTAAAAAATAATTATCATTCAGAAATATATTTAATAATTTATCTGAGAATTTAACAGAATTTGAAATTTCTCCATCTTTATCATATGGCATGCCATATTTTTTCTGTATCCACTTATCAATTAGAACATTGCCAGGACCTGTATCGTAGCCAATAACTTCTTTTTTAGCAGCAGGTAAGAGAGATATATTTGAAATCCCTCCTATATTAGCAACAATCTGATTCTTATCATGTTTATTAAATATATATTCATGAAATAATGGAGCAAGTGGTGCTCCCTGGCCACCATCGCTAATATCATCTTGTCTAAAATTTGCTGCTACATCAATCTTTAAGGATTCTGCAATAAACTGGGGGCTACCAATTTGGATGCTGGTAACACTATTTTTATCAACTAAATGAGAAACAGTTTGCCCATGCATGCCAATTACTAAAATTTCTTCATTAGACTTATTTGCTTTTTTTATGATTTTCTCAATGAGTTTTACATATGATTTTGATAGTTCTATATCTAACGAATCTACCTTTTCTCTATGCTTAAGTTCATTTTCATTTAAGGACTTCAGCTTTTCTTTTAGGGCTTTAGGGTATGGAGTTTCTATAAATTCTATAATATTATATCCTTCATTTTTAAAATCACATAAAACACAGTCAATGGAATCCATGCTTGTTCCACTTAAAATACCGATATATATGTCTTGATTTCTCATAAGGTATGAATAGTATTTTCAATCCAATTAATTTTATCTTTTAGCTTTAGTTTTGTTTTAAAAAATTTACTCTTTTCTTTCTTGCTAATTGGCTTGCTTTTTTTAAATCTCACTTTAACCGGATTTTTATGAACACCTCTAACTCTAAATTCATAATGTAAATGAGGTCCTGTTGAAAGGCCAGTTGATCCAACATAGCCTATAACTTGCTTTTGCCTTACTTTCGTACCAACTTTCTGACCTCTCTTGTATCTAGAAAGATGTCCATATAATGTTGTATATATATTACCATGTTTAATTATAACTGTTTTACCATAACCACCTTTTCTTCCTCTATGGATGATTGTTCCATCACCAGTTGCATAAACAGGCGTTCCTCTAGGTGCTGCATAATCAGTACCTTTATGTGCTCTTATTTTATGTAGAATTGGATGCTTTCTTTTGAGGTTAAAATGAGAGGATATCCTATAAAAATCTAATGGAGCTCTAACAAATTGTTTTCTCAGTGAGCGGCCTTCGAAATTATAGTATTCATTTTTATATTTTATTGCCGTATGTATCTTTTTTCTATTTTTAAAGATAGCTGTCTTTATTTCAGATTTTATTTTACTATTTTTCCCATAATATGTTCTATTAATAACTACAGCGAATTTATCACCTTTTCTTATGTCAAGAGCAAAATCAATATCCCATCCAAAAATATCAGCAAAAGCCATAATTTCATTTGCGAGTAAGCCAGAAGCTTTAGCTGATTCGAAAAAAGACGAGGTAATCTCCCCAAACGCGAGTATTTCCTTTTCATACTTTTGAGACTTATTTTTGTATATTCTAGGCCCAGATTTCTCAACTTTATATATACATACACCATCTCTTTGATATAGTCTAAGCTCTTGTATAGACCTAGATCTATATTTTACTTTAATTTTTTGCCCAACATTTATCCTCGCTAGACACCCCATTTTCTTTTTCCTAGAAAAGGAGCTTGGAACATCAATCTTATTTCTTCTTAAAATTTTACTTAAAATATCCCCCCTTTTAACACGCAACACCTTTATTTTATCAGCAGAATTCCCGCTATTTCTAAGCTTTATATTGTTAAAGTGCAGGTATATATAGTTATCTTTAATATTTCTATCGAAATTCTTTACGAGAAGTATATTATCCGAAGTATTTACATGGAAAAAAATAAAATAAATTCCAATAATTAGCGTAAGATATAATACTGTTTTCTTAATGATTGACATCAAAATAAGCTATTATATATGTTAATAAAAGTTTGCTCGTTCTTACATATGTTACTATGATATCTATATCATACAAAACTATAATTGTACTATGCATGATAAACTAAGCATTATATCCAGAGGAACTGATGAAATAATTGAGGAAGAGGGTCTTATAAAGAAACTAGAAGCCTCAAGACCTCTTACGATAAAAGCTGGATTTGACCCTACAGCACCAGATATCCATCTTGGACACACTGTGTTATTAAATAAAATGAGACAGTTTCAAGATTTAGGACATAAAGTTATTTTTTTAATTGGGGATTTTACAGCTACAATTGGTGATCCTACAGGAAAAACAGAATTACGCCCGATACTTTCAGAGAAAGAAATTTTAGAAAACGCTAAAACATACAAGGAACAAGTTTTTAAAATTTTAAACCCAAAAGAAACTATTATTAAATTTAACTCTGAATGGTTAAAAAAACTATCAGGTTCTAAGATTATAGAAATTATAGGTGAATATAGTGTTGCTAGAATGTTAGAAAGAGATGATTTTAAAAAGAGATTTAAGAATAATCAGAACATATCAATTAAAGAATTTGTATACCCAATTTTACAAGGATATGATTCATACGCAATTAATGCAGATGTAGAGTTGGGCGGAACAGACCAAAAATTTAATTTATTAATGGGCAGACATATACAGGCATTAAAGAATCCAAATGATGATCAAGCTAAGCAAATTGTTATAACTTTGCCTTTACTGGAGGGAACTGACGGTGTTAAAAAAATGTCAAAATCGCTTGATAACTATATTGGTATTAATGACAAATCAGATGATATGTTTGGGAAGATAATGAGTATATCAGACGACTTAATGTGGAAGTACTATGATTTATTAAGCTTTAAAAAAATTACAGAGATTGAAAAATTTAAAAAAGGTGCTAAAAATAATGAAATCAATCCAAGGGATATAAAGCTTGATTTAGCAAGCGAGATTGTAGAAAGATTTCATTCAGAAAAAGAAGCTATAGAGGCGCGTAAAAACTTTTTAGATGTCTTCCAAAAGAATATGCAGCCAGATCCGAGCACATTAAAGACAGTTGAGATAAAGAAGATGCCACTTCCGAACTTACTCAAGGAATCAGGGCTTGTTTCGAGTACTTCAGAAGCAAGAAGGCTTATATCTCAAGGGGCTTTAAAGATAGACAATGTTTCTGTCGAATCAGCTGAACATATCATAGAACCTGGAGAATATTTTTTAAAACTAGGTAAAAAGAAATTCATTAATATTAAGGTTATTAGCTAATATTTCTTGACGTTATTATATCAATGTTTATAATTCAACTTCGCTAGCGATCTTTCCAAAAAGATCACCAAAATAAGAGAAATATCTGTATTTATTATACAGAGATATATGATTGCGGATTTATGCCGTGGTGGCTATATAAAAATAAAATTAGACAGATTTGTGCGGGTGCTTGCGTCTAACATACGTAAACACCAAATGATATTGGGGCTAGGTGGTATCTTGTATATTGGAAAGTCCCAAAAAAATTTGACCATATTTTATATGGTCCAATGGATTAAACTGAAGAGTTTGATCCTGGCTCAGATTGAACGCTGGCTGCATGCTTAACACATGCAAGTCGAACGAGAAAGTACCTTCGGGAACGAGTAGAGTGGCGGACGGGTGAGTAATGCATAGGAATCTGCCCAGTAGTGGGGGACAACTCGGGGAAACTCGAGCTAATACCGCATGTGTCTTACGAGACAAAGACTTCGGTCGCTATTGGATGAGCCTATGTCAGATTAGCTTGTTGGTGGGGTAAAGGCCTACCAAGGCTACGATCTGTAGCTGGTCTGAGAGGATGATCAGCCACACTGGGACTGAGACACGGCCCAGACTCCTACGGGAGGCAGCAGTGGGGA
>JAYZIH010000114.1:0-11676 GCA_036165695.1 Pseudomonadota bacterium | reverse complement strand
TAAATTAGTTAAAATATATGATAATGAAGAGGAATTTTTAGGTATTGCGAAAATAAATGAAGAAAATGAATTAATACCAATTAAAATATTTGTTTAAAATAAAGATATTATTTGTATGTTTTTTTTTACATGATAGAATGCAGCAAGATTAAGGAAATATAATATGACATTATCAGCACAAGAAAAAAGTGAATTAATAGGTAAATTCAGCCATGGCAAGAATGATACTGGATCTACCGAGGTACAAAGTGCACTCTTGTCAAAGCGTATAGATTATCTAACTGAACATTTTGATGTTCATAAAAAGGATCACCATTCTAGACAGGGTCTCCTTAAAATGGTTAATAAAAGAAGAAAACTTCTAACGTATTTAAAAAATACAAATACTGACAGGTACCAAAAAATTGTTTCATCTCTTGGATTAAGAAAATAAATATAAATATAAATTAGGAATTTAATGAGTGTAGTAAAAAAATCTTTCCGTTATGGAGAGCGAGAAGTTACTTTAGAGACTGGCAGAATTGCTAGACAAGCAAACGCAGCAGTTCTCGCAAGCATGGATGATACAGTTGTCCTCTGTACAGTAGCTTGCAATGATGACGGTATAGAAAGAGACTTCTTTCCATTAACAGTAAATTATCAAGAAAAATCTTATGCTGCAGGGAAAATACCCGGAGGTTTTTTTAAGAGAGAAGGTAGGCCGACAGAAAAGGAAACATTGATTTCAAGATTAATTGATAGGCCTATTAGACCTTTATTCCCTAAAAGTTTTACTCACGAAGTTCAAGTTATTTGTACAGTTGTAAGTTTAAATAACCAGGTCGATGCTGATATTATTTCTATGATTGGATCTTCAGCAGCTTTAATGATATCAGGAATACCTTTCCAAGGCCCAATAGGAGCTGCAAAGATTGGCTTTATAGATGAAAAATATGTTTTAAACCCAGACAATACACAAATGCAGAATTCTAAGTTAGATCTAGTAGTAGCTGGAACAAAAGACGGTGTCTTAATGGTTGAGTCTGAAGCTAAAGTTTTAACTGAGGAACAAATGTTAGGCGCTGTTTCATTTGGGCATGATGAAATGCAAAACTTAATTAAAGAAATTGAGAATTTTGCAAATGAAGCAGGAATTAAAGAATATAAGGTTGAAGATAAGACTGACCCAATTTATGAAGAGCTAGATAAGGAAATAAAAAGTATTTATGCGCAAGAAATTGAGTCTGCATTTAAAATTTCAGACAAAATAGAAAGAAATGGAAAGCTAAATGAAATACTAAATAATGCAATTGAAAAACTTGACGATGATGAGACAAAAACAGATATGATAAATAACTCTATTCACTCATTACAAAAAGATATTGTAAGGAATAGTATTTTAGATGGAAACCCTAGGATTGATGGAAGAGATACAAAAACAGTTAGAAATATATCTGTAGAGATAGGAGTTCTTCCAAAGACTCATGGCAGTGCTGTTTTTACAAGAGGAGAGACACAGGCTTTAGTAGTAACAACTTTGGGCACAGATAGAGATAGTCAAATTATTGATGATTTAAGTGGGGAGTATAAAGACAGATTTATGCTTCACTATAATTTCCCCCCATACTCTGTTGGCGAATGTGGCTTTGTTGGTTCACCTAAAAGAAGAGAAATTGGTCATGGGAAACTTGCAAAGAGAGCAATTAGTGCGATTATTCCTAATGAACAAAATTTCCCATATGTACTAAGGGTTGTCTCGGAAATTACAGAATCAAATGGCTCTAGTTCTATGGCAAGTGTCTGCGGCGCATCTTTATCTTTGATGGATGCTGGTGTACCAATATCAGCACCCGTTGCTGGTATAGCTATGGGACTTATAAAGGGTGAAGACAAATATGTTGTCTTAACAGATATACTTGGAGATGAAGATCATCTAGGTGATATGGATTTTAAAGTTGCTGGAACTAGTGATGGTGTAACAGCTTTACAAATGGATATTAAAATTAATGGAATAACTAAAGAGATAATGAAAGAAGCTTTAGAGCAAGCTAAAGATGGAAGAATACATATTTTAAATAAGATGAAAGAAGTTATTGATCAACCTAGGGAAGAAGTATCTGTTAATGCTCCTAGATTTCTTACTATAAAGGTTAATACAAATAAAGTTAAAGATGTTATAGGAAAAGGAGGCGCTACAATTCGCGCTCTAACAGAAGAAACAGGGGCAGTGATTGATATAAATGATGATGGTTTAATTAAAATTTCTTCTGTTGATAAGAAAGCAGCTGAAGATGCCAAGCAACGCATTGAAGACCTTACAGCTGATGTTGAAATTGGAAAAATTTATGAAGGTAAAGTTGTTAAGATTATGGATTTTGGCGCATTTGTTAGCGTTTTACCAGGAAAAGATGGGCTTGTACATATCTCACAAATATGTGAAGAAAGAGTAGAAAACGTTACTGATAAAGTAAATGAAGGAGATATAGTAAAAGTTAAAGTTTTAGATATAGACAAACAAGGTAGAATTAAACTTTCTATGAAAGATGCAGAAAAATAGAGTATGACAGAAAAGTGGAAGGAAAAGCTTAGTTCGGAAGAATATTTAATTTGTAGGCAAAAACATACAGAACCCCCTTTTTCAGGAGAATACGATAAATTCTTTAAAGAAGGAATATACAATTGTAAGTGCTGTGAATCAAAACTCTTTCAATCATCAGATAAATATGATTCAGGATCAGGATGGCCAAGCTTTAAAAAGCCAATCTTAGATACGGCCATTCAATATACTGAGGATAAATCCCTTAATATGACCAGAATAGAAATAAAATGCTCTAAATGTGGATCGCATCTAGGGCACGTTTTTGATGATGGTCCTGCCCCATTATACAAAAGATACTGTATAAACTCTCTAAGCCTCTGTTTTATTGGGGAATAGCTAGAAAATTTAGACTTTCATGATTCTCAAGTTTTAGGTAATATATAACTGGAGTAAAAAAAACTGGGAGATTAGAGATGAAAGTGACATGGGATGAAAGCGTGTGTGTTCATGCTGGAAAATGTGTTGGTGGTGCGCCTAATGTATTTAAAATTGTTGATGGCAATTTTGTGATTGATACATCTGCTGATAGCGAAGAGAAGATTACTGCTGTTGTTAGCGAGTGCCCATCAGGTGCTTTAAAAATAGAAGAATAATAAAATAATTAAATTTTATTGAGGGGGAAGAGATGGCAATAGGAGATAAGCTTGCTAGTGCGATGCAATTACATGGTAATCCATCATGTATAGAAACTGCTAAGTGTATACAAACAGCAGCAGAAAAGGGTGTAGATATAGAGGCCAAAACAATAAATAGCGGAGATGAAGTTATTAATATATCACCTTTAGCTATTGGGCCAGTACTACAAGATCAAAATAATACAGTATATGGTCCATATGCAATTATGTCTTATTTGGATGACAAAGGGTTTGGACCTTCATTAGTACCAAGAAATGGTGTTATAAGAGCTGTAATGTATCAATTTGCACATATAGCTACAGAAGTTGTTCAAGGGGAAGCAGCCGCAACATTAAGTGGTGGCGGAGACATGGATAAACTTAACAAGTCTTTTGATATTTTGGAGCATATACTTACGACTCCACCTGACCCAAAGATAGGTAAAGGTGTTTTTATTTGCGGAGAATTTAGTCTTGCAGATATTCATTGGATGGCTTGTGCTAATATGCTTGAGATTACTGGAAATTCTAATATTATAACATCGAGGTCGAAAACAACTGAGTGGTGTAATGCAGTTAAAGAGCATCCAGCTACAAGTAAAGAGAAAATTATACCTTATACATTTATTGCTACAAAAGCAGATATAGATAGCAATACTTTAAGGAATGTTGGTATAAACGTCGTTTAGATATTAAAGCAATACAAGTGTATGCATTAAGTAATAGTGTTAAAATACACAGGGATAACTCTTTTTATATATGTTTGGATTATTCAAAAAAAGTGGGCCGAAAAAAGCTTCTATAAATTCAGGGCAACACGAGGTAACTGTTGAGCCTAATCAAAACTTACTTGATGCAGCATTAAAAGCTGGCGTAAATTTTCCACATGATTGTAGAGTAGGTAGTTGTGGATCGTGTACATGCAAACTAACTAAAGGAAAAATAAAAAAACTTACAGACTTTAGTTACGTTCTAACCCTAGATCAGCTTAACGATGGAATGATTTTAGCTTGTCAATCAAGACTTAAAACAGATGTAAATATTGAGGTAAATATTGATGAAAGTGCTAAAAAAACACCTGTCGAGAGCTTTACTGGCAAAGTAAAATCAAAAAAACTTCTTACATATGATATCGTTGAATTAACAATCGAGTTAGAAAATTTAAATCACAATGGCTTAGCTGGACAGTATGCAGAAGTTTTTGTTGATACAGTAGGATCTGCTAGATCTTATTCTTTTGCTAAGGCACCAAAAAATGAACTAGAAAATGAATTAACATTCTATATTAGAAAAGTTCCTGAGGGTAAATTTACTGGATGGCTTTTTGATTCAGATTGTGTTGGACAAAAGATAACTATTAATACTCCATTTGGTTCATTTTACTATAGAGATAAGACGACACCTATGATTTGTATTGCAGGTGGTAGCGGAATGAGTGCTGTAAAAGCTATTTTAGAGCAAGCAGCTATCGATCAGGTTAAAAGAAATGCTTTGTTCCTTTTTGGGGCAAGAACACAAAAAGATCTATATGGACAAGAAGAAATGAATAAAATTAAGGAGGCATGGAATCCTGACTATAGTTTTGAATTTGCTAATGTTTTAAATATGGAACCAGAAGATTCTGATTGGAATGGACCAAGAGGAATGGTTACTGAACATCTTAAATTAGGATATGTAGATACAGGCAAGATAAATATAAGTGAGTGCCAAGGATATCTATGTGGACCACCGCCAATGATAGACGCTGCAATAGAAGTTTTGACTAATGAAGGGATGGACGAAAATGAGATATTTTTTGATAAGTTTCTTGATAGTGGATCAAAATAAATATTTTGCTAATTTAAAGAAATTAATATAAATTATATAGGCTAAACAATAATAAACTGAGGAGATTATGAAGAATTTCAACCTAAGAGAAGCTCTAGCTGGAGTTGTAATGCTTATTTGGACAGCTCTAGGCATATATCTAATGAATTTGTTTGGTTTTCAAAACCATACACATGATATCTTATGGTCTATTGGGGCTGCAATTGCTGTCATCTTTATTATACTTATAAACGTTTATATATATTTCTGGATTTGTAAAGATACTGTTTGGGTTTGGAAGTAATAATCTTAATCTTAATCTTTATTACTTTTCGTAACTTTTGATTTTATATAACCGTCATCAAGTCGGGTATTAATTAAGTCTCCATCTAAGCACTCTTTATAACTTTTTATACTTTTGCCAGAGCTATTGTATGTAACTGTGTAACCACGTTTTAATATTTTTAAGGGATTTAGTTGTATTAAACTATTTTGCAGTAGTTCCTTTTCCTTTAATTTGCTTTCTATATAACCACTGTAATATTGATTAAGATTTTCAAACAAATGGTCTAAAGTTTGATAATAGTTATTTATTTTACTTAAAGGACTATAATTTTTCATATTACTCTTCTTTAAATCTATAAAATTTCTATTATGACTTATGTTTTTTTCAAATTGTTTATTTAAATAAGATTTTTTTTCAAGCAAATTTTCCTTTATTGAATCTATACTTATTGATGTAACAATTTCTGCAGCTTCAGATGGTGTTGCAGCTCTTATATCCGAAACAAGATCAGCAATTGTAGTATCAGTTTCATGCCCAATCGCAGTAATTATTGGGATTTTTGATTTATATATATGTCTTGCTAGATCTTCATTATTATATTCAATTAAATCTTCTATAGACCCACCACCTCTAGCTATTATAATAGCATCTACATCATCTTTTTTTCTAATTTGGACCAACCTGTTACATATACTCGAAGAACATTTATCTCCTTGAACGTAACATGAATATATATGTAAAACCGAGAAGGGGCTTCTTCTTTCAATAATTTTTATAATATCTTTAATTACAGAGCCTGTAGGGGAAGTTATAACTGCAATATTTTTTGGAAATTGTATTAGTTGCTTTTTATTACTCTCTTCAAAATATCCTTCTTTTTTTAACTTTTCTTTTAGTTTTTCAAAAGCTAATTGAAATTTCCCTAATTCAAGATTTCTAATACTTTGTATATCAAGTTGAAATGATCCAGTTTTACTATATATATTTATTTTCCCTTTAATTAGCACTTTCATTCCAACTTTAGGCTTTATTGAAAGTTTTTCATATTTTGATTTCCATAAAGTACAAGAAATTGATGATTCTTCATCCACTAAACTTATATAATGATGACCCATTTGACTTACACTAATTTGGGATATTTCACCCTCAACTATAGTCAAATTCCCAAAAAACTGGTTCAGGGAGAATGATGCGGCTATATTTAACTCAGTTACTGAGTATATTTTATCTTTTTCTAGCATAATCGTAGTTTACTTTTCTATAAATAAACTTATAATACATTTTTGTAGCGGAGTAAAATATGCTTAAGATTACACAAGAAGCGTTAACATTTGATGACGTTCTGCTTGTGCCAGATTTCTCTAAGTTCCTGCCCTCAGATGTAGTTTTAAAAACATCATTAACTCAAAAGATAGACTTAAATATACCGTTAGTTTCTGCTGCCATGGATACTGTTACAGAAGCAGAGCTTGCTATATCTATTGCGCAAGAAGGTGGAATAGGCGTTATACACAAGAACTTAGATCCGGTATCGCAAGCTAACGAGGTTAGAAAAGTAAAAAAATATGAAAGTGGGGTTATATCGGAACCTGTAGTAACTTCGAAAAATTCAAACATAAGAGATGTAATTGAATTAACTAAAAAACATAAGATTTCAGGAGTACCTGTTGTCGAAGGTGAAAAACTAGTTGGTATCGTTACCGCTAGAGATTTAAGATTTGTAGATAAAGTAAATGAAAAGATTTCCACAATCATGACTTCTCAAGATAGACTTGTAACTGTTAATGAAGGGGCATCTAAAGATGAGGTAAAGAGTCTTCTACATAAACATAGAATAGAAAAAATCCTTGTTGTAAATTCCAAGTTCCACCTAAAAGGAATGATAACAGTAAAAGATATACAGAAAGAATCTGACTTCCCTAACGCATGTAAAGATAATTTAAAAAGACTGAGAGTAGGTGCTGCTGTTAGCACAGATACAGATGCTGACGAGAGGGTTAAACTTTTAAAAGACGCTGATGTTGATTTTATAGTAATTGATACTGCTCATGGGCATTCGCAACTTGTTATAGAAACTATAAAGCGTATTAAAAAGAATAATTCAAATTTACAATTAATAGCTGGAAATATAGCAACAAAAAAAGCAGCACAAGCATTAATTAAAGCTGGGGTTGATGCAGTTAAAGTTGGAATTGGCCCTGGGTCCATATGTACTACAAGAATTGTTGCGGGAGTAGGTGTTCCTCAGATTACAGCTATCTCAGAGGTTGCAAGTGCACTTGACGGGACAAATGTAAAATTAATTGCCGATGGAGGAATACGTTATTCAGGAGATATAGCTAAAGCACTAGCGGCAGGCGCAGACTCTGTTATGTTAGGAAGTTTATTTGCAGGAACAAAAGAATCGCCAGGCGAAATAGAATTATTTCAAGGAAGGACATACAAAAGTTATAGAGGAATGGGTTCAATTGGAGCAATGAGAAGTGGATCAGGAGATAGATATTTTCAAAGCGACGTAAATTCACCAAATAAATATGTTCCTGAAGGGATTGAAGGAAGAGTTCCATATAAAGGGGAATTAAGCGAGATATTGCATCAGCTTTTAGGTGGTTTAAGGTCAAGTTTAGGATATATAGGTTGTAAGGATATTAAAGATGTACATAAAAGAGCCAAATTTGTAAAAGTAACAGATGCTGGAATGGTTGAAAGCCACGTGCACGATGTTGCCATAACAAAAGAGGCGCCAAATTATCAAAAAGACAAGTAGTTTTAATGGAAAATAAATCGATAATTATTATAGATTATGGCTCACAATATACCCAACTTATTGCAAGAAGAATTCGAGAAAATAAAACCTACTGTGAAATATTTCCTTACGATGTAAGTCTAGAGAAGATTAAGAATCATAATCCTATTGGGGTTATATTATCTGGCGGGCCTAACTCAGTTACTAAGTCTTTTGATAACACACTTTTAAAATATTTCATAATGAGTGATATTCCGATATTAGGAATTTGTTTTGGGATGCAAGCTATATGTAAAGAATTTGGCGGTACTGTTGTGGAATCGCAAAAGCGTGAATATGGAAGTGCTATTTTTAAAATAAATGAAATGGACCCATTATTCCATGGAAGTAAAAATAGTTTTGAAGTCTGGATGTCACATGGAGATAGTGTAACTATTGTCCCAAATGAGTTTAAATTAATTGGCTCTACCGGAGAGAACAATATCTCAGCAATAAAACATAAATCAAAACTAATTTATGGTCTTCAGTTCCATCCGGAAGTTACACACACAGAAGATAAAGGAAAAATAATAGAAAATTATGTAAACAATATTTGCAACTCAAAAAATGAGTGGAGTATTAAGAATATTGTATCTAGCTCAATTCAGTCTATACAAGATGAAGTTAAAAATGAAAGTGTAATTTTAGGTTTATCCGGTGGCGTTGATTCGTCGGTAGCAGCAGCAATTATAAATAAAGCAATAGGCAGTCAACTAACATGCATATTTGTAAATAATGGTTTGCTAAGATTAAATGAAGAAGAGCAAGTAAAAAATGCATTTAGAAGCTTTAAGGGCATTAAGATAAAATTTGTAAATGCTGAAAAAATTTTCTTAGATAATTTAAAAGGTGTGGTTGACCCAGAACAAAAAAGAAAAATTATAGGCAATACATTTATTGATGTTTTTCAAAATGAAGCAGAGAAAATTAAAGATGCAAGATGGCTAGGTCAAGGGACCATATATCCTGATGTTATAGAATCGGCAGCTGAATCTTCAAGCGCACACTTAATTAAATCCCATCATAATGTTGGGGGGCTTCCAGAAAATATGAAATTAAAATTAATAGAGCCTTTAAGAAAGTTATTTAAAGATGAAGTTAGATTGTTAGGAAAAGAAATTGGTTTAAGTGAGGAAATAATTAATAGACATCCATTCCCAGGCCCAGGACTTGGTGTAAGAATACTTGGGGAGGTTAAATCTGAGTTTGCAGATATTTTAAGAGAAGCTGACAACATATATATATCAATGATTCGTGAAGCAAAACTATATGATAAGATTTCGCAAGCATTCTCTGTTTTTATACCAAGTAAAACTGTTGGTGTTACTGGAGATGGTAGAGTATATAGCTATATAATAGCTTTAAGAGCTGTAGGTACAGAAGATTTTATGACTGCAAAACCCTTTAGATTTCCAAATGGCTTTATTGAAGATGTTGCAACCAGGATCATCAATGAAGTTCCAAATATTTCAAGAGTTTGCTACGATATTTCTTCAAAACCACCCGCAACTATTGAATGGGAGTAGGAGTTGAAAGAGATTATTATTTATCATAATTCAAGATGTAGTAAGTCTAGGCAAACATTAGAACTTTTAACACAAAAAGGATATTCACCTAAGATTATTAACTACTTAGACAATGTATTGTCATACGAAGATATAGAAAATTTAATTATAATGTTGAAAATTAAACCAAGAGAATTATTAAGAAAATCAGAGTCAGAATATAAAGAAAATAACCTAGATAACAGTAAGCTGACAGATAAAGAAATAATTAATTATATGGTAAAAATCCCAAAATTAATTGAAAGACCAATTGTTGTATTTGAGGATAACGCAATAATTGGAAGACCTCCAGAAAATATTTATAAATTATTATAACTATACCTTTTAGTAATGACTTTAAAGAAGCGTGTTAAAGATTGTGAGTTAATTTTTAAACCAGAAATATCTCCAAAAGATATGTTAGAAGCTGGTGTATTTGGGGGAAACTATTTTAAAGGCGATATTTCTGAATATCCTAAAAACTGGTTTAAAAAAGCAAAGATTAATGATTTTGAATATGACGTAGATTTAAATTATTTTAAAGTTAAATCAGGCTTATCTTATGACGAATGGTTAAAAAGAGGTTGGATATTTAAACAAGACCCTCTTGGTTGGTTCCAATGGTATTGTAGATACACGATGGGAAGGAGAATTCCTGATATTGATAAAATACAAATAAAAAGATGGAAATGTTTTGGACCAAGACATATTGGTGCAATTAAAAGAAATTGCATGAAAAATGATATTGGATGTAGAAGACGTCAAAGACAAGCACTGCTTCAATGGGCATATAACCCATTTATTTAAATGAATAATGATTTTTATATGGAGAGGTGTATAGAATTAGCAAAGCAGGGAATGAGCTTAGGAGAAGTTCCTGTTGGAGCAGTTATTATTTCTGATAATAAAGTTATTGGCGAATCATATAGTTCATCAATAATGTTAAACGATCCAACTGCACATGCTGAAATAATTGCAATAAGAAATGCATCTACAGCTATAAATAACTATAGAATTGTAGGCTCATTTTTATATACAACATTAGAACCTTGTATTATGTGCTTAGGGGCAATTAGTGAGGCAAGAATAAAAAAAATAATTTATGGGGCTAAATCAGATAATAATATAGAACTTAGTGAAAAAATTTTAATATTGAAAAAATATTTTAAACTTGATCACGTTCCAGAGATTATAGGAGGAGTAAAAGAAAGTGAGTGTTCAACTCTATTAAAAGAATTTTTTTCCAGAAAACGCTAGTTGATTATCACTGGTGCTATATATTATGTGTAAATATACCTGTATTCTTTTTACGTAAATTACTGGCTCATAACCTCTTGCATAGCCATTTTTTAACGTTCTATAATATTTTTTCTTACTTAATAAAGGAAGATATTTAATTACGTCCTCCCAGTAATTTGGATTTCCTCCAAACCTTTCAGTTAATTTCCTTGAATCTTCCAGATGACCTATTCCAACATTATATGCCGCTAGAGTCATCCATAGTCTGTCTGATCCTTTTATTGATGATGGTAATCTTTTATATATATTTTCTAAATATTTTACACCCCCATATATACTTTGATTTATATCAACCCTATTTTTAATCCCAATAAATTCTGCAGTATCTTTAGTAAGCATCATCAACCCCCTTACTTTTGTTGGAGAAACAGCTTTGGGGTTCCAATGAGATTCTTGATAAGATAAAGCAGCAATAAGTTGCCATGAAAAAATAGAGTCTTCGGTATATTTTTTAAAATAAGGGAGGTACTTAGGTAGTCGTTTAACTATTCTTTTTAAGAAAAGTATTTTTTCACCATCAGTCAATTCTGCTGTTTGACCAATATATAAGTATGGATATTTCTTTACATCACATTCTTTCTTAAATGATGAATGCGACATGTCTTTTTGGTAAAAGAAACTAAATTGTGTAAAACCAAAAATTGTAAAGGGGAGAAGTATGAAAGCGCATAATATTAATATATAGATGCGATTTAGATATCTTTCTTTCGCGGTCCAAGTGTTCAAATAAGCATAATCCTATTACCCACTTGGACATACATTAT
>JAYZIH010000113.1:0-4652 GCA_036165695.1 Pseudomonadota bacterium | reverse complement strand
TTCATAGGTATTATGTTTTCCATTGCTATACATGCTTTCAATCTTCTCCCATTTATTTACGTACTGAACTAAGTCCTCATTTATATAAGATCTAATAAGAAAAAAATCATATGCAGCCCTATACTTTATACTATTCAAAATAGATTTAGATGTATTTTTTCTAAGATCTACAAAATATTCTTGCAGTCTCCAAATTTCATATATAGTTGATATGAAAAATTTAGGAATTACAATACTTTCAGATTGTTTACTAATGATATGGTCAAAGACCCTTTCAAATTGACCTTTCTTTTGCGAATACAACAAATCAAAGGATGGCCATAAAAAAACCGCATATATGAAAGCAGGGTTAACATGCATGTCCTTTTTAATTCTTTCATCTGTATTTTTTAAAGCTTGCTTTATAAAATCATCATATGATGGATTAGTACTAATTGCTTCGTGTGTATTTGGAAAAAGGTATTTAAATAATTTGTACTCTTTTAGTTTTGAATAAGCAATTTGACTATGACCACAGTGCATAATTTTAATTACTTCATCAAATAACCTATAACTTGAAGCTTCCTTTATGTGAAATGACATTCTTTTTATAGCTGCTTCATCTTTACTATTTAAATTTAGATTAAGCTTTGATTCAAATTTAACAGCTCTTAACATTCTAACTGGATCTTGCTGGAAACTTTTTTCTGGGTCTTTGATTGACCTAATCTTATTTTCTTTTATATCTTTAAAACCCTGGACATAGTCATGCAAATTTTCAGTTTCGATATCGTAATATAGTGAGTTAATCGTGAAGTCCCTTCTAAATGCATCTTGAGTAATCTCTCCATAAGTATTGTCAGTTCTAATCCTTTTTTTTCCTTTCTTTCTTGCATAAGAATTTTTCTTTTCATCAGCACGAAATGTTGTAACTTCAATATATCTTTTTTCATCAGTATAAATATGGACAATTTTAAATCTTCTGCCTATTATTTTTGAGTTTTTAAAAATTTTTCTTATTTCATTTGGCTCTGCGTCTGTAACAAGATCAAAATCTTTTGGTGATATTCCTAATAATATATCTCTAATACATCCTCCAACTAGATAGGTATCGTACCCACTATTTTTTAGAGTTTGAGAAATTTTTTTTGCATGCCCATCTATGATATTTATATCAATAGAATGAAAATCCTTTGAATATATCTCTGGTGATATTTTCATGATTTGCCCGAGACTATGAAGCCTCAACTAATTAAGATAATAATATCTTTATCTTTAAAACTATTTAACGTCCTTAAAATAATCTTTAGATTTTTCAGGGTCCGGATTCATAGTTTTATCACCTGGATTCCAATTTAATGGACAAACCTCATCAGGGTTAGCTTGTACATGTTGAAAAGCGGCAATTAATCTCAAAGTTTCGTCAACATTTCTACCAACTGGTAAGTTATTTATTGTTGAATGTTGAACGATTCCTTCTTTATCAATTATAAAAAGTCCTCTTAAAGATATTCCGTCGTCAGTAAGAACTCCGTATGTATAACTAATATCTTTATTCAAATCAGATACTAGAGGGTAATCTAATTTTCCAAGCCCACCTTCATTTCTAGGAGTTTGAATCCACTTAAGATGAGAGAACTGACTATCAACAGATATACCAAGAACTTCTGTATTTAAATCTTTAAAATCCTTATATCTATCATTAAATCCTGTAATTTCAGTTGGACATACAAATGTGAAATCTAAAGGGTAAAAAAAGACGACTACAAACTTTCCTCGATAATCAGACAATTTAATATCCTTAAATTCCCCGCCTGATACAGCTGTGGCTTCAAAATCTGGCGCCTCTTTCCCAACTGTTAGTATAACGCTATCCTCTTCGTACATCTTTACCTCCTTCTTTTTATTTTAAGATCTACTAGGCAAGTATATTATAAAATGAGTTAGATTAATAAAAAAAATTATCAAATAATTCTTAAACTATCTCATGATTTATAAGAAATTCTTTTCTGGATATGTCACCTGGTATAATCTCCTTTATACCATTATATCCTCCAAGATTAGTCTTACCGACAATCCTGTGACATGGGATAATTAAGTGTAGCTTGTTCACGCGGCACGCATTTCCTACTGGTCTTGGATGAGAATTAATTGTACGAGCTAAATCTGTATAAGTTATAGTTTTACCATAGGAAACTTTTAAAATCTTTCTCCAAACCTTCATCTGGTAGTTAGTTCCACTAACATCTATAGGTAAGTCAAATTTTCTTATTTCTTTTTTAAAATATGAATCTAATTGATTAAATATTTTCTCTGATAAATTATCGTTAGGAGCTTTTAGTGCAAGATTTTTGTCTAAAAACTTCAATTCAAGTATACAGACTCCATTTGTCCTTATACCTATTAGGCCAATAGGACTCTTATAGACGTAATTATGAGATAATTTTGACAAGTTCTAAGACTTTGAACTTAACTTTTCCTTGATTCTTGCTGCTTTGCCAGTTAGACCTTTCAAATAGTAAAGCTTTGATCTTCTAACTTTTCCTTTCCTTTTAACCTTAATGGTCGCAATTAGTGGGCTATGTGTTTGAAAAACTCTCTCTACACCTTCTCCATGAGAGATCTTTCTAACTGTAAATGAAGAATTAATGCCACGATTTTTTTTAGCGATGACTACACCCTCATAAGACTGCAGCCTTTCTCTGTTACCCTCTTTTACTTTAACTTGAACTACAACGTCATCACCTGAAGAAAAATCAGGAATATCAGTCTTCAATTGGCTTTTAACGAGTTCATCAATTTTGTTCATAGTCTTAATTATATATTGTTAAATCAAGGAATTGGAATAATATATGTTGTTAAACAAATATTAAAGCTTTTTTTTCATCAAGTCTTTCCTTTTCTTCTCAGTTAAGCTAACAGCTTCTTTCTGCCTCCATTTTTTTATCTCTTGATGATTTCCGCTTAATAGAACGTCAGGCACACTCATGCCATCAATAGTCTCTGGCCTAGTATAATGCGGATATTCAAGTAAATCATTGTCAAAACTTTCATCTTTATTTGACTCAGGGTCTCCAAGACATCCTGGTATTAAACGTATAATTGCATCCGAAACTACACAAGCAGCTACTTCTCCACCAGATAAAACATAATCTCCAATAGACCACTCTTCATCCACTTCTAAATCAATAAACCTCTGGTCAACACCCTCATACCTACCAGATACAAGAATTAAGTCAGTATCTAGCGGAATTGATTTTATTATTTTTTGATCTAATTTCTTTCCTTTAGGAGATAAATAAATACATTTTGAACTTGGATATTTATCTTTAATAGAGCGGACTGCTTTGATAAGTGGTTCTGCTCTTATGACCATACCTGGTCCACCACCATAAGGTTTGTCATCAATATGTCCAGACTTATCCGAGTAATCTCTTATGTTGACAGAATGGATCGTGACAAGAGATTTTTCAATAGCTCTACTTATTACACCATGACTCTTAAAGGCTTCTATAATTTCAGGAAATACGCATACAATAAAAATGTTCATGACTTTTCATTAGTTATATATGTTTCATCAATTATCATTCTATTATTTTTTAAATCAACACTCAAAACTGATTCATCTATTTTATATGGTACTAAAACATCTTTTTCACCACTTACAACTAAGACATCATTAGCTCCAGTTTCAAAAATATCTGATATAACTCCTATTTCTTTCCCAGAATCTGTGTAGACATTTAGGCTAATCAAATCTCCCCAATAAAATTCATTTTCTCCAAGAATAGGCATTTGTGCTCTTTGTATAAAAATATCTTTTTTTATTAAAGAATCATTATCTTCCCTAGTGTTATGATGTAAAAACTTTATTTTCAAGTTTTTTTCTATTGAGAACTTTTCGATTGATAAATTAACAAGCTGATTACCTTCTTCTACAAGTAAGTCTTGATAAGAAAAGATATTTTCTGGAGGCGAGCAATATGACTTTATAGTTAACCATCCGCGAAGCCCATGATGGTTAATAACACGTCCTACTAAAATATTATCCTTTGATGACAAATCTATGCTTTTTCTTTAAGGAGCTTTGATACTCTATCAGATGGTTTTGCACCTACTGACATCCAATAATCTATGCGTTCATTATTTAGCCTTAACCTTATCTCTTGGCCTGTCGCCATCGGGTTGAAGAAACCAAGTCTTTCAATGTAGCCACTCCCCCTTCTCTTTCTTGAGTCTGTAACGACTACATGATAAAAAGGCTTCTTTTTGGCTCCTCCACGGGAAAGTCTAATTGTTACCATAAATTTTTCTACTCATTAAAAAAAAGAGTATTCTACGTGAATTTATATAGATAAGTAAAGATAATAGTTAAAAAGGTGTAAAATCAACAATGTGCCGCTGTGGTGGAATTGGTAGACACGTCAGACTCAAAATCTGATTCCCGCAAGGGAGTAACGGTTCAAGTCCGTTCAGCGGTACCATTACTTTAAATATTATTTACATGTGCCGTCTGCTGAACCATAAATGCCCATAAAAGGTTCACTTCCACGATTATCAGCATTAAAAGATTCTTGGGGTTCTTTGATCATACTCATTCTGAATTTTTTACTTAATTTATCTATCCAGACTGTTCTCCATCCCGCATAACCTCCTTTCATTGTATGAATCCA
>JAYZIH010000112.1:0-2836 GCA_036165695.1 Pseudomonadota bacterium | reverse complement strand
AAATTTTTATCGTAATAACTGCACCATAGAACCATACAAAAAAGGTAATTGGCCGATATATAGAGCCTATAATAGCATCATCCCAAATATTCTTAGTTTTATCTGTCTGTTTTTTTATAGTAGTAAGTAAAAATTTCGTAGATAGGTTAATAGTCAAAATCACTATTAATACAAGTAATACTTTTAAATACCAGCCTGAGTCTGTGCCTACTAAATCAAAAATAATATTTAAATTCATTTATAATTTTATCTCTAATTGTAAATTTTCGTGTAAATGTTGCGCTCTAGATATAATTTCTCTTCTTAAAGTACTATTGCTAAAATCATCATAAGATATTTGCTTTGTTCTCATATTATTTAGTTTAGTATGAATTTCCTGATTATCATTTATTATAACGTTATCTAATACTTTAACAACAGAATCCTGATTATTACATATGAAAAGGCAATCACAACCTGCAGAAATTGTATGCTCAACTCTATCCTCCATTGAACCAAAATCATCAAGAGCCTTCATTGATAAATCATCAGAATATATAATTCCATTGTATCTAAGTTCATTTCTTAGCTTGTATATCCATATTTTTGACAAGCTGGCTGGCAAATTATCAATTTTCTTATATTGAACATGAGATAACATAACTCCGTTTAGTCCTTTTTCAATGCAATATATATAAGGATCAAGGTCATTACTAAAAATTGTTTTATATTCTCTATTATCAATTGGAAGCTCATAATGTGAATCAGCGATTGCATAACCATGTCCCGGATAATGTTTGCCTATTGAAGAAATATTATTTTCTTTTGCACCAAGTATGTATTCATGTGCAAGCTGGGAAACAATAGCAGGGTTTGCGCTATAACACCTATCTGAAACTACTTTGCTTTTTTTATAATCAATATCTAGAACTGGGCATGTGTTAATATCAATATTGAAAAAACTTAACTCATGTCCTATCAACCAGCCTATTGAACGTGCTAATTCCTTTGCTAAAAGATTATCATTTTCATAGATTTTTCCAATATTACTAACAGAAGGAATTTTTAAAATATTTGACTTAATTCTTTGTACACTTCCGCCCTCTTGGTCTATGTATATAAGCAATGACGGTGACCGTATTTTTTTTATTGAGTTTATTAAATTCTTAAGCTGTTCATTTGATTCAAAGTTTTTTGAAAAGATAATTACTCCACCTATATATGGATGGCTTAAAATTTCAGCCTCCTCAGCACTGAGTTCAACTCCATTTACGTCTATTATTAGTCTTCCAAGTTTCATATATACAGTGTAGTTTTTTTTAGGTATTATAAATAATAAATATATATTATATCACCCAATGAAAGGTATATCTTCAAAAGAGATGTTAGAAAAAGCTAATTCTGAGGTAGAAGGAATTAGTGTTCACGATGTAAATAAATTAATTTCAGATAAATCATACCAAGTCGTTGATATAAGAGATAAAGATGAGCTTATGGCATTTGGAACAGTCCCAGGTGCAAAACACGCTTCAAGGGGTAAAATAGAATTTTTTGCAGACCCTGAACATGAATATCACAAAGATTTCTTTAAGAAAGAAAATAATATTATATTGTATTGTCAGACTGCTGGCAGGTCAGCCCTTGCCGCTTATACTCTTAAAACTATGGGATATGAAAAAGTATTTCATATGCAGGGTGGCTTTAGGAAATGGATGAAAGAAATAGGGACAGTAGAAGATTTCGACGATGAATCTTAGCGCTGTCTTATATTCTATCTCTTAATCTTTATCATCTTTTGAATCAGCAATTTTATCTATTTGTTCGCTAATAGAGTCAATGCTTTTGCTTATTGAGAATAGAATAAGCATTATAACTATACATACAATTGCGATAATCCAGCTCATATAATTTACCTATATAATGTAATCTCCACTTCTATTTTACGAAGTATTAAAGCCTTTTTCAATTTAATCTGGCGGAGAGAGAGGGATTCGAACCCCCGGAACCTTTCGGCTCAACGGTTTTCAAGACCGCCGCATTCGACCACTCTGCCATCTCTCCGATAAAGAACAAAGATATATCTTTATATATAATGTGTCCACAAAATAATTGATATATAAATAAATACATCTGTTTACAATATTACAATAAAGAGATATTGTTATAAATAAAGAACGGGGGGTTAAAATGCCAAAATTTATAATAGAAAGAGAAATCCCTAATGCTGGTGATTTAACGTCATCTGATTTGCAAGGGATATCTCAAAAATCTTGCTCTGTATTAAAAAATTTAGGGCCTGAAATACAATGGGTTGAGAGTTATGTAACACAAGACAAGGTTTATTGTGTATATATTTCTCCAAGCGAAGAATTAATTAAACAACATGCAGCTGATGGTGGTTTTCCTGCAAATAAAGTAAGCCCAGTTAAGAGGATGATAGATCCGACAACTTCAGAGTAATTATTTTTCTGATTCTATTATTGAATTAATAAATTTAATAAATTCTGCATCATCCCATTCTCTTTTTCCAAGAGCATAGTATATTGCTATACCTTCCTGATTTACTAAGAATGTTGTTGGAATTGCTTCAACCATCCAGTTTGAGAGAGTAATATCTTCATCAATAACATTAGTGAAACTTACTTTATTTTTTTTTAAAAATTTGTTTACTATATCTGGATTCTGACCTACATGAACACCAATAACGCTAAATTTATTCATATTATTTACTTTTTTCTCTAATCTATCTAACGATGGAAGTTCCTTTACGCATGGTTTACACCAAGTAGCCCAAAAATTTACTAAAACATATTTCCCATAAAAAGCTGACATATCAACTAGATTTCCTTGAGTATCA
>JAYZIH010000111.1:0-5265 GCA_036165695.1 Pseudomonadota bacterium | reverse complement strand
TATAAAAAAAGATAAGTTCTATAATAAAGATTTTCTTCAATAGCGAGACAGAATGAAAAGTTTCTTGAAGAAAATTTTTGGAAGCAGAAATGAAAGAGTTCTAAAAACATATGCTGCTGTACTAAATCAAGTGAATTCATATGAGGAAAAGATCTCCTCAATGCAAGATGAACAATTCCAAATTGAAACAAACAAACTCAAAGAACGTGTTTCTTCAGGGGAAAGTCTTGAAGAAATAATGCCATATGCATATGCACTAGTAAGAGAAGCTTCGAAAAGAACATTAAATATGAGACATTTTGATGAACAAATTCTCGGTGGGATCGCTTTGCACTATGGAAATATAGCTGAAATGAAAACAGGAGAAGGAAAGACTTTAGTGGCAACTTTACCAGTGTATCTAAATTGCCTAAATGGAAAGAGTGTACATATAGTAACAGTGAATGATTACTTAGCTAAGAGAGATAGTGAATGGATGGGCAATATTTATAGTTACCTAGGTTTAAGTACGGGCGTTATTATTTCTGGACAAGATAGTAATGAAAAAATTGAGGCATATAAATCTGATGTCGTATATGGAACAAATAATGAATTTGGATTTGATTATCTAAGAGACAATATGGTGTCAAAAAAAGAACAAAAAACCCAAAGAGACTTAACATTTGCTATTGTTGATGAAGTTGATTCTATACTTATAGATGAGGCAAGGACTCCTTTAATAATATCTGGAGCAACAGATGAGAGTTCAAAACTGTATTCTCAGTTTAATCAACTAACAAAATTATTTAAAGAAGGATTAGAAGAAGATGAAGCTTCAGATTTCTATCTTGATGAGAAAGCTAAACAGGTTTATTTAACAGAAAAAGGGCATGATACTTTAGAAAATGTGCTTATTCAAAAAGGTATTATAAAATCAGATGAAAGTCTTTATGATCCAAATAATATTAAACTTTTACACTTTATAACAACAGCTTTAAGAGCACATTATCTTTTTCAAAAAAACGTCGACTATATAGTAGAAGATTCTAAGGTAGTTATTATTGATGAGTTTACTGGAAGAAAAATGCCTGGCAGGAGATGGGGAGATGGATTACATCAATCTATAGAAGCTAAAGAAAGCCTTAAAATTGAAAGTGAAAATAGAACATACGCATCAATAACATTCCAGAACTACTTTAGACTTTACGATAAAATTTCAGGAATGACAGGAACAGCAGATACTGAGGCAGAAGAATTTCAAGAAATATATAATCTGGAAGTTATCAGCATACCGACACATAAAGATATGGTAAGAGATGATTTAGGTGACCTTGTCTACTTAACTATGCAAGAGAAATTTGAATCAATTGTAAATGATATAAAGGAGTCTATACAAAATAATAGACCTGTATTAGTAGGAACAGCATCTATAGAGTCTTCAGAATATTTATCAAAAGTTTTAAATAAAGAAAATATAACTCATCAAATCTTAAACGCAAAATTTCATGAGAAAGAATCAATGATTATAGAAAATGCTGGAGAACCTGGAGCAGTTACTATTGCCACAAACATGGCGGGAAGGGGAACTGATATTGCGCTAGGAGGTAAACCTAAAGATGATGACGAATGGAAGAAAAAAAATAAATTAGTATGTGAATCTGGGGGACTCCATGTTATTGGGACAGAAAGACATGAGTCTAGAAGAATAGATAATCAATTAAGAGGAAGATCTGGAAGACAAGGAGACCCTGGCTCTTCTAGATTTTATTTATCTTTAGAAGATAATTTAATGAGAATTTTTGCTTCAGAGAAGGTTAGTCAAATAATGCAAAAGTTGGGAATGGAGCAAGGAGAAGCTATTGAGCATCCATGGGTTACAAAATCAATAAGTAATGCACAAAAAAAAGTAGAGACTCATAACTTTGATATTAGAAAACATTTGCTTGAATATGATGATGTAATGAATGAGCAAAGAAAGTTTATTTATCAAAAGAGAAATCAAATTATTGATGAGAAATATACAGAAGATATAGCTTTACAAATAATAGAGGAAACCTTCCTTGGTTTATTGGAAATATATATAAATAATGAAGATCAAGATATACAGAAACTAGAAGAGATATTGAATAGAGATTTTGGCCTCAGTCAGCACTTTGAAAGTATCTTGAATTCGGGAACAAATAAGGAAGAGATTTATTCAAAATTTCTAGAATTTATATTTAATCATTATAGAGATAGGAAGTTAAATACTCCTTCAGAAGTATATCAAGAGCTAGAAGAAAGCTTATTATTAAATATTATTGATACAAATTGGGTTGACCATATTCAGAATATGGATTCATTAAGACAAGGTATTATGTTGAGGAGCTATGCTCAGAAGAACCCTAAACAAGAATATAAGAGAGAAGGTTACAATATGTTCACCGAAATGATAAATAATGCTCACTATTCCTTCTCTAGTATCTTGCTTAGACTAGATCTGTCTGTTTCTAACACGTATGAGAACAATAAGGAGCCAAAGGATGTTAAATATATCCATAATAATCCTAGTATCACAACTTCTGAAAATAATGATAACCAGGTTCATGATAAGAATAGTCCTCCTAGAAAAGGTTTTAGAAGACATTCAAGTAAAAAGAAGAGTAGAGGTAAAAGAAAAAAAAGAAGATAATACCTATTAAAATGAGATTTGGATTTACTTTAAATGACTAGTGATAAAGAAAAAAATACTATTTTCCCTATAGATGGAATTATGATTTCATCTGTAGAAGCAGAGATTAGAAAAAAAAACGAACTCGACTTATCTCTAGTTTCAATTTCAGAAGGATCTACTGTTAGTGGGGTTTTTACAACTAGTAAAACAAGATCACCAGTTATTGATATATCAGAGAAGAATATTTTATCTTATACCCCAAAATATTTAATAATAAATTCAGGAAATGCAAATGCTGGATTAGGAAAAATTGGAAAAAAAGATGTAAATGAATATTGTGAATATTTATCTAAAAGAACAAATACTGGTATTAATGAGATATGCCCTTTTTCGACAGGAGTTATTGGAGAAAGAATATCAGTAAAAAATATTAAAGATAAAATCCCTTTCCTTATAGATGCACTAGATAAGAATAGCTGGGAAAATTTCTCAAAGTCTATTATGACTACAGATACATTTAATAAGATTGTATCTAAAAAAATTAATATTTCTAATACTGATATTTTTATTACTGGTGTTGCAAAAGGTTCAGGGATGATAATGCCAAATATGGCAACAATGCTATCCTTTGTTGCAACTAATTTAAATATTAACAAGGAAGATTTAGATAAAATTTTAACAAACATAAATAAAAATACATATAATGCAATATCTGTAGACGGGGATATGTCTACTAATGACTCAAGTATTTTAATAGCTACGGGCAAGTCTAATCTTAATTACATAGATTGTGATAACAAAGATAAAGATATTTTTATTACTAGCCTTCAAAATATTTATAAAGAGTTATCAATGAAGATAGTAAAAGATGGAGAAGGTGCAACAAAAATAATTTCTATACATATCAAAAAAGCTAAAAGTAATGAGTATGCCAAAGAAATAGGTATGTCTATAGCAAATTCGCCTTTAGTTAAAACAGCTTTTTTTGCAGAAGACCCAAACTGGGGCAGAATTCTTGCTGCAATAGGTAATTCTAAGGTTGATGATAAAAAATTAGAAAATTTTGATTTATTTATTGGAGACCAGCTGATATTAAAGGATGGTGAAATTTCAAATGATTATGATGAAAGTAAAGCAAAATCTATTATGATGCAAGATAATGTCGAAATTATTGTAAATATTAATAATGGAAGTGAGGAATTTACTGTGCTAACAACTGATTTATCTCATAAGTATATTGAAATAAATGCAAGCTACAGATCTTAAGTTAGCAAATCTTGATAGATATTTTATAACACCTGGCTTTTGTAGCTCTAGTGAGAAAAAATATTTAGAAAGAATTAATGATATAATTTTATCAGGTGTTTCTATCGTGCAGTTTAGATCAAAAAATACTAAGTATAAGGAAAATGCTAGATTATCAAAAAAAATTCATGATATATGTAAAGATCATAATATAAATCTGTTAATTAATAGCTCAATGAGTCCTGACAATAATTTTTCATATGACGGCATCCACCTAACCACAGAGGGTTTATATAAAACTGATAACTCAATGCTTAAAGAAGATAAAATATACATTGCCTCATGTCACAATAAAGAAGAAATTAGTGTAGCAAATACATTAACTATAGACGCGATTGTTCTGTCTCCAGTAATTAAAAAGGGAAAAGCTCAAGCATTAGGTTGGGATAATTTTAATAACTTATGTAAATTTTCTAGACACCCTGTTTATGCACTAGGAGGTCTTAACTATAAGGATCATATAGAATTGACTAAAGAGAATGGCGGAATAGGAATAGCAGCAATTTCATATTTTTGGGAGAAAAAAAATTATGAGTAGCTTTTCGGCAATGATAACGAGAAGTTTATATCATCATTCTTTTTTGAAAAATTTAGATCATTGTCTGTAAACTCTCTAAAGATTACATTTAGTATCTTATTATTTACACTTATAACAGGATGACAATTAAGATTTATTTCTATTTTTATTCTAATTAAATCAATTTTAGTATTACCATCAACCTTATTCTCATAAAAACCATTTTTTGCAATACAGTCTGAGAATTTATCACTTGATCTTATAACATTTAATATAACTTTTGATGATCTAGCAATTATTTCATATGTTTCAAACCATGAGCTTAATGATTGCTCAATAAATTTTTTATTTGAGGTTAAAAAATTTAAATACCCTGGTAGGTCAAAAAAATTATCTCCAGCTGGGATATTAAGCTTACTTCTTATAGACATTAGAAAATCATTTTCAACAATTTTTTTGCATGGATTATCATGTATCCTATCAACTTCTTCTAGACAAACTTTTATTTCTTCACCTAAAGATTTATGCTCATTATCGGTAATAATCATTTTATCCTTTAAGTATCCTATATGAAAACTTAGCTTTTTAAGTTCTTTTAAAGTTTCTAACTTAAGGTTAATCCTAGAACTCATTTCTGAAATTTCTAAGATCGTATTTATAGCTGATTTAGTATTCCATACATCATTATTATTATTATGAAAATTATACTTCTCCATGAGATATTCATATTTAAGGATCAATCTTAATGATTCTCTTATGGGTTGTTCATATATAATATAGTTATTCATTCTTTAATTTTTTCATATAGTTT
>JAYZIH010000110.1:0-3495 GCA_036165695.1 Pseudomonadota bacterium | reverse complement strand
CATTATAATATTTTATAATCTCATCTTTGTTGTCTCTATATTCTGCTACATGATTAATCCACTCATCAACACTTTCTCTAGATGCTGTAAATTTTTCATTCTCAATAATCTTTCGCAAAATTAATCCGGCTGTCACTCTATCCTTAGCAATGCTTTCATCTTCTTTTTCTACACCAGAACCTTTGTCTTCATTCTTCATTCTAGATATTTCATCATCAATAAGTGACTTGGGTAAATCAATTTTATTATTTTTAACTATAGAGCTAATAACTTGTTTCTTTAAATACGTATCTATAATATCTTTACCATCTTTATTCATTCCCTCAGAAATCTTCATCTTTAAAGATTCTATCTTTCCGTCTTCAATTCCTAAGCCTTTAATAAATTCCTGATCTACCGTAGGCATCACTCCTTCGTTTACCTCATGTATGTCAACATCAAAGTCAACTTTTTTAGATGATAAGCTTTCATCATGATAATTCTCAGGAAAAGTAAGTTTTAATTTTTTCTTTGATGATTTTTTTGACCCAACTAGTCCTTCTTCAAACCCTGGAATAAACTGTTTTGAACCTATTTCAATTATAAAATCTTTTGCTTTGTTATTTGGAAACTCTTCGCCATTAATTTTTCCAATAAAATCTATCTTTAATTGATCTCCTTCTTTTGCTTCTCTTTCAACACTATTCCATTTTGTATATCTCTTACATATATTTTTTATTGCCTCATCATAGTCTTTCTCTGATATTTTTAGATTTGGCTTTTTTATATCTATTTTATCTATATTTTTTATCTCAAACTCTGGGACTATTTCAATTGATGCTGTAAATGCAAATTTTTCCTTATCTTTTGATGTGATAGGTTTAATTTTTGGAGCGCCAATTGGGTTTAATTTATTTTCAATAATTGCTTCAACATATTTTTGCTGAATACATTCTGATAATGCCTCATTAATACATCCATTATAGTATTTTTCTTTAAGCACATTATTTGGCACTTTCCCTTTTCTAAATCCTTTTAAATCTGCTTTTTTCCCTAGTTCCTCTAGCTTCTTATTTGCAAGTATCTCTACATCGTTATATTGAAATATAACCTTTATCTCTTTTTCTGTTTGACTTATTTTTTTTATACTAACTTCCATTTTTTTTCCTTAAAAATATAATTTGGTGCGAAAGGAGAGACTCGAACTCTCACGGGTTACCCCACTGGTTCCTAAGACCAGCGCGTCTACCAATTCCGCCACTCTCGCTTTTTCTTTGCTACTAACAATAAAACATTATAATATTTGATAAACTAACAATAAAATTTTATATGGCAAATATCATTTTTTTTACGTTGTACCTTGTTGGCGCGGTAATTTTGTCGTCGCTAATTATGCCTATATTGTACATGCAATTAGGAGATCAACCAATTTTAGCCTTAAATAAAGCAATAAAATATGGGTCTTTTTTAATTGCAATTGCCTTCATTAAGCCTGCTATAAACTTTAGAAGGCTAAAGAAGTTAGATATTTTTGGTATTAATTCTGATGGGAAAGGATTGCTAAAAAAACACTTATTTTCTGGTCTTATATGGGGATTTTGTTTATTTTTGCCTATTACTATGGCCTTCTGGCTTCTTGATATAAGAGACTTTTCCTTTGATTTTATAATAAATCTAGATTTTTTTATCTATACATTCTTCCTAACTATATTAACGAGCCTATTAATAGGAACTATTGAAGAGCTTTTTTTTAGAGGTATACTTGTGCAAGAAAGTTTTCATAACATGAGCATATTATTAATAGTCATAACGAGTAGCCTAATATTTTCAGCTTTCCACTTTATAAAAATACCAGAGATTCTCGACCCAAATATAAGATGGGACACCGGAATAATGTATTTATATGATGCAATAATGGGCTATAACATAACACTTAAAGTTGATGCGTTTGTAGCATTATTCTTGTTTGGGATTGCGTTAAGTATTGTGAAGATAAGAACTAAGTCAATATATTATTGCATAGGACTGCATGCATGCTTTGTTTTTTTAATAAAAATATATAAACAAAACTCAGTAGTTAATTTTAACTCAGATTATATACATTATATTAGTACTTATGACCACTTTATTGGCTTAATAGCTATATTTTTTCTTTTTTTATATGTGTCTGCATATATGTTCTATATACTTTCAAATGATGTAAAAAATACATACTAATAAGAAAATATTTTTATACAACATGTTGTTACATTTTCATACTCATATTCATAAATGAAATACCTAGGTTACATTTAAAGTCTGGATACATTTGAGGCCCTTGTACGTCTTGATATATTGGAGCGCCACACTGCAAACCAATTGTAGAGCTTAGGGAAGGTATTTTTAAATTTAGTCCAATATTAGATGTAAAACGCGTGCCTGCATGATAATTTTCGTTCCATGTTGGTGTCATGCCATTCCTATTTGCACTTTGTCCATGAATCTCTTCATAATCTTCCATATCTAATCCTATTGATAAGCTAAGTGATTTTGAGACAGGTCTTGATGCCCATATCTGCAGATCTCTTCTATCTCCATATCTCCATCCTTCACCATTATTTCCAAATCTAGTTATAGCTGTAAAGTTATAACCATAAGACCATTCTTTCATCATCTTTTGATAAGTTAACCCCACGCTAAGATCATATGTCCCAGAGCCAAGTTGCATTGGGTAAGGCATAACCTTTAACACGCTCATATGGTTGTAATCCTTTTCATCAAATTCTCCTATAGGAATAGATAATCCTAATTTAAATGATGTCTCATTAGAGTATTTAAAAATATTAACTAGATTTAAATCACCTAACCCTGAAGACCTAGTTGTAATAACTTTGCCATTACTATATTTAACCATATCCATTTCCTTATCAATATATGGGATCATTAACATTAAAGTATTTTTTTCTGAGTACGCATACATAGCACCAAACATATGCATGTGCATCTCCATCCTTAAAGGAGCCATGCTATAACCTGATGTATTTTGAATATAATCGTGGCTAACTTTGTCTGAATCATTCAAGCAACAATCCATGTCCATATGCCCATATTTATAGGTAAACATCCAACTATCTTTCATCATAGCTTTCGGAGCTTTTACGCCTACAGGAGCAGCATAATCTGGCCTTTTCATTTTCATACCACCCATCTTCATCACAGATATCTTTTTAACTACAAAATTCGTTTTTATAGCGACCGAATTAGAAAAATTAAGTTCAACATCAACTACAGCACCCTCTTTAAGTACTTCTTTTGGGCCAATCAACATTAAATGATGACCCATAGGAGTGAACTCAAACTTTTCGTTTGGAATTAGCTCTACATAGTCCACTTCTTTCATCATCATTGCATCACCATCTTTATACATGGTATGCAATTCAACCTTGTCAAAAAGACTACTATTTGCAGAAACTATTTTTATTTTTTCATTGCCTTTGTTCTCTATTGAAAAATAACCAGCAGTCATCTTTATATTAG
>JAYZIH010000109.1:0-2738 GCA_036165695.1 Pseudomonadota bacterium | reverse complement strand
ATGCTAAATATATATTCATCCATATAAAAAATACCATCATTATTCAACTCTTTGTCCTCTATATATAACCTTATATACTCTTTAGACAGGTATTTTGGAATAATAATTATATTATTATTGTTATTTAAGTTTAGCGAATCTAACAGTGACATACTTAAATTATACAATATAGCAATAACAATGAAAATTTGTATAATATATATATATGAGACTAAAAGATTACCTACATAATTTTGACATCACGGTTGAAGACTTTGCAGATAAAGCAGACATTCCATATACAACCATGAATAAGTATGTGCATGGGCAAAGAGTCCCAAGTAAAAACTACATGAAAAAAATAAATGAAATAACAAAAGGTGCTGTTTCGGCTAATGATTTCTATAATACAATAAGCTCAGAAGATTGGGAGTGGAAGGTAACATATGAAAGGGATTTTTCTAAGGCGTATGATGGTGCTCAAAAAATACTAGGGGGCATGGATATTCACCCTTTAGCATTTAGTGTTGTTGTTGAAATGGTTGCGCAAATGGGCTTTGACGGTGTATCACAGTTTAAAAACTTTTTAGCTGCTTTGAAAGATGCAAATTATACTAAGGCTGCTGATGAAATGAAAAATTCTAGATGGGGGAAACAAACACCAAAAATTGCAAATACATTGTCTGAGAAACTAATGCTGGCCAAAGAAAAGGATAAAGAAAAATAAATTATACTACTATGGAAAAATGTCTATTTTGCAGGGTTCAAAAGGAGAAAATAAAGGAAATTGAATCAGAGAACGAATATTTTTATTCAACTAAAGATAGTTATCCTGTTACCCCTTTACATACTCTAATCGTGCCAAAAAGATGTATAAGATCTTTTTTTGATCTAAATAGTGAAGAAATAGCTGTGTTATATGATTTTATTTCAGATACACGAAACAGACTCATTAGTCTAGATAAGGAAATAACTGCATTTAATATTGGGATTAATGATGGTAAAGACGCAGGTCAAAGTATCCCTCATTTACATTTTCATCTAATCCCAAGAAGACATGGAGACGTAGAGAACCCACAAGGCGGTGTGCGTGGAGTAATTCCCTCAAAACAGAAATATAGTAAACGTAAGTAATCATATAAAAATATATTTAACTAACTACCCATATTGGGTATACCTATTTTGGGTAAACCCACCGTGGGTAAGCACAACATGGGTAGAGACAAAAACCTTCTTATATTTTTAAATAGTAATGTCTTTAATTAGATGTAGTCTCTCG
Organism: Pseudomonadota bacterium; assembly: GCA_036165695.1. Taxonomy (GTDB): domain Bacteria; phylum Pseudomonadota; class Gammaproteobacteria; order Poriferisulfidales; genus JAYZIH01. The sequence goes on along the minus strand of JAYZIH010000109.1, from coordinate 1,480 downwards.
GGTTATTTGGGGTGGCTTTTTTTAAGATAGTTTTCTCCAAATTAATGGTTGTTTTGTGTCGTGACTGCCCCCCAATTAACCTGAGCATATTAAATTTTTAAGAGGGAAAAAAATGAGTGAACTTAGAATCAATCGCCAGTTATGGCAAAAATTACAGACTAATTTTTTACTTAAATTAATCTGTGTATCGCAAACATATATCGTAATTGTTTTATCTTTCTTGCTTGTTGCCAATCTATATGCAGGAGCTGACCCTGATGAAGATATGGCTAATGCAAGTAATCTAAGGGATAACAGCTATTATTGTGAAAATAATAATGAAGTAGGGTGTGTTGTTAAAAATCAAGCTAGTATTAATAATATAAGCTCTGAAGCCATTGAGCACGCTTCAATCGTTAATACGTTAACGCAGAATAGCTTATGTTTTTATTCGTTAACACAAACTAATTGTTATAAATATAACCTTAGAGATATGAATGGTAGGGAGGTTTTTAATGTGGATTAATCACATAGTAGTTCTTTCTGTCTTACTAGGAATATCGCTTTACGCGCATAGTTATGATGAAACATATGACTGTGCCCATTGGGATAATGAATCACTTTTATGTACTCATGTAATGTATGAAGATAATCAACCGAATATTCCAGTACTTTATATTGGAGAGTGGGGTAATGGCAAGGCTAATGGATTTGGTGTAGCACGTTATTATGATGAAAATACTGGAACACATATAGCTACATACTCAGGATTTTTTAAAAATGGCGAAAGGAATGGTTATGGAATTCTTGCTATGAATGGAGGAAAAGATAACTTCCAAATGGTGGTTGGGAAGTTTGAAAGACATAACATTACAGGCGAGGTATGGGTATTTAAAGATGATAAAAACGGTATTTCTGAAAATATGATCAAAATTAATCAAGCGCCTATCTTAATTAACGATAAATTATCATTTAATTTTTTAGATAAACATATAATCAAAACTTATGATGTTGTCACATATAATATAAATGATTCAGAGCAAAAGTACGGTTCGTGCAAAAAAGACGGTTTATGCAAGATAGAAACAAATGGTCATATGCAATTGTTATTTAGAGATTCTGAATCATTAAATTCTGGATATTCATTTATATTTTTATCAGATGGAAATGTAGGCTCAGGTTATATGAATAAAAATAACAATTTATCGGGACCTTGGTACCACATAGATGCTGATGGAAAGAAATATAGAACACTTTGGGACGGAAATGGGAAAGCGATTGTTGTTAATAAATTAGAGATAATGGAGAGAAAGAACAACGACCTGTATGATATTTTTTTAAATAGATATGCTATCTTACAAAAAAATTAAAATATATTTTTATTCAATATTATGAATAACAAAAAATTTTTTAAATGAGTCTTTTATCGTCCAGGTTGATTTTATGCCTTTTTTAAAACTAACTATGTCTCCCTCGTTAATAATTATTTCTTCATTATTTT
>JAYZIH010000108.1:0-3699 GCA_036165695.1 Pseudomonadota bacterium | reverse complement strand
GTAAGATATAAATTTTTTTCATATAGTGGTCTCTTTAGTTATATATAATATATAATGCTTAAATGACTAATAATATTCTAACACAAGTTTCAAATGTAAGTTATCATGATGTTCTTATCATAGGTAGCGGGGCAGCAGGAAATAGCCTTGCGTTACAAATACCTGAGAATCTGTCTGTAGCTGTTATATCTAAATCAACATTACATGAAGGGAGCACCTATTACGCACAAGGTGGAATATCTGCTGTCCTAAGTAAATTAGACTCTATACAAGACCATATTGACGATACTATGGAAATAGGTTGTGGTTTGTGTAAGGAAAATGTTGTTAGAAGCGTTGCTAACTCATCAAAAACAATAATTAATTGGCTACTAAAAGAAGGCGTAGATTTTACAAAAGAAAATAATGGGCTTGGAGATAAATTACATCTTACACATGAAGGCGGGCATTCACATCCTAGGATAGTTCATGCTGATGATAAAACTGGTAAGGTTATGCAAGATACATTAATTGGAAGTTTAAAAAGTAAGGACAATATAAACTTATTTGAAAATAGAATTGCTATAGATTTAATTATAAGTAATAAAAAATGTGTTGGCGCATATATATATAATAAAAAAAATAGTCAGATTAATATTTTTAATGCTAAATATGTAGTACTTGCTACAGGTGGTGCTAATAAAGTTTATTTATATACAAGTAATCCAAATACGTCGTCTGGTGATGGTATAGCTATGGCGTATAGGGCTGGGTGTAATATAGTTAATATGGAATTTATGCAATTTCATCCAACATGTTTATATCATCCTGAGGCTAAATCATTTTTAATTAGCGAAGCTGTTAGAGGTGAAGGTGGAAAATTAATATTACCTAACAATAAGGAATTTATGCATAGGTATGACAGTAGAGGAGTATTATCACCAAGAGATATAGTAGCAAGAGCAATAGATAATGAAATGAAAACGAATGGATTTGACTATGTGCTTCTTGATATTAGGCATAAAGGATTAAATTTTATAGAAAAGAGATTTCCATATATATATGATAAATGTAAAAGTTATGGTATAGACATGTCTAAAGACCCAATTCCGGTAGTGCCAGCTGCGCACTATACTTGTGGTGGAATCCAAATTAATGAAAATGGCAAAACAAATTTAGATAATTTGTATGCGATTGGTGAGGTTGCTTATTCTGGCCTACATGGTGCAAACAGGATGGCAAGTAACTCCCTATTAGAGTGTATATATTTTGCAAACCAAGTGCTAGAAGATATTAAAAGAATTCATAAAAATACTAAAGATATAGAAAAGACATTTAGTAATAAAGATATTAAAACTAAAGAAAAAAAGTATGAGAAAATTATAGTAAGACATTGTTGGAAAGAAGTTAGAACATTAATGTGGGATTATGTAGGCATAGTTAGAAATGATAGGAGACTCATTCAAGCCCATGATCGGATAAATATATATAAGAAAGAAATCGATACCTATTTTAAAATTTCACAAATTGATCATGAAATAATTGAATTAAGGAACCTTATTGATGTTGCTAAAATCATAATTGATTCTTCAATACTAAGAAAAGAAAGTAGAGGACTTCACTATAATACTAACTACCCATATATGGATGACTCCCCAAAAGATACTAATATCAATATAAATAACGGATATCAGTCAATCCGAACAAAAATGTGATCTCTATAGAATTTTAGCTCGTCAATTGAGTCCTTAATATCCTGTAGAGCTATATGTGATGGTTCTTTTTTATATTTAATATCTGGATACCACCTATTAGCTATTTCTTTTACTGAACTTACATCAAGATTCCTATAGTGGAAGAATCTTTCTAAGCTTGGCATACATCTAGATAAAAATCTTCTGTCTTGACATATACCACTTCCACACATTGGTGATTGGTTTGCATCTAAATATATCTCTAAAAATTCAATTGTTAGCTTTTCAGCATCTTCATACGAATAAGAGCTCTTAAGTACCCTTTCTACAAGTCCAGTCTTATTGTGTTGTTTTGTATTCCACTCGTCCATTGAATCAATAATATTTTTATCTGTCTTTATTGCAATAACTGGACCCTCTTGAAGAACATTTAAATCTTTGTCTGTAACAATTGTTGCTATCTCTATAATTTCATCTTTCATAGTGTCTAGCCCTGTCATTTCTAGATCTATCCAAATAAGATTTTTTTGATTTTTACTCATTTTAATAATTTGTCCTTTTATTAAAAGCTGCTAGCAAGGTATTTTTATCTAAGTATTCTAATTCACCTCCAACAGGAACTCCTTGAGCTAAACGTGTAACTTTGATGTTATTATTTGATGCAATTTCACTAATCACATGTGCTGTTACATCGCTTTCTATAGTATAGTTTACTGCCAATATAATCTCCTCTATATTTTCAGATAATAATTTATTTTCCAGGAAATCTAGACCTATTTCCTTTGGGCCAATATCATCAAGTGGTGAAAGTTTTCCGTGTAGGACATAATATAAACCTTTGTATTCAGTATTATCTTCAATAGTTGATACATCGGATGAATTCTCAACTATGCAAATTTTATTTAGTTCTCTTGAATTATCACTACATATTGTGCAAAGATCCTCAAAACATAAATTCCTACAATTTTTACAGTTTCTAGTATTTTCAACCGCTTCCTTAAGGCTATTTGAAAGATTTAAAGCATCATCCTTAGCTCTTTGTAACAAATAATAAGTCATTCTTTTAGCTGTCTTATTTCCAACCCCAGGTAAGCATGTAAAGGCATTAATTAAACTATCTAAAATATTATTCTTCATTAGTTTTAACTGATCCTGATATTATTTCTGCATTATATTTATCCTGGAGTATTTTAACAAAGTCATCTTCCACTAAAGTTTTTTTTGCGCTTTCTAATTCTTTTTGTTTTTTTTCATTCACTTTATCCTGAACTGTGTCCAAGTTATTATCAGTAAAATTTATATCTATTTCTATTTTATCCTTATAATATAAGCACAAAGCTTCTTTGAGCTTCAACTTACACCTCTCAGTTACAAGCCCACTCAAGCTTTCAGATATCAAAAAAGTTATTCTATTATTATCATGATTAGATAATTCAAGATTATTTGCTAAATTTAATGTAATTTGGTCTAGTTTTAGTTTCGTAATTGTATCTTCCCAGGAAATGCTTCTACTGCCAGTTATTGTACTGGTTGTTTCATTTGTATCTGGCTTTGTCTCACCTATTTCTTTATTCTTTTTTTTTATCTCACTAGATTTAGGTTCACATACAAGCAATATATTAAGAATAGCCATTTCAAATGCGCACTTATGGTTAGGGGCATATGGGAAATCTTTTAAACTATCTATACCTGACCTATACATTTCTTGAATAGCCTCATTTTCAAATGATGATGCAATTTTATTGATTGAAAACTCATTATCTCCTTCATAACGAAGACCTGTTTTTTTAGATACCAATGAATTATGAAATATTGAAATTAATTCCTTCAAAAGATTCTCAAAATCTATTGACTGTAAATAAAATTCTTCAATAAGATTAACAATATCATTTAATTTGCTATTTGATATTAATTCTACAAGCTTATTTATATTTTCTTTTGGTAGATAACATAGGGTTTTACATACATTTTCATAAGACAGGATATTATCATCATATGAAATACATTGTTCAGTTATACTTAATGC
>JAYZIH010000107.1:0-4370 GCA_036165695.1 Pseudomonadota bacterium | reverse complement strand
ATCAATAATAAATTCTGATATTTGATCTGGGTTATTTAGATTAAGTACATTTATTTTTGTACTTAAAGAACTTGGGTTGTCTGTAGCTACTCCAATAATATTATTATCATGTTCATGAAGTTTTGTTTTACTTATACCTTTCCTATATATTTCTATCTTTGGAAATTTTTCATTTTTAAAACCTTCAACAATAATAATATCAACTTTATCTGCATTAATTTTTTCAATTAACTCACTTAAAATAGATTCTTTTTCTTCATAATTTTCGTATATTAATGCCCACCTATTTTTTGAGGAAACTAAAACTTCTTTTGCTCCTGACTTTCTTAGTTCATAGCTATCTTTTCCAGGCTTATCTACATCAAAATTATGATGTGCATGTTTAATTACTGCAATTTTTAAACCTTTTGCTGAAAGTATTTTTATAACTTCTGTTAATATAGTCGTTTTCCCTACACCACTATATCCAGCAAAACCGATTATTTTATTATTCTTCATTATTTTTTGTCTCTAAATTATTTAATTCTTCTTCTGTATTAATATTTTTAAAATAGTCACAATTTTCATTGAAATATATATATTTATAGTTTTTCTCAAGATACCAAAAATCTATTTTTCTGCTTCCAGATTCAATATACTCTTTTATAGAATCCTTAACTGCAGTATCGATAATCATAAAAACTGGTTGTGCCCTGTTAGTATTATGCGCAACTACGACTTCAACACCAGATGATTTTATTTCGTTATACATTTCTTGAATGAGCTTCCATTCAATAAGGGGGGAATCACATGGCAAAATCATTAGATATTTTGAATTTGTTACATTTAGAATAGAATATATCCCCGATAAAGGTCCAGCATATCCCTCATAAAAATCTTGCACTACAGGGTATCCAAGTTTTTTATATTTTGAAATATTTCTATTTGCATTTATTGTTATATGTTTAACATATGGTTCAATTGCATTTATTATGTTTTCAATCATATATTTTCCATTGAACATAACTAAACCCTTATCTTGGTTATTCATTCTAGTGGCTTTGCCACCAGCTAATATACCAACCGTAATATTAATTTTATTCATAATGGAATATTTGAAATTTATCTTGTAACATATTATTAATATAAACTATAAGGAATTTTAATGCTATGAATGATAACAATAAAGATATATCTGTGGAGATTGAAGCTGCTGTATTTAGAAGGCTAACGAAACATTTGCAAGAAAAAACAGACGTACAAAATATTGATTTAATGAATTTAGCTGATTTTTGTAGAAATTGTTTATCAAAATGGTATGTAGCTGCTGCTGAAGAACAAGGGCTTAAAATAGATTATGATGAAGCAAGAAAAATAATTTATGGTATGCCATATGACGAATGGAAATCTAAATATCAAAAAGAAGCAACAAAAGATCAAATTGATAAATTTAATAGTAAAAAATGAATTCAAGTATAGACGATAAACAACTTTTATATTTTTCTAAACATATATTACTTCCAAAATTTGGAATAGAAGGGCAAGAAAAATTACTTTCATCTGAAATTACAATTTTTGGCTTAGGTGGTATTGGCGCTTTGTTATCAATATATAGCGCAACTTCAGGTATTAAAAAAATTAATTTAGTGGATTTTGATAAAGTAGAAATATCAAACTTACAAAGACAAATTACGTATTCTGAAATAGATGTAGGCTTGTATAAAACAGATGCTACAAAAAGTATGATTAGTAGATATTCTAAATCCACTGAAATTAATACTTTTAACAAAAAGGTGGCTACAGAGGAAGATGTTTCTAAAATCATTAGCAACTCATCTGTGGTTCTAGACGGAACAGATAATTTCGAGTCAAGAAAATTAATCAATTCCTCGTGTGTTAAAAATAAAAAAAAATTAATTATTGGCGCAGTAGAGGGTTTTCATGGGCAGATATTTACATATTTGCCTGGGAAAAATAACCCTTGTTATTCGTGTATATATAGACAGCTCTTAGATAATGATAACTCATGCTCAGATTCTGGCGTTATGGCGCCTCTTGTTGGAACAATAAGCTCATTTATGGCCATTGAATGTATAAAAGTTATTGTAGGCCTTGATCCTTCGTATTTTAAGAAACTATTTATAATTGATGGTTTAGCATCAACTTTTAGACATTTAACTATAAATAAGGATCCTGGATGCCATTGTACAAAGCTAACTTAGCATTATATCTTTAGCTTCATTAATTATTTTAGCAATCTCATCGTTACCACCTTTATCAGGATGATATTTTTGCATCATTTTTTTATGTGCTAAGACAATCTCTTCTGTGGTTGCATTTTCTCCTACATCTAGTATTCCAGCAGCTTGAGTTTTTGTCATAACTTGAGATTTAGTTTTATTGGTTTTTTGATTTCTAAAAGTTTTTATATAACGCCAAAATCGCATTAATGAAAATAATCTTTTAATAATAAGAAGTACATAAGGAATTGCGCCAGTTATGGCAGCGACATGTATGTTTTTTGTTAAAAAATATATTATCACAACAATAATAGGGAGCGACCAGAAGAATATCTTCCACTTGCTCATTCTTTGTATCCGGGTTTTAAGTATTTTATATAAAAATACTAATAAAACCCCGACAATCACTAAGGCTATTATCTTAATCATAAAATTACTTGTACATTATATGTTTTTTGGAATAAACTGTAATCAAATAATAAATGGAGGGAAGCAAGGTGAAAGTCAAAGTTAAAGCATGTGGTGTTGACCTTGAAGTAAATATTGAGGAAGCTGGCAGCAAGGGGCAAGCTATATTATTCGTACATGGAATACCAACAAATGCACGTTTGTGGAGACATGTTACTAAAAGATTAGAAGGAAATTATAAAACTTACGCAATGGACATGATAGGCTACGGACAATCCTCTATGCCGTTAGATGATTTTGTTCATAGCTTTAATAATCAAGCAGAGGTTATTAAAGAAGTAATATCAGAATTAGGATTAAAAGGTAAAGTTGTGCTAGTCGGGCATGACCATGGTGGTGGAGTTTGTCAGGTTTTCGCATCAAAATATTGTGACCATATTAGTAGGCTAGTTTTACTTAATCCTGTTGCATATGATTACTGGCCAGTGCTTGAAGTTGAAGCATTTAATGGATTAGTAGGCGCCTCAGACGATGTTCTTGCAGGAGCAATGCCAGGTGCCGTTGCTCAGTTTGCGGGTTTAATGAGAACTGGAAGTCATGACAAAATTGCTTTTACGGATAAAAACGTGAAAGAAAATTATTTATGTCATTGGGGTAGGGATGGCCTTACTGGCTTTAAATCTTTAGTTAAGATTTGTTCTGAACCATCAAATGAGGAAACACTTGCAGTTGATCATAAAAAGATTACTTGTCCAACTGCCGTTTTCTGGGCATTACATGATGCATGGATGCCAGTTGAATCGGGACAAAGGCTTAAAAAAGACATAGGAGGTCCAGTGCGTTTTCAAGTGATTGAAAGAGCTGGGCATTGGTCACAAGAAGATAGGCCTGACGTTGTAGCTGAATATATTGATGACTTTATAACTGAATGGGATGGAGTTAAGATTTAATTATTTTTATTTAATTAAATCTTTAACAGAATCGCGTTCGCTTTTTAATTCGTCTTCGGTTTTTCTTATATACTGAAGTAAAGATTCATGTATGTCTAGATTCTCTATTCGTGTATATTCTCCTTCAGCACAGGTAGTAGGAAATGAGAAGATTAGGTTATCTGATATGCTATATGAGTTTGCGTCAGAAAGTTGCCCCATGCTAACCCATTCACTACTTCCAAAAACCCAGTCTTTTATATGAGATATAGCTGCATTTGCAGCAGATGCTGCTGAAGATAAGCCTCTTGCCTCGATAATTTCTGCACCTCTTTTTTGTATAGAGGGAATAAATTCTTTGTAGTACCAATCTTGCTCTAAAATGTCATTTATATTTACGCCATTTACTATTGAATTAGTTACGTCTGGTACCTGCGTATTTGAATGATTTCCCCATACTACAACTTTTCTTATATTTTCTATATCTGTTTTATATTTATTAGAAAGTTTTGCTAATGTCCTGTCATGATCTAATCTCATCATAGAGGTAAATTGCTTTGGATTAATATCTGGAGCATTACTCATTGCAATCAAAGCATTAGTGTTAGCAGGGTTGCCTACAACTAAAACTTTTGTATCTTTTGAAGCACTATCATTTATAGCTTTTCCTTGAATGGCAAATATTTTTCCGTTCTCTTTTAACAAATCCTTTCTGTTTCATCAGCCAAGGTTCCCAACTCTCTTTCTCAGCAGCGAGCCACGCATCCTTTTCATTCTTCGGAACATCCAACCTAAGATATTCAATAACAGTTGA
>JAYZIH010000106.1:0-6032 GCA_036165695.1 Pseudomonadota bacterium | reverse complement strand
CTTGATCGAGAAGAATTACTGTTTTGCCCTAAATGTAAAAGTAAAAATTTAGACTACGATATGCATAACATTACCTAAATTAAAGGAAGAAAAATCAATGGGAATATACATGGGAATATCAGAATCTCGCTACTCAGATAGACCTATCAGTAGGCATATTAGCGTACACCCATAGCTACCAGGATTTTAATTAAGTCTTTCTTCCTTCTCTTCACTTTTTAAGCTTTGAACTATTTTAACTGCTTTATGAAGACGCATAGCGTAGCTAAATATAAACCATAAAACTATAATTCCCCAAAAAATACCTGCAGCTGTGATAGTAAAATTATATAAAGCGTGGAAAATCATAGGTAATAAAAGTGCTTTATATAAATCAGTTTTAGAACCATAAAAGATATATAGCCCTAAATGAAATCCCATAATGATCCCGCAGCAAGCATGCATTGGAATTGCAGTAAAAGCTCTCCAAATTGCTGTATAATTTGCTGCATCTGGGTACAGCACGTATACGTATTGATAATTTTCCAAAGTAGCAAAACCTAATGAAACTAATGTACCGTATACAATTGCATCCATTGGTTCATCAAACTCAAAGTGTTTTTTAGCCAAAAATAAAACAGCTAAGAATTTTACTGACTCTTCAGTTATGCCAGCAAGCCAAGCATAATCGTGTGGGTTTTCATAACTCCAAATAAAATATTCATTCAGCAGGCCAATAGGAAAAGATATTAGAATACCTATAATAAAAGCTTTAACACACAAACCTTTGGGTTCAGTAAATTTGTCTGAAATATATATGTAATAAGCAATTAACAGTGATGGTACTATTGTAAGTAATAATGTCATAATCTATTTTGGCATGTGATAGTATTTTTTATTAGTATTAATATACCAATATATGTAATTATAACCATGTTTAATTTATTTTATGAAATTGATTAATGACAAGATTACTATTAAAACAACTCCAAAAGAATTAAATGATATTACGCAGATGGTCATTAAAAATGTATCAACTGCTAATATTAAAGAAGGATTATGTTCACTATATATTCAACACACATCTGCCTCTCTTATAATTCAGGAAAATGCGGACCCAGCTGTTTTAAGAGACATTGAATCTTTTTTTAAAAGGATAGTTCCTGAAGACCCATCTGTTTATGAACATGACACAGAGGGCCCAGATGATATGCCAGCACACATAAGAAGTTTATTAACAAATACTTCGTTGTCTATCCCAATTGAAAATTCCAAATTGGTTTTAGGTACTTGGCAAGCAATATATTTATATGAGCATCGAAGTCATGCATTCGAGAGAAGGGTTCATTTGAATATTATTGGTAACTAATCTTTTAAATAAATTACTTTATAAGATAAAGCTTACGCCCCAAGCAATTAGAAATAGACCAGGTACTATGGTTATAACTTTAAAATAAACGGATTCCATACTTTCTGGCACAGGAAGTAATTTCTCTACTAAGACAAATAATGTCAAAATGACTACAAATGCCATGTTCATCACACCGGCAACCAATAAAACTGCCATTAAGAACCAGCAACAAAAGACGCAATAAAATCCATTACTTAAGCCCATAGTAAGAGCACCCCAAGAACCATCTTTCCACTGCGCCATAATTAAAGATAATGGAGTTCGACATTTATTTAAACAGGCATATTTATAAGGCGTAAATTGATAAATTCCTGCAATTATAAGCACAACTGCTGATAAGGTGTGACTAATTGAAGCAAGCATTGGATTCATTAGTGCTTCAACTTGTAAGGGATATTGTATTAAAGAAATCCCAAGAGAATATATTATCCATGCTAATAGGTATCCAAGATAAAAGATAAAGGTTGGGGTATATTGGAGGCCTTTTTCCATCTTCGCTTTATTTACTTTTGCGTACATCAGAACGGATCCAACTATACTAGGGCTCATCATGGCTATCATCATAATAGCCCACATAATAAATAGTTGATAAAAGTCATTGAGAGACCAAATATTACTCATTGGTGGCATCCACCCAGTATCAGGTAACCATGTCTCTTGCATATTCATCTTCATCACAGATATCTTTTTAACTACAAAATTCGTTTTTATAGCGACCGAATTAGAAAAATTAAGTTCAACATCAACTACAGCACCCTCTTTAAGTACTTCTTTTGGACCAATCAACATTAAATGATGACCCATAGGGGAAAATTTGAATTTTTTACTAGGAAGTAGTTCTACATGACCCACTTCTTTCATCATCATTGCATCACCATCTTTATACATGGTATGCAATTCAACCTTGTCAAAAAGACTACTACTAGCTGATACTAACTTTATTTTTTCATTGCCTTTATTCTCTATTGAAAAATAACCAGCAGTCATCTTTATATTAGGCGGCATTAACCTTATACGCTGGTCACTAATATTGATTCCTGATGTATTATCGGCCTTCATATCCATCTCAGACTTCATATCCATCCCCATCTGCATGTCACCATCCATCATATTCTTCATATTTTCATCCATCTTATAGAGGAAATACCAGCTAGACCCAGCTATAGAGAGAATCCCTAAAAATACAATAAGTGTTTGAAATTTATTAAGATTTGATGTCTTTTGAGCATCCATAACTACACATGTACCCCTTTATTATGCTATTTGTATGAGAAATATACCCAAAATAGCTTGATTTGAGAACCCCTTGTACAAAAATTTGACAAAAAATCAGGTGAAGATAATAATATGCCTATATAGAAGGATTTTTATAAATACTATAATGGGGTTAATATCTTTCCTTGGTGTCGGAATATTTGCTATTAACCAAAAAAACAATAGGGGGAAAAATGGCAGATTGGAATGTTAAAGGTAATTATTTTGAATCATGTAACTGTGATTTAGTGTGCCCATGTATATTTCTTGAACCACCTACAGAAGGTTTTTGTGAAGCACAGGTAGGCTGGCATATAGAAGAAGGAAATTATAACGGTGTTGACTTAAGCGATAGAAAAGTGGGTGTTTGGCTTCATGCTCCATGTAAAGGTGAAAATAAAAACCTAACTGACGGAGGCTGGAGTTTAGCATTATATGTTGATGATGGAGCGTCTGACGAACAATTTAATGCTATTTGCGAATTATGGAGTGGAAAAGGTGGAGGACACCTTGCAATTATTGCTAGCTTAGTTGGCGAGGTAATAAGTGCAGAAAAAGCTCCAATCAATATAGAAATCTCAGAAAAAGGTCGTTCTTTAACTATAGGTGATGTTGGTCACGAAGAACTTGTTGCTGTGGATGGCGCAGATGGTGGCCCAGTATTAGTTAAAAACATGCCTTTAGCTGTAGCACCACCATATGATATTCAAGTATTTAGATCAGTTAAAAATACCTATACTGGAAATGGTAAGAACTTTTCTCAAACAAATAAAGTTGGACTTGCCTCTCCATTTTCATATGGTCCGTAACGAACAATAATAATAATAAATATTGTTGAGCTCTAAGGTCGCGAAAGCGACCTTTGTTTTGTCTGGAGAAAAAACATCTTTTATTAATAGAAATATGGAACAGAAACACTTTATAAATAATAAAAATATCTTTTCACCTTGCCCTAAAGAACACAAAGAAATTTTCTTAGGAATGGGATGTTTCTGGGGGGCTGAAAAATTATTTTGGGACTTAGATTTTATTTATGTAACATCTGTTGGATATGGAGGTGGAAAAAAAGATAAGCCTTCATACCAAGATGTTTGTTTGGGAACAACAAACCATGTTGAGTTAGTAAAAGTTGTTTATTTAGATAAAAAAATTAATTTATCTTCTATCTTAAAAATATTTTGGGAATCCCATAATCCTACCCAAGGTATGCGCCAAGGAAATGATGTGGGTACACAATATCGTTCAGCTATATATACAACAACTAGTGAGCAACTTAAAATGGCGGAAAAATCTTTTAATATATATAGTTCTCAAATAAATAAGAAGTTCACTAATAAGATAACTACAGAGATTATGCCTTTGCCTAATTTTTTTTATGCAGAAGACTACCATCAGCAGTACTTAGCTAAGAACCCAGATGGTTATTGTGGATTAAACGGATTAGGTATTGAATTTAATCAGAATGATTTATTAGATATTTAGGGAAATTTAAAACCTTCTTCCTTGCTTATCTTTTCAGGCCAGTAGGTTTTTTCAGGATCCTTTCCTATTAGCTCCTCACATTTTTTTACTGCTTCACCATATGTCATTTCAGAATCTAATTTTCCAGTTTCAAAGCCCTGCTTAGTTTTCCAAGCTATAATGTACCCAGGATCGTCGTTCTGTTTGATTAAATTTTCTGACATGCTAACCTAACCTCAAATATATAAACTCGGCTAATTATAGACTTATTTATCCTTGGTATCTAGTATGCATTTAAGCAAAAAGAGAATTCTTAAGAACCCTATTCGTCAGTTTGATTTATGGTATAAGGATGCTGAAAAATTAAAATTAAAACATCCGAATGCTATGAATATCTCCACTGTTAATAAAAAGGGGAGACCTACAAATAGAATGGTTTTACTAAAAAAATACAACAACACAGGTTTTTATTTTTATACGAATTATAAGAGCCAAAAAGGCAAAGATATAGCAAATAACCCCTATGTTGCTCTGACTTTTTACTGGGAAAAGCTTAATCGACAAGTAAGGATAGAAGGACGCGCCAAAAAAGTAAGTGTTAGCATATCCAATACATACTTCAATTCAAGGGAAAGATTAAGTCAGATAGGGGCACTCGCTTCATCTCAAAGTGAGGTACTTGATAACTATCAGGAGCTTCAGGATAAGTTTGACTTGTTAAAAAAAGAGTATAAGAATAAAAAAATACCGAGACCAAAATACTGGGGTGGTTTTTGTATTGCTCCAGATAGTATAGAGTTTTGGCAAGGCAGAAATTCTAGAATGCACGATCGGTTATTATTTAAGAAGAAGAAGGGAAGGTGGGTTATTGAGAGACTTTCTCCTTAAGCGAGGTTCTTTATGATGAAATATATTTTTTTGGGAATTATATTATTTACACTATATATGTCGAACCCGACCACAACTGAATTTACAAGTTTTATCGCTGATCATGTAAGCACAGAGATGAGTAATGAAGGGCAGTCAAAAGAGATTAGTGATCTAGCAGGAGGCCTGTCTTCGATGCTTGCAAAAGCTAGTGTAGTTAGAAAAGATTTTATTTTTGCCTCAACTTATTTTATTGATATGTCATTATTAAGAGATTTTGGTAAAGATATTAATGATATACATATGTTAGGTATTGGCGGGAAATTTATACCTATATCTAAATAATGAAAAAAGTGGTGCCCTGAGCAGGAATCGAACCTGCAACCTTCCCCTTAGGAGGGGGACGCGCTATCCAGTTGTGCCACCAGGGCGACTTATTAAAATAATAACATGGTATAGTGGAAATTAATTTTTGTAGAGTAAATTCTTTATTACGTAAAGATAGGTATATGAAAACTTGAGGTGGAAATATGACAGAGTCAAACTATGAACAGCTAATTGGGCAGTGGCACAAGGATCGGAATCTGATAGACGGCAGCACTGATAAAGACCAGTATATGAAGCTAGCCCAAGAGATGGGTGAATTATCTGATAGTATCTGTAAAGATAAGGATATTAGGGATGATATTGGAGACATGATGGTAGTTTTAATTAATATTATGGTTAGAAATAATTTAACAATGGATGAATGCCTATCGGTTGCCTATAATGATATCAAAGATCGTAAGGGGAAAATGATTGATGGCATTTTTGTAAAAGAGGGTGATGAATAAAAATGAAAACTACACTACTCACAGTCTGTTTTCTTTTATTTACTTCACAAGCGTTTGCAATTGATGTGGATACTAATATTAAGAAGCTCATTTCGTTGAATAGCTGTAATAATTGTAAATTAGTAGGAGCAAACCTCAGTGGAGCAGACCTCAGTGGAGCATTCCTCAGAAATGCAAACCTCAGTGGAGCAGACCTCAGTGAAGCAAACCTCAGAAATGCAAGGCTC
>JAYZIH010000105.1:0-10934 GCA_036165695.1 Pseudomonadota bacterium | reverse complement strand
AGTCAAGCTTTATAATAAAAAATTTTATAAAAAAAATGAAAATGATGATAAGTCTAGATCAAAACTATATAACTATTTTATGTCTAGGGGTTTTCAAGCAAGTCATATAAAAAAACTTCTTGAAGATCATGGTTAAACTAGTAATATTTTAAAATTTTTATGAAAAGTACAAGCTCTCAAATTAGAAAAAGTTTTATCGATTATTTTGTTAAAAATAATCATGAGTACGTAGAATCAAGTCCTTTATCTCCTATAAATGATGATACATTATTGTTCACAAATGCTGGTATGGTTCAGTTTAAGGATATTTTTTTAGGAAATAGTAGCTTAAAATTCTCTAGAGCAGTATCAAGTCAAAAGTGTCTTCGTGCTGGAGGCAAACATAATGATTTAGATAACGTTGGTTATACAACAAGGCATCATACATTTTTTGAGATGTTAGGAAATTTTAGCTTTGGAGATTATTTTAAGCATGAAGCAATTAACTATGCATGGGATTTTCTTATCAATGAGTTAAATATCTCACCAGATAAACTATGGGTGACTATTCATAAGACAGACGCTGATGCTAGAAAAATATGGCTAGGCGATATTGATTTAGATAAAAACAGGCTTTCAGTTATTGATAATGATGATAATTTTTGGAGCATGGGCGATACAGGTCCTTGCGGACCCTGTACAGAAATATTTTATGACTTTGGGGAAAAGTATTCTGGACATCCACCTGGACATGGAGATAACGGAGAGAGATTTGTAGAGATCTGGAACTTAGTATTTATGCAATATAATAAAACTAAAGATAAGGAGCTGCTTCCTTTGCCTAAACCTTCTGTTGATACTGGTATGGGCTTAGAAAGGATATCCGCAGTAATGCAAGGAGTGCATAGTAATTATGAAATTGATCAGTTTAAAGAAATGCTAGAGTTCATTGATTCACATACAAAAGAAAAGAAAAATGTTTCTTCAATGAATGTGCTTGCTGACCATATAAGATCATCGTCTTTTTTAATATCTGAAAATATTTTCCCAGCAAATGAAGGAAGAGGGTATGTGCTAAGGAGAATAATTAGAAGAGCATTGCTACATACAAAAAAGTTAAATTTACCAGATAATTTCTTTAGCAAATTAGTACCAATTTTTATATCAACAATGGGAAGTCAGTTCCCAGAGCTAGAAAATAATTCGTCTAAAATAAAAAAATCTATAGATGATGAGTCAGAGAAATTTAACGAAACACTATCACATGGACTTGAATTATTGGAAAAAAACATTAAGGACATTGAGAATAAAGGCTTAGAGAAGGTGATACCTGGAGACATTGTTTTTCAATTATATGACACATATGGATTTCCTGTCGATCTAACTTCTTCAATGGCTTCTGATAATAACTTTAAAATCGATTTAGAAAATTTCAATGATCTTATGAGTGAGCAAAAGACAAGGAGTAAGGCGCACAAAAAATTTGACCCAGCAGTTGTTTATAATCTTAAAACAAAGAAAAATACAGAATTTTTGGGCTATTCTGAAAGCACTGTCGAATCTAAAATTCTTGAAATAATAGTTGATAATAAGAGTGTAAAATCTGCTAGTGACGGTGATTCTATAATTTTAGTAGCTAGCGATACATCATTTTATGGAGAATCTGGAGGCCAGGTTGGAGACAGAGGAAAGATAACTGGTAAGAGCGGGATATTTATTGTTGAAGATACCCAAAAAAAAGGTGATATTCATATCCATATAGGATATATAGAAAATGGAAGTTTTTCTGTTGGAGATGATGTAAGTTGCTCAATTGATAAAAAATATAGAGAAGATATTACTTATAATCATTCTGCAACACATTTACTTCACAGCGCTTTAATAAAGATTTTAGGCAAAGAGGTAGAGCAAAAAGGATCTCTGGTTTCAAATGACAAACTAAGGTTTGATTTTTCATACTCAAACAAGATAAAACCTGATCTAATAAAAGAAATTGAAAATGAAGTTAACATAAATATAGATAAAGATATTGACTCAAAAACGTCTATAATGAATAAAGATGAAGCTATAAAAGCTGGCGCAGTTGCGTTATTTGGAGAAAAATATTCAGATAATGTTAGAGTATTACAATTTGGTAATGTGTCTACTGAACTCTGTGGAGGAACTCATGTATCTAAAACAGGCGAGATTGGATCATTTAAAATACTAAACTATGAGAGTGTAGCAGCTGGAGTAAAAAGAATTGAAGCAATAACAGGAGATTATGCAAATAAGTATAATTTGATTAGAAAAAAAATGATAGAAGATTTAACAAAAATTTTAAAAACCAGTTCTGATGATTTAATAGAAAAAGTTTCTAGTTTGGTGGATGAAAATTTAAAACTAAACAAAGAAGTTTTATCTTTAAAATCAAGTATCGCGCTTAATAAGATTTTATCTAGCGTAGAAAATATTAATCTAGAAAAAGTTAATTTTTCTATAGTGGAAATTGACTATATAGGTAAGAAAAATATAAAAAGTGTGATAGATAATGTAATCCAATCAAAAGAGAATTTAGTTCTTGTATTATGTCAGAGCGATTCAGGCAAAATGGAAATCCATTGCTCTCTGAGCAAGAATCTTCTGGATAAGCATTCTTCACTCAGTATAATAAATGCAATATCAGATAGTATTGGTGCAACTGGTGGTGGTAAAAATGAATATGCACAATGTGGAATGAGATATTCTGAGGATTTTGAAAGTTTAAGAAAAAAAATTAGTACTATTATTTCGTCAAATATATAAGTCAAATATGAGTCTTATTGTTCAAAAATATGGTGGAACTTCTGTTGGTGATATTAAAAAGATAGCACTTGTTGCTGATAAAGTAATAAGAGAAAAAGACAATGGTAATGATATAGTTGTTGTTGTTTCAGCTATGAGTGGCGAGACAAACAGACTTATTTCTCTTGCTAAAGAGATTGATAGTAATATTACTGGTAGAGAGCTTGATGCTTTACTATCGACTGGAGAGCAAGTAACAATTGCTTTGCTTACAATGCTATTAAATAAAAAGGGCCATAAAGCAATTTCATTAACTGGACAACAAGCAGGCATAATAACTGATGATTCGTTTAATAAGGCAAGAATTACCTCTATTAATCATAAAATTATTAAAGAGAAACTTGATGATGGGAACATAGTTGTTATTGCAGGTTTTCAAGGCGTTTCTGAAGCTGGCGAGATAACTACTTTAGGAAGAGGTGGTTCTGATACATCTGCAGTTGCAATATCAGTTGTTTTAGATGCTGATGAATGTCAAATATATACTGATGTTGATGGTGTATATACAACAGATCCTAATATAGTTAAAGATGCAAAGAAATTAGACCAAGTAACATCCGAAGAAATGCTAGAGTTATCTTCGCAGGGCTCAAAAATTCTACAACCTAGGTCTGTAGAATTTGCAGAAAAATATAATGTTAATCTTAGAGTTGCCTCTACATTTAGTAATAGTAGTGGAACACAGATAGTTAAGGGTAAATCAATAAAAGAACAGCCTATAATTTCTGGAATTACCTTCAATAAAGATGAAGCACAGCTTACTGTGAGGGGAGTTCCTGATCTACCTGGAATAGCTACAAAGATATTAGGACCAATTGCTGATGCTAATATTGATATTGACATGATAGTACAAAATGTAGGAGAAGATGGTCTCGCAAATTTTACTTTTACTGTTAATAGAAATGATTATAAAAACGCAAAGAAACTTTTATCTGATAGTGCAAAAAATTTAAATGCTAACAAAATTGAAGGAAACAATAATATTGTTAAAGTTTCAATGGTGGGCGTTGGCATGAGAACACATGCCGGGGTAGCAAGTAAAATGTTTAAAATATTGGCAGACGAAAATATTAATATTAGTATGATTTCTACATCAGAGATCAAAATATCTATTGTAATAAGTGAAGGCGACCTTGAAAAAGCCTTACAGGCATTACATTCTGCGTTTGACCTGCATACTTAAATAATTGCTTTGCACTATCAAAAATACCCTGTAGTATGAAAGGTTATTATAATAAAAAAAGCCTGTTTTTAAAAAGGGCAAGCGGAGGTAGGGATGCTAATTTTAACCAGACGAATAGGCGAGTCTTTAAAAGTTGGGGATGAAATATCAATCACGGTTCTTGGAATTAAAGGTTCTCAAGTTAGAATTGGAATAAATGCGCCAAAGGATGTCACGGTACATAGAGAAGAAGTATACAATCGAATCAAAAATGTTGAAAAGGTGCCCAAAGAAACAAGTTCTCATGATAATATAAAGTTGTGATTATATTATTATGGAGAGATGGCCGAGTGGCTGAAGGCGCTCCCCTGCTAAGGGAGTATACGTTAAAAGCGTATCGAGGGTTCGAATCCCTCTCTCTCCGCCAGTAGCTCCCTATTTTGTTATTTGATATAAAATACTATTAACTTAGCTTGATAAATTTATGTGTGGTTTTAATTTTGATACAACATACACTGAGTTACCATCACAATTTTTCACAATGCAAAATGTGGACCCCGTTTCGTCACCTGAAATTGTTATATTTAATAATGATCTTGCTAATTCTTTAGGACTAGATTTTCATAAGCTAAATAAATTGCAACTAGCAGAATTATTTTCAGGGAATAATCTGCCTAATGATGTGCAGACATTTTCACAGGCATATGCAGGTCATCAGTTTGGTCATTTTACAATGCTTGGAGATGGACGTGCAGTAGTATGGGGTGAGCATGTCACAGATGATAAAAAAAGATTAGATATACAATTTAAAGGTTCAGGAAAAACACCTTATTCACGCAGAGGAGATGGGAGAGCAGCGCTTGGACCAATGCTACGTGAATATATAATTTCTGAAGCAATGCATAATCTTAATATCCCAACAACTAGAAGTTTGGCGGTTGTTAAAACAGGTGAAAAAGTAATGCGAGAAACACAATTGATTGGAGCAATTTTAACTCGTGTTGCAAGCTCTCATATCCGTGTCGGTACCTTTGAATATGCAGCTGCACTTCAGGATCAATCACTAATAGGATCGATTATGGATTATACAATCAATCGTCACTATTTAAGTAAAATTTCAAAGGGTGAAAATACAGCAATTTCTCTTATTAAAATTATAGCTGAATCACAAGTAAATTTAATTGTTAATTGGATGCGTGTTGGTTTTATCCATGGAGTAATGAATAGTGATAACATGGCTCTGTCAGGAGAAACAATTGATTATGGCCCATGTGCATTTATGGACAACTATGATCCAAATACTGTATTTAGTTCGATTGACCATAAAGGGAGGTATGCATACGCAAATCAACCTAAAATAGCGCAATGGAACCTTGCAAGATTTGTTGAAACTCTTATTCCCTTTATCCACCGAGATATGAATGAAGCAATAAAAATAGGAGAGAGTTTAGTAAATAATTTTGCATTTACTTATAGAAAAAAATGGCTGGAAATGATGAAAGCTAAAATTGGTTTATTTGGAGAATGCAAAGATGATGAAGAGCTTATAAATAATCTTTTATTATGGATGAAAGATAATAATGCAGATTATACAAATACATTTATCAGCCTATCTAAAGGACTAACCATTCAAAATAATTCTGATTTCTGTGAACTTAGAGGTCTTGAGAGTTGGTGCAAACAATGGAAAACCCGATTAGTAAAAAATAAGAAGTCAATAAATGAATCTGTCTCTTTAATGGATATGAATAACCCTCAAGTAATTCCTAGAAATCATATAGTGGAAGCAACTCTTTTAGATGCAGACCATGGTAACTTTGAAAAATTATTTGCTTTATTAGATATTCTAAAGCACCCCTATAAAAATGACCCTAGATTAGCTCCATTTCAAGAACCACCATCACCCGAACAGCGAGTAAACGAAACGTTTTGTGGGACATAGTTATTTTTAGTATAATTTAAAAAATAAATATATTAAAAAGATGACAGATAAAACATTATTTGAAAAAATTATTGATAGAGAAATTCCGTCTGATATTGTATATGAAGACAATGAGTGTATTGCTATAAATGATATTAACCCTCAGGCACCAACGCATATATTATTAATACCCAAAAAACCAATTAAAAAATTATCAGACTCTGAGGAGAATGATAAAAGTTTATTGGGACACCTAATGCTTAAGGTAGGTAATATTACTAGAAAATTAGATTTAACTGATTTTAGAGTTGTTATTAATAATGGAAGCAAAGCTGGACAGGAGGTTTTCCATCTACACATTCATATAATATCAGGAAGAAAATTAAACTGGCCTCCAGGGTAGCTTACAAAAGATGATATCTTGGACAGATAGAGCGAAATGGATTCAGTCAGCAAAAGCAACATTTGTTTGTTTACTAGGGTGTAGTGTTGGAGACATTGGAACAATTCTTTATTTTCAACCAATCGCCACTAATGACGTATATATAATTATGCCGATAGCAATGGTTAACGGAATTATAACAAGCATAATTCTAGAAACTATTTTGTTAATGAGAAGTATGAAATTTATAGTAGCTTTAAAAACTGCATTTGGGATGAGTCTAATAAGTATGATCTCAATGGAGTTGGCTATGAACTTCACTGATTTATATTTATTTGATACTTTAAGAATAGAGCTTTGGTCATTATTCCCAATATTATTAGTAGGATTTATAACACCGTGGCCATATAATTACTGGAGATTAATGAAATATTCAGATAGCTGTTGTGGTTAATGCGCCTGTAGCTCAGTTGGATAGAGTACTTGGCTACGAACCAAGTGGTCGGGAGTTCGAATCTCTCCAGGCGCGCCATAATATTTAAACTAAACATATGAAATATACTTTTTTAACATTGGTGATTTTTCTAAGCTACTATCAGGCTTATGCAAATGATAAAGTTCGTGGTATTGGTGTTCTTCCCTGCCATACCTTCAATGAATCATCAGTTGATGATAAAGATATTTTTATGAGCTGGCTATCAGGATATCTATCATATTATAATAAAGAAAATAATAATAATTTAATTTTAAGAAATACCAGTTTTGATACCGCAGTTATTTGGATTGAACATTATTGCTTTAAAAATCCAGATAATAGTTTTTCAGATGCTGCTAGCAGTTTTATTTCAACGTTTTCAGTTAAACAAAAATAAACCCATTACTTTCTGCTATCTTGATTTCTATTTCTTTGATACTTATTTCCTTTATGAGGCCTATAATTTTTCCTATGCTTATAATACTTCCTTGTTGGCTTTTTTTTCTTAGGTTCTGGCGAAAACATTTTTGATATTGCTTTAAATAAGCTGCTAAGGACGCTAGGCTTTGAAACTGGAATAGGTTTAGCTGGCTTAACATCCTTCTCTTCTATTGCAGCTGATATTTTTTCTTCTTCATTATCATTTTCATATTGATACTCAAATCCATTCCCATTTATTAGCTCATAACTTGATTTTTTTATAGTTTCATCATTATCTGATCTGTATCTTTTAATGATATATTTAGGCCTTTCAAGATGAGGATTAGGAACAATTATAACTTCACTATCATATTTTTCTTTTATTACATTAATTTCATTACTTTTTTCATTTATTAAATATGTAGAGACATCAATTGGTAATTCGGCTACTACTTTTGTGGTTTGTTCTTTTAATAACTCGTCCTCCACAAGCCTTAGTGTTGAGAGAGCTATAGACTTTGTGTTTCTAATTTTCCCTATACCTTCACATAAATGACAAAGTTGCTCATTAGACTCTCTCAATGAGAGCCTTAGTCTTTGTCTAGAAAGTTCTAGTAAACCAAATCTTGAGATTTTTCCTAACTGAACTCTTGCCTTATCAAGTTTTACAGCTTCTCTAAACTTATTCTCAACTTTCTTTTGATTTTGAAGTGATAGCATGTCAATAAAATCAACAACCACAAGTCCACCTAAATCCCTAATCCTAAGTTGCCTTGCTATTTCTTCAGCGGCTTCCAAATTTGTGTTAAGAGCAGTTTCTTCTATATCACTTCCTTTTGTAGACTTAGCAGAATTAATATCTATCGATATAAGAGCTTCAGTATGATCAATAATTAGTGAACCTCCCGATGGCAATGACACATGCCTGTTAAATGCTGATTCAATTTGACTTTCAATTTGATACTTACTAAAAAGTGGTACTTTATCTTCATACAATTGAAGTTTTTTTAAATTTTGCGGCATAGTTAACTCTAGAAATTCTTTTGCTCTTTCATATACATTTTTTTCGTCTACTAAAATTTCAGAAATGGTATCATCCATATGATCTCTTAATGTACGAATAATAATATTGCTTTCTCTATAGATTAAAAAAGGAGCTTTTTTATTAAATGCTGATTCCTTAATAGAAGACCATAATTGTGTTAAATAATCTTGATCCCATTGAAGTTCCTCCAATGATTTCCCAACCCCTGCAGTTCTTATAATATTTCCACCAGAATCAATTTCTTTTAGTTGATTAAGTATGTTTTTAACTTCTTTTCTATCTTCGCCTTCTATTCTCCTTGATACTCCACCAGCTTTTGGATTATTTGGCATTAAGACTAGATATTTTCCTGCAAGACTTACGAAGGTTGTTAAGGCAGCTCCTTTATTACCCCTTTGTTCTCTTTCAATTTGGACTATTAGTTCTTGTCCCTCTTTAAGCATATCCTTAATGGTAGAATTTTTATCGTATACACCATCTTTTAAATATTCTTTTGATATTTCCTTGAGCGGAAGAAAACCATGTCTTTCAAATCCAAAATCAACAAAAGCAGCCTCTAAACTAGGTTCAATTCTAGTTACAGCTGCTTTATATATATTCCCTTTATTATTATTACGTGAAGTGTTCTCTATATCTAGATTGTATAATCGCTGACCATCTACTGAAGCAACTCGTAATTCCTCTTGCTGCCTTCCATTTATTAAAATTCTTTTCATTTTTATCCCTATCTGTTTGGCATAATTGAATAGGGCGCTGATGAACTAATTTATACAATTGTTCATATAAATATTCTGATAGTGAAAAGTCAAAAGATAAAATTTGTTCCCTACTCATAATGCTTGTTTTACGTTATTTTCTATATAACCCTGCTTATATTTGGCAAGATTTTTATATTCTTTTAGAGTGATTTTATGTATTAATCACCCTTATATTGATAATATAACAGGGATAGCTATATTCATCAAATATCATATTATGCAAGCATTCAACAAAACTCAGCAATATAAGGTTACTAAAGCCAACGAAAACCAGAGAATTGATAATTTTTTGATCACATATATGAAATCAGCTCCAAGAAAGCATATTTATAAATTAATCCGAACAGGTCAGGTTCGAGTAAATAGCAAAAGAATTAAGCCATTTTATAAACTTCGAATAGAGGACATCATAAGAATACCCCCTTATATAGGCAAAGAACTACGAGATGTAAAAGTTAATAGCGCTCAAAGGGATAATTTTCTTAAAAAAATTATATACGAAGACAATAATTTAATAATATTTAATAAACCAACCAATTTATCTGTACATTCAGGATCAAAGTTAGGATTTGGTTTGATAGATATAGCTAGAAAGGTAGTTTTAAATAATGAAAGAATTGACCTTTTACACAGGTTAGACAAAGAAACAAGCGGTTGCATAATTTTAACTAAAAATTTAGAAACATTGAGAAAAATGCAGGACCAAATGAAGAAAAGGACAATAATAAAAAAATATATATGCTTGGTGTTTGGAAGATGGAAATATAAAGACGGTATAATGAAAACCACTATAACAAGAAATAAAAAGAAACATGCTATAGAAACAAATTTTGAGAAAATAAAGGCATATAAAAATTTTACTTTAATTGACGTTACTCTTATAACTGGTAAATACCATCAAATTAGACAGCACTGTTATAAACTAGGGCACCCAATAGTAGGCGATAAAAAATATAAGTATGGAGGATTATTATCTGATACTAAAAAAAATACTATGAATAGAATTTTTCTTCACTCAAAAGAAATAGTTTTTAATGATGTAGATACTAATAAAAGGATTAAAGTAAAATCCCCTATGCCAGAGGATTTAAAAAATTTTATAAAAGAAATAGATTAATCTGACATAATATCTATATATGATTTTACCTTCTCTAAAGGTAGACCTATTAATCCTGACATATCATTTTCAACTGTTTCTATATTTTTAACTAGCAGATCTTTCCCGTCTTCGTACTTAAATGCAGCTGTTGAGTACAAAGGGTTAGTATCTTTAATATATTGTTCTATATTATTATTTGATAAGTTCTGAATTTGAATTACATATTCTGATATTGAAGATTTATATTTTCTACTGTCAGAGTCCATAACACACAATGCAGTCATAAACTTCACAGAATTTCCAGATATGAAATTTAATATTTCTCTTGCTTTATTTATAGTTAGAGGCTTGCCCAAAATAGTATTTTTACATATAGCAGTTGCATCAGAACTAATAATTAAAGAATTTGTAGTAGCTGTAGATATTTTTTTTGCTTTATTTATAGCTAGCCTCATCACCATTTCTTCTGCAGACTCTCCTTTTATTATAGATTCATCAATATCTGGAGATATGCTTTCAAAATCGATATTTAGTGTTTTTAGTAGATTTTTTCTAAATATTGAGCTACTTCCTAATATTATTCTTTTCTTTTTCACGTTTTTTTCCTGTATAATTGCGACAATTATACCAATATACAAAATTTAAAGTACTAGGTTATTTAAGTTATGGCTGTACAAAAAAGTAAAAAAACTAGATCAAAGAGAGGCATGAGAAGAGCACACGATGCAATTTCTGGTCCTACGCTTTCTGAAGAATCATCTTCTGGAGAAATTCATCTACGTCATCAACTAAGCAGTAACGGCTTCTATAGAGGCAAGCAAATTATAGAGCCTAAGCAAAAAAATAAAGCCGAAGAAGAAGAATCTGAAA
>JAYZIH010000104.1:0-8687 GCA_036165695.1 Pseudomonadota bacterium | reverse complement strand
ACCTATCAAAGTTGGGACACTTTTAGACGAATTGTATATAGAAGTACATGATTTTGAGGAGAAGTATAAAGATATAGCTCTGGAAGAGGTTAATATTAACAGTGATATCAATTTGCTAAAGCCCCTTATCACTTTTTTAAATAATAACCCAAATTATAAAGTTAATTGGGAAATTGTTTTTAAATCAATTAAAAACTCACATGGTATTCCAGTAATAGTAGGTAAAAAATCTCTATAGAACATATAGATATAACTTTTAATTAAGTTAAATTATATTATGATTCATTTTGCTTTGTTTACTATAATACGCATAATCAATATTATGTTAAATAATATAACTTAGCCATAAGTATTCTCGAGTTCTCCTATACCATCAATGCTTATAGTTACCTTAGAGTCCTTATCCATAGGCCCTAGCCCTATAGATGTGCCTACACATATAATATCTCCAGGAAATAATGTCATATTTTGAGACAAATACATGACAATTTCTTCTGCTGCAAAAATCATATCATTTACAGGATAATCCTGCTTTATCTCGCTATCATTAACTATTGTCTTAACTTTTAATGATTTAGGATCAATATCTGAAGCAATATATGGGCCAAAAACACCAAAACTATCAAACCCTTTAGATCTAGTCCATTGGTCGAAATTTGGGTCATTTTTAAGCAAACCAAAAGCTGTTACATCATTAATGCATGTATAACCAAAAATTGACTTAATAGCATCGTCAGTATTCTGTAAATCCTTAGATATTGACCCAATAACTATGCCTAATTCGCCTTCAAAGAATACATCTCCAGAATAACTTCTAGGGTGATATATATGATCATTTGGCCCAGCATATGATGACGGTGATTTAAATATATACAACGGATTATCTGGATAGCTTAATCCTTTTTCATCAGCTAATGCTTTATAGTTATTCCATAAAGCTATCATTTTCGTTGGTTTACAAGGACTTAAAAGCTTTACCTCATCATTAAGAGCTATCTTTTGATCAGTAGGAGAAAAATTATCACTAAATAAATCACCCTTATAAAGAGTAATATAGTTGTTATCCTCAACCTTACAATAGCTTACATCACCTTTATATTGGACTCTAGCCCATCTTGTTGCCATACAGCCTCCTTATTGATAAGTTCTTCTAATTTTCTTATAGGGTTCTTCTCGTATTTTATTTCATGACACATATATGCCCTTGTGTGCTTTGAGCCAATTGTGCCCTTAAAGAAACATGCTAAATGTTTAGTAAAATCAGTAATTTTTTCATATTTATTAATGTTATTTACTATATATTCTAAATATAGCTTCACTATATCCTGTTTGCTAGACACCTTAGTTTCAGGATAAATTAATCTTTCTATATCATTTAGAATAAAGGGATTATTACAGACCTCCCTTCCAATCATTACGCCATCAACCTTGTCTAAATGCAATATAATGTCTTTTATTAAGCTAATTTCACCATTAATTATTATTATTAAACTTGGATAGTCCTCTTTAATCCTATACACCCATTCATAGTTTATCTGAGGAACAGATCTATTTTTTCTTGGATTTATACCTTTTAAAATAGCATTTCGAGCATGTATATGGAATACTTTTACATTTTCATTGCTAACAACATTAATAAAATTATATAAATCATTGTAATTACTATTATTATTGAGTCCTAATCTAGTTTTTACTGATATTGGCAGATTCGTAACTTTAGAGATTTCTCTTACAGCAGTCGCCACTAGCTCTGGATTATCAAATTGACAAGCTCCAAATCCACCCGCTTGCGCCCTCTTGCTTGGGCACCCAATATTTAAATTTATCTCATCGTAATCATATTTATTTATTATTTTAACGCTATCAGCAAGCGTTTTGGGTTCGTCACCTGCTATCTGAAAACCTACAGGTTTCTCATTGCTATGCATAAGTTTCGAATGGCTATCTTTTTTATACATTATTGAATTTGCAGCTACCATCTCAGTATATAACATACTTTTTTTTGAAATCATTCTTAACAAGAACCTAAAGTGCCTGTCTGTATGACCCATCATTGGTGCTACACATAACTTGTATTTATCTTTCATGTCCATAGTTTATATTTAAAACAATATGATACTATAACTTGCTATGAATTTAGATGCCTTAGTTATTAAAAAGTTGTCAAAAATATACGCAAACGGCTTTCAAGCTCTTTATAATATTGATTTAAAAGTGTCTGAAGGTGACTTCTTTGCTTTATTAGGCCCAAATGGTGCTGGAAAGTCTACTACTATTGGAATTATTACCTCGCTAATTAAGAAGTCACGTGGCAGTGTTAAAATATTTGATACCGATATTGATAAAAACTTTACCAAGGCAAAATCATACGTCGGTCTTGTTCCTCAAGAATTTAATTTTAATACATTTGAGCCTGTAAGAGAAATACTAATTAACCAGGCAGGGTATTATGGTATTCAAAAAGATATTTCAAAAGATAATGCTTATTATCTTCTTAAAAAACTAGGCTTATGGGATAAACGATATCAAGTGTCTAGGAATTTATCTGGAGGAATGAAAAGAAGACTAATGATTGCTAGAGCATTAATACACAAACCAAAATTATTGATCCTAGACGAGCCAACTGCAGGAGCAGATATAGAAGTTAGGAGATTAATGTGGGATTATTTGAAAGAAATAAATAATAACGGCACTACTATTATTTTAACTACCCATTATTTAGAAGAAGCTGAAAAACTCTGTAAAAATATTGCAATTATAGATAAAGGGAAAATTTTAGAAAATAAGAGCATGAAAGATTTTCTTAGTGAGCTTAGGAATGAAGAATTTATATTATATACTGAAGGAAAATTTAAAATGCCTCTAAACTTAAATAATTTCAATATAAATAAAATAGATGATAATAGTTTTTCTGTAATTATAAAAGACGGTTTTAATATTAATGATCTTCTAGATATACTGACTAAAGAAGATATTAAAATAAAATCTATGAAAAATAAAACTAGTAGATTGGAAGAATTATTCATTAGGCTTGTGGAGAATAATGATAAAAATTAATAACTCACAATTTGTTGCATACATTACAATAGTGCGAAAAGAAGTTCTTAGATTCTCGAGAATATGGAAGCAGACGATCATACCACCTGTAATAACTAATGTTTTATATTTCATTATTTTTGGAAATTTAATAGGTGCTAGGATAGGAAAAATAGATTCTTACACATATACAGATTTTATTTTCCCAGGCTTACTTTTAATGTCAGTTATTACTCACTCGTATACAAACACAGTTTCCTCGTTGTATATTTCTAAGTATCATAGGCATATTGAGGAGCTTTTAGTTTCACCTATTGAAAATTATACTATTTTGCTAGGGTTTATAACTGGCGGTGTTATTAGAGGTATTGCAGTAGGAATTGTAGTAATTTTAGTTGCGCAGTTATTTGTCACTTTTACTATGCAATATATATTATTAACGGTAATAATTATTTTTTTATCATCCACCCTATTCTCAATGTGCGGCTTTCTAAATGGACTATTTGCTAATGATTGGGATGACATAAACGTTATACCAACATTTATAATGACACCATTAACATATTTAGGCGGAATATTTTTTTCTATAAATATGTTGCCTGATGTATGGAGGGAAATAGCTTTATTCAATCCAATTTTATATTTAATTAATGGGCTAAGGTTTGGAATGCTTGGAGTTTCTGATATAGATATATCTATAGCTATAGTTATTATAGTATTTTTTAATGTATTAATGTTATATCTATGCTTACATTATTTAAAACTAGGCAAAGGGCTTAGAACATGACAAAAAATAATATAGAAAAACTTAGTTATGAATGAGTTTAAAAATATTTTAGACAGTGTTTGGATAGAATTAAATAATGGGGTTAAGCCAGGCGGACATAATTATCATATATTTTGCTTAACTACTGTAGATAAAAAAAATCCACATTCAAGGAATGTTGTGCTAAGGAGTGCTGATAGAGAAAAAAATTCTTTCTCCTGTCATACAGATATACGATCTGAGAAAGTATTGCACCTAGGAAGTAATAAAAATGTTAGTGCATTATTTTATGACCCAAAAAAAAGAATACAGATTAAAATTGATGGGTTAGCTAATGCAGTAAATAAAAAAGATTCTTTAAAGGAAAGATGGGATGCAAGTGAAAAAATGAGCAAGCTATGTTATATTAATCAGCGCCCTCCTGGAGCAAGGCTTAAGAAGCCTTTAGATTATTTGCCTTTACAAAAAGATGATAAAGCTATAGAAGATGGTTTCAAAAATTTTTGTATTTTAGATATAAAAATTAAGCAGATAGACTGGTTAATACTGGATTGCAAAGGACACAAACGAGCAAAATTTATATTTAATGAAGAAAAATTGACAAGTAGTTATTGGGTCTCTCCATGATCAATGGGCTTAGTATTAATACCACCATTTCCTAGCAATTAAACCCCTTACTAGCCAAAAAAATATATATATGCATATACCTACAAGAGGAAGTTTTGCTATTTGTATAATTTTATATTCAGTTAGCTGCCCAGAAGCATAAGATAAAGCAAATATTGTTAGGAAAACAAAAACAGTCAATACTCCTGTCGCCAGCCAAAACAACGCTTCTAGTATTTGTTCTACTGTCTCTCTTTTCATAAGAAAACAAAATATTGAAATTAAATGAAATTATAGTCTATTATGTCATAAAGTTTAATTAAACAAAGAGGAATCATGAGTGAAGAAATACAAAAGAAAGATATAAGAGGCTTATTAAAGACTTTTGGCGTTGAATCTGACGAGGCAATAACGCGCCATATTGCAAGACATCCGCATGTAAAAGAGCTACATCTGAAACTAACGCTTGAGGATATAACGAATTATGATGAGACTGTAGAGAAGCTAGCCGTTATTGTTGAAAGAAAAGTTCAGTGTTGCAATAAATAGTCTTAGAATTTTTTTAAAAAATTTAATAAGATATTCTGCGCCTCCTTATGGTCTAAAGGGTTATGAGTTTTAGATAAAGGGCTATGTTTAAAAACATATGAAATACTACTTTTGTTTTTAAAAAATTTCCCACAATCCCCTTTGCTCCAAGGTTTTTGAAACCAAGGATCCAAATATCCAACTAAAGATAATACAGGGGTTTTAGCTTCACTATTTAAGCCATGATATTCTGGCCATCCAAATTCTCCCTGCGAACGACAAGTCCAGCCCTCAATAACCCTTGCTTTAACAGACTCGTCTTTCTTTTTTGCTTTATACGTTGCTGTTACAATCCCACCTTCACTATGACCCATAAGGTATAAATTATTTTTATCAACCCACTGTAATTTTTTTGCTTGCTTAATAACATGTCTAGCATCTTCATGTCTCATATATATTACTTCCCTGTACATGCTTGCCCTAAATATTGCAGGATCACATGACTTTGCGTATTTATTTCTAGCAAAACTTTGAGGAGCAATTACTGAATAACCATTCTTAGATAAAAAATTTATGCGCCTATGCGTTCCATCCCATGTTCCTGAGCAGCCATGTAACCATATAATTGTTGGAAGTTTTACATCTTTAGATATATTCTGCTTACTTAGGTCCCTCATATAGAATTTTCTTGTTCTACCATCTATATTAATACTTACTATAGAGTTATCCCAAACTCGTGATAATTCATGCTTATCATGCCAGTCTAATTTAGAAATAGAAAAATTAGAAGTAAATTTTTTATTTGTGTTATTAAAATCTTCTGCATTAATATATAATGGGCATGCAAAAAATAAAGTAAAAACACTTATAATCAATAATGAGTATCTATCCATTTTAGAACCATGAAGCAATTTGAACAAACTTTACAATGGATTTCTAATGATTTCAAATCAAATTCATTTAGATTTGCTGTAGAAGTAATAGCTTGGGCTGCTAGCATTGGATGCTCAATAGTTATGGCTTTTACTGTTCCTACACCTCCTCTTCTAGAATTATATGTGGTCTGGATAACTGGATGCATAATGTATGCTTGGGCAGCTTGGAGTAGAAATTCATTTGGCATGTTAATTAACTATATTGCGTTAGTTATGATTGATAGCATTGCATTATATAGAATTATATATTCCTAAGGTCTATCCTTTTTAGCAATTTCACCATTTCTTAAAAAAATAATTTCATCGCATAGACTTTTCATCAAACGCTTACTATGAGAAATAATAAATATTTTTACACCACTATCTGATGCCTCTTTAATAATATTTTCACAAAATGGTTCTGATGCTTCATCCAAATTAGTGAAAGGCTCATCAAGGAATAGTACACTAGGTCTTGATAACAACGCTCTTGCAAGGCTTGCCTTTTGTTTTTCTCCTCCTGAAAGTTTTCGTGCAGACATATGAGACAAGTGTAGAATATTATTTTCTTCAAGTATCTTGTCTATTCTGTTTCTTTTTTCTTTATTATTTTTAAAATGAATGTTTGAAGCATTTATGCTATGCAGCATATTATTATATAAAGACCTTCTTAAGAAAATTGGATTTTGAAATACAAAGCTTATATGTTTTTTAAGAATCATGGAGTTACTTCCATATGTTATTTCTCCACTGTTAGGATTTATTAATCCAGACATAATTTTTAACAAAAGTGTTTTTCCAGAGCCATTTGGTCCTGTGATAGCAGTAATTTTTTGGCTTTTTACATTTAATGATAGATTGTTAAATATATCTTTTCCGCCCAATGATAAATTTACTTTATTTATTTTAATCGGTAAAAAGTTTTTTGATGACTTTAATATCGGCCTATATATAAGGTTAGACATAGAGTTTTGACTCTCCTATTGATTTTAAAAAATATAAAGAAAGATTTAAAATTAAAGCTATAGTTAATAGAATTATTCCTAAGCTTATTGCCATTATTATGTCTCCTTTTGAAGTTTCCAAAGCAATTGTGGTAGTCATGACTCGTGTAACATGATTAATGTTTCCTCCTACAATAAGTACTGCGCCAACCTCAGACAAGGCTCTCCCTATTCCCGCAAGAAAACCAGTAGATAACGAGTATCTTGCATCCCATATTAGTGTTTTAAGCTTCTCAAACATGCTTAAACCCATAGAATCAAGAAGTTCTTTATACTCAATATTCAAATCTTCAATTACCTGTCTTGTAAGGGAAATAATTATAGGAACCACTAAAATAAACTGAGCAATAATCATGGCTGAGGGTGTATATAAAAGCTCTAAAAATCCTAAAGGTCCGGACATAGACAGAATCAGATAAAGAATTAATCCTACAACAACTGGAGGAAGTCCCATCATTACATTAAATAAAATTATAAAAAATTTTCTGAAAGGAAACTTAGCTATAGCTAGATAGGCTCCAATAGGCATCCCTATGAAAATAGCTAGTAATACAGCAGATAGCGATACTTTTAAAGAAAGGATTATTATTTCAATAATGTCTGGGTCAAACATTACTATTAGTTCAAATGCCTTACTTAGTGCTGAATAAAAAGTATCCATAAATAATTAAATTAATTGTATAGATATTTTCTAGTTATAGGAACGGTTAAAATATTTTTTGAGAGTAAAAATTGAAAAACAACAGCACCTCTATATAAAAAAGCACATTCGCATGATGACAAATAATACTCCCACATCCGAATAAACTTTTCATCAAACTCATCAATAATATGTTCTTTATGTGCTAAGAAATTATCTTTCCAATGCTCTAAAGTTTTAGCGTAATGATGACGTAAAACCTCAAGGTCGCTCAAAATAAGTTCAGATTTTTCAATTACTGGCGCAACCTCAGACAGGCTCGGAATATACCCTCCCGGGAAAATATATTTTAATATCCAAGGAGAAACTGGCGCTGGATTTCTTGTACTTCCAATTGTATGTATCAATGATATGCCGTCATTAGTTAGTAATTTTGATATTGATTTAAAGTATGTTTTGTAATATGAGAGACCTACATGCTCAAACATTCCAACAGAAACAATTCTGTCAAATTTATCATTAATATTGCGATAGTCCATCAGCTTATATTCAACTTTATTTGACATATTATCCTTTTGAGCTTTTTCATTGCTATATTCATATTGTCTTTCTGATAAAGTAATACCAGTAACACTAGCGCCAGTTCTTTTTGCGATCTCAAGACTTAAGCCTCCCCATCCTGACCCAATGTCTAATACATTGCAGGACGAGTTTATTTGTAGTTTGTTTATTATATGATTTATTTTATTATTTTGAGCGGTCTCCAATGAATCTGTATCAGTATCAAAATATGCGCATGAATATTGCATTTTTTTATCAAGAAATTTCTTATATAAATCATTAGATAGATCGTAGTGATGTGCAACATTTTTTTTAGAAATAGATATTGTATTAACTTTTGAAAAAATAATTCCTATTGGTGATAAAAATTTTGAGAAAAGTTTATCTATTTTATTTTTATTTATTTCAATGTTGCTACATACTATTTTTAATGCATCTGACAGCTCTCCATTTTCTATTAGTATATCTCCGTTCATATAACATTCACCAAAATATAATTCTGGCTTTATTAATAATTTTAATGCTGTAGAACTTCTTTTAAATTTAATTTTTACTGTGGGAGATTTTTTTGGATTTACAAAAATATATACATTTCAATATTTGTCTAAGAAATTAATACAATAATTTGTAAA
>JAYZIH010000103.1:0-11573 GCA_036165695.1 Pseudomonadota bacterium | reverse complement strand
GGTTTAATTGCAGTTTGCTTAGCGTCAATTAATATATTTGGTGGTTTCGTTGTTGCACAAAGAATGTTAGCAATGTTTAAAAAGAAAAAGTAGGTATATTAGATGAATACGACAATATTTGGTTTTGCTTATCTTATTTCAGCTGTTTTATTTATTATGGCTTTAAGAGGACTATCATCTCCAGAGACAGCTAGAAAGGGAAATATATACGGTATGGTAGGTATGGTTATAGCAATAACTACTACTTTATTCCAACAAAATATTGTAAGTCCAACAGATTTTTCTAGTTATACAAATATTATTATTGCAGTTTTAATTGGAGCTGTTATTGGAACTTCTGTTGCTTTGCGTATAAGTATGACAGCGCTTCCTCAGTTGGTTGCCGCTTTCCATAGTTTAGTTGGTTTAGCTGCTGTATTTGTTGCAATAGGCGCTTATAAAAACCCAGATGCATTTAATATCTTATCTGCAGAAGGTCAAATATATACAGCAAGCATGATAGAAATGAGTTTAGGTTTAGCAGTTGGAGCTATAACTTTTTCTGGATCTGTAATTGCATTTGTTAAACTTCAAGGAATTGTTGGTGGGAATCCAATTATTTTTAAAGGACAGCACCTCTTAAATGCTGTTATTGGAATACTTATAGTTATACTTATTGCACTTGTTTCAATAGAGCCAAGTAACTCACAATACTTTTGGTTAATTGTTGGGCTTTCTTTCTTGATTGGATTCTTAATAGTTATACCAATTGGCGGTGCAGATATGCCAGTAGTTGTCTCGATGCTAAATTCATACTCAGGCTGGGCTGCTTGCGGTATTGGTTTTACGCTTAGCAACATGGCTTTAATTATTACTGGAGCTTTAGTTGGTTCTTCGGGAGCAATACTTAGTTATATTATGTGTAAGGGAATGAACAGATCAATTGTTAATGTATTACTCGGAGGCTTTGGAGGAGATTCTGTTGCGGCTGAACAAGCAGCAGATGGAGTACAAAGAAATGTTAAAAAGGGAAGTGCAGATGATGCATCCTTTATTATGAGTAATGCTAGTAAAGTCATTATTGTCCCTGGTTATGGTATGGCCGTTGCCCAAGCACAACATGCGTTGAGAGAAATGTGTGATCTATTAAAAGCAAAAGGAGTTGATGTAAAATATGCAATTCATCCAGTTGCAGGAAGAATGCCTGGCCATATGAATGTTTTACTAGCTGAGGCGAATGTTCCATACGACGAAGTCTTTGAACTTGAAGAAATAAACCACGAGTTTTCGACAGCAGATGTAGCTTTTGTAATAGGAGCTAATGATGTAACTAACCCGTTAGCAAAGTCTGACCCATCAAGTCCAATATATGGTATGCCAATACTTGATGTTGAGAAAGCTGCGACAACTTTATTTATTAAAAGGTCGTTAGGTTCAGGCTATGCAGGAGTAGATAATGATTTATTCTTTAGGGATAAAACAATGATGTTATTAGGCGACGCTAAAAAGGTAACTGAAGAGATAGTTCAATCTTTAGGTTAGTCATTTATATCTGAAACAATTTTTAAAATATCTATCGGTTCTTCTATTATATAGTTTGCACCCCAAGTTTTTATATTATCTGAAGGCGAGATAAATCCATAGCTAGAAATAATTGTTTTCATACCTGCAGCATTTCCTGCTTCAACATCCCTTTGATCATCGCCAATATATAAACATTTTTCAGGATTACAGCTTAAAAGTTTAGCCGCATGTAGTAGAGGCTTTGGGCTAGGTTTTTTAATATTTAATGTATCTCCAGCAACCACACATTGTGGTGGTATTTTAAATTTTATTTCCTCAATTATTGTATTTACAAAATAAGATGACTTATTTGTTACTATGCCCCACTTAATGCTGTTTAAATTAAGGAAATCAAATACCTCTTCTAATCCTGCATAAACATATGTGTCAAGAAATAAATTCTCTTTATATATATCAAGAAATTGTTTTAGAATATTTTTTTTTCTATCTGCATCTATTTCATAGCCTTTTAAAGAGTTTTCTATTAAGGCCATAGCACCTTTTGAAATAAAATTTTTTCCAAAATCTTCATCAATAGCTGAAAAACCTTCTTTATTAAAAAGTATATTTAAACTCTTAATCATATCCTTTGATGTATCTGCTATAGTCCCATCAAAGTCAAATAAAAGAGCTTCTATATTATTCTTCTTCATTATTATATTTTTTTACAATGCAATATATAATTTATATCAACATTTTTAGACTCAGAAAAACTTTTTGAGAAAGGATTATATTTAATGCCTTTTATATCAAAAATTTCTAGAGAATTCTTTTTTAAAATACTATTTAGTTCTGAAGGCTTTAAAAAATTTTTATATTGATGAGTACCTTTTGGAAGAAGATTTAGTATGTACTCTGCTCCTAATATAGCAAATACAAAAGATAATATATTTCTATTTATTGTGGATATAAATATATCTCCATTTTCTTTTACTAAGTTAGAGCAATTTTTTAGTAGATTTTCTGGATCGGATACATGCTCAATTAGCTCCAGACAACATAAAGCATCATAATTTTTTTCTTCTTGTTTTATAAATTCTTCTATACTCATATTATGATACTCTATATGAAGCTTTGATATTTCCTTATGGGCATTAGCAATTTCTATAGATTTCGTTGAGCTGTCTAGACCAGTAACTTTTGCTCCATTTTTACATAGTTCTTCAGAAAGAAGTCCACCTCCACAGCCAACATCTATTATTTTTTTATTTTTTAACTCGAGTTTTTTCTTTATAAAATTTAAACGAACAGGGTTAAGCATAT
The DNA here is from genome assembly GCA_036165695.1 of Pseudomonadota bacterium. Classification (GTDB taxonomy): domain Bacteria; phylum Pseudomonadota; class Gammaproteobacteria; order Poriferisulfidales; genus JAYZIH01. The sequence continues at coordinate 8,768 of JAYZIH010000103.1, read as the reverse complement.
GTAGTGGTTTAAATGGTCCATCAGGGTCCCACCAATGGTGGGCAACACTGTCAAATTTTTCTACTTCTTGTTCATCAATATTCATTTTTTGGAATTTTATAATATTTACAATAACTATACATCAATTTAGATATTAAAGATGAAAATTTTTAATATGTTAACTAGTTAAGTTTTTCTTGTCATGCTAAAATAAGAATATCTGATAGTTCAATTAACGAGTAACTAATGGCAGAAGTAAAAAAATCATCTTCTATAATTGCTATAGAAGAAGCTATGAAACAGTCTTACCTAGATTACGCAATGAGTGTAATTATTGGAAGGGCACTACCTGATATTAGAGACGGACTAAAGCCTGTTCATAGAAGAGTTTTGTACGCTATGGATTCAATGGGAAATTATTTTAATAAGCCTTATAAAAAATCAGCAAGAGTTGTTGGTGATGTAATTGGTAAATATCATCCTCATGGTGACACTGCAGCATATGAAACTATTGTTAGAATGGCTCAAGATTTTTCAATGAGATATATTTTAGTTGATGGACAAGGAAATTTTGGCTCGATAGATGGAGATGCAGCTGCTGCGATGAGATACACAGAGGTTAGAATGTCTAAGATAGCGCATGAAATGTTGTCAGATTTAGAAAAAGATACAGTAAATTTTAGATCTAATTATGATGAAACTGAAATTGAGCCAGAAGTATTGCCAACAAGAACTCCAAATCTTTTAATTAATGGTTCATCTGGTATTGCGGTTGGTATGGCAACAAATATACCGCCACATAACTTAACAGAGGTAATAGATGCCACTATTTTATTAATAGATGATGTAGACAATACGATAGAAACAAAAGATCTTATTAAGATAATACCTGGGCCAGACTTCCCAACAGCCGGAATTATTTCCCAGACAGATGATGAGCCTAATGGAATATATTCTGCTTATGACTCTGGCAAAGGTAAAGTTATTATGAGAGCGCGTACCCATATTGAATCAGCAAAGAAATCAATAAAAGAAAAAATTATAATAACTGAATTACCTTATCAGGTTAATAAGGCAAGATTGATAGAGAAAATTGCAGAGTTAGTGAGAGATAAAAAAATTGATGGAGTAGCTGAATTACGGGACGAATCTGATAAAGACGGGATGCGTATTGCTATTGAATTAAAGAAGTCTGCAAATTCAGAAATTATTCTAAATAATTTATTTTTACACACAGGGATGCAAACTTCTTTTAGCATAAATATGGTTGCCTTAGTTGCTGGAAAGCCTAAATTAGTTAGTCTAAAAGAGATATTAAGGGCTTTTATAGAGCATAGGGTAGTTGTCGTTACAAGAAGAACCGTCTATGAGCTTAAGAAGGCTAGAGAACGAGCACATATCTTAGAAGGGTTAGCTATAGCACTATCTAATATTGATGATGTGATAAAACTTATAAAGAAATCACCTTCTGCTGTAGAAGCTAAGAAGAAATTATTATCTGTTAAATGGAAACTAGGTACGGTAAAAAACATATTAGATATAAAGGATTACAAAATTACTAAGCCTTTAGATTTGCCTGACAACGTTGGAGTAGTAGATAATCATTATTTGCTATCTGATTCGCAGGCCCAGTCAATTTTAGATATGAGACTACATAGATTAACTGCCTTAGAACAAGAGAAGATATTAACTGAATATAAAGAACTACTTTCAGAAATAAAAAATTATGAAGATATTCTTAATAATAAAAATAAATTAATGGGAGTAATTAAAGATGAACTCCAAGAAGTAAAGAAAGTTTTTGGAGACGAAAGAAGGACAATGTTTGAAAAACATTCAAATCTTTCAATAGAAGATCTTACAAAAGAAGAAGATCTTGTCGTGACACTCTCACATGTAGGATATTTAAAATCTCAACCTCTGGAGTTTTATAGTGCTCAAAAAAGAGGTGGGCAAGGAAAGACAGCAGCTACAGTTAAATCAGAGGATTTCATTGAAAGAATGTTTATAGCGAGTTCTCATGACACTATTTTGTGTTTTTCAAGCCTCGGAAAATTATATTGGTTAAAGGTTTATGATATACCTCAATCAGGAAGATCTGCAAAAGGGAAACCTATAATTAATTTACTTCCTTTGCAAGAAGGAGAAAAAATTACTGCAATGCAAAAAGTTAAGACTTATGACGACAACCTCTTTGTTTTGATGGCTACTAGTAAAGGTATAATTAAGAAGACAAAGTTATCTAATTTTTCTAAGCCAAGAAAATCTGGAATTATTGCGATTGATTTAAAGAAAGATGATAGTTTAATAGGGGCAAATATATCTGATGGAATGCAGAGAGTAATGTTGTTCTCATCCTCCGGTAAAGCAATACTATTCAATGAATCAGATGTTAGAAACGTTGGGAGATCTGCCTCTGGTGTTAAGGGCATAAGCTTAGGAAAGGAGCATATAGTAATTAGTATGATTACACACACTAAAGATAGTTCTGATGATATACTAATTGCAACTACAAATGGGTATGGTAAAAGAACAAAAGTTAATGCATTTTCTGAACAAAAAAGATCTGGACAGGGATCAATTGCAGTTAAGATAACTCAAAAAAATGGCCCTGTTATAGGAGCAGTCAAGGTAAAAGAAAAGGATGACTTGATGTTGATTACAAATCAGGGAAAGCTAGTTAGGACAAGTGTAGATTCAGTCTCTCAACTAGGAAGGAATACCCAAGGAGTTAGGTTAATAAAACTTAAGGATGATGAAAAGTTATCCCAAATTGAAAAAGTAGATGAAGCATAAATAAAGATATGAAAGATAAATTTAAGAAGATAAGAAGTGAAATTGATGAAATAGATCAAAAGGTTTTATCCCTAATTACAAAGAGATTCCAGCTTGCAATCGACATTTCTAAAGAAAAACAGAAACTTGGGTATAAAGATAATTTTTATAGTCCTGAGAGAGAAGCTGAAGTTTTAAATAACATCGCAAAGTTAAATAAAGGGCCTGCCAAGACAGATGATATATTAAGGATATACAGAGAAATAATGTCTGTGTGTTTATCATTAGAGTCGCCATTAAAAATCTCATACTTAGGCCCTCAAGGAACATACACACAAGTTGCTACGCAAAAGCATTTTGGAAAATCTGCCGAAGCATTACCATTAGCATCTATTGCGGATGTATTTCTTTCAGTTGAAAATAATGATTCCCACTATGGTGTAGTACCAATTGAAAATTCATCCGAAGGTATAGTTACAATGACTATTGATATGTTTATGAGTTCTGATTTAAAAATATGTGGAGAAATTGAGATTGATATACATCATAACTTTCTTTCAAAAAATAAGGATATTGAAAAAATAAAAAAACTATATGCTCATCCGCAAACATTTGCACAATGCAGAGAATGGATTGGAAGCAATTTAGAAAACATTTCATGCATAAGTGTTTCAAGTAATGGAGAAGCAGCAAGGCTTGCTTCAGAAGACTCAAGTTCAGCGGCTATAGCAAATATAGAGGCGGCAGAAATATATGATCTCAATATTTTAAGAAAAAACATTGAGGAAAGTCATAATAATGTAACGAGGTTTTTAGTTATAGGAAAAGACTTAGTTAAGCCTTCTGGGAATGACAAGACAAGTATTTTAGTATCAGCTAAGAATGATTCAGGTGCACTTTATAATTTATTAGAACCATTAGCAAAGAATAAAGTTAGTATGTCAAGGATTGAATCTAGGCCATCAAAGCATAATAATTGGGAATATATATTTTTCTTAGATATAGAAGGGCATATAGATGATAAGTCGGTACAAAAGGCTAATATTGAGATACAAGAAAAAGCTAGTTTATACAAAATATTAGGCTCCTATCCTAGGGCAATAAATACAAAAAATGCATAAAAATAATGCTTTAGATTTTAAAAATATTACCGTAGTTGGACTAGGGCTAATAGGTTCTTCATTGTGTAAAGCAATAAAGGATAATAATATTCCGGCAAATATTTTTGGAAGTGATATTAATTTAGATACCTTAGAATATGCTAAGGAAAATAACATAATAGATGAACCCTGTATTAATATAGATGATGCAATAGTTAATTCCGAACTTATAGTTCTATGTACGCCTACATACGAAATAGATAATGTTTTGCCTTCTATTTCTAAGTTTTTTGATACAGATAAGGTTATAACTGACACTTTCAGCATAAAAGACCCTGTTTTAAATTTTTTAGAAAGTAATAAAATGTTAGAGGTTAAAAATTTTGTTATGTCGCATCCTATAGCTGGCAATGAAAATAGTGGAGCTGAAAGCTCATTATCTAATCTATATTCCGGCACAAATACAATAGTATGTTCTTTAAGTAATACAGAAAATTCTTCTATTTTAAGTGTTAAAAATTTATGGGAGGCTATTGGTTCTAACGTAATTGATTTAGATGTTAAAATTCATGACAAAGTATTAGGTTTATCTAGTCATTTCCCCCATGCACTATCTTACCTCTTAGCGAATTTAATTGATGAATATAGACATTCAAATGAGTTATTTATAAATACCCAAAGCTTAGACAGCATGCTTAGGATATCTAAGAGTGACCCTAAGTTATGGTCGAGTATCATACATGAAAATAAAGAAATAGTTTCTATATTGTTAAATAACTATTCAGATAAATTGGATACTTTGATTAATATTATTAACAGTAAACATGTTTCAGATTTAGAAAATTTCTTAACAAATGATAAATCAAAGAAATGAGTTATAGCTATTTGGTAAGGCCGTCTAGAAATTTAACTGGAGAAGCTTCTGTCCCAGGTGATAAATCTATATCTCATAGAGCTTTGATTATTTCTTCAATAGCAGAAGGCACGTCTATTATTACAGGATTGTTAGAATCAGAAGACTGTATGAATACAATTAGCATTCTTAGAGAACTTGGAGTTAGTATAAATAAAAATAACAAAGGAGAGTACCTAATTTATGGGAAAGGCTTACATGGTTTGCAACAACCCAATAAAGAACTTAATTGTGGCAACTCTGGAACATGTATGCGTCTTTTAACCGGTTTATTATCAGCACAAAATTTTAATTCAACGCTTATTGGCGATAATTCGTTAAGTTCTAGACCAATGGGAAGGGTTAAAGAGCCGTTAGAATTAATGGGCGCTAATATTGTACTTACCAATGAGGAAACATCTCCAATAAAGATTATTAAATCAGATAAAATAGGAGGCATAAGATATGCTATGCCTGTTGATAGCGCACAGGTTAAATCTGCTATTCTTTTTGCAAGTCTATATGCAGATAAAAAATCAACTATAGTTGAAAGTAATACAACACGAAATCATACAGAAAATTTATTTAAGCAATATGGCATAAATATTACTTGTAATAAAAATACTATAGAGATCGTCCCAAGAAAAGAATTAGAAGCTATGAAAATTAATATACCCAGCGATATTTCATCAGCAATGTTTATAATTGTTGGTGTTTTAATTAGTAAAGATTCAAATATTTTAATAAAAAATGTAGGAATTAATGATTATAGAATTGGAGCAATTGAAATTTTAAAGAAAATGGGAGCAAAAATAGAGTTTAAAAATATCAGAGAGCTTTCTAATGAGAAAATAGCAGATATTTATGTTGAGTCTTCTGCGCTTCAGGGAATTACAATACCAGAAGAATATGTTTCAAAAGCAATTGACGAATTCCCAATTTTATTTATTGCTGCAGCTAATGCTAATGGAAAGACTATTTTGAATAATGCTAATGAGCTTAAACATAAAGAGAGTGATAGGTTAATTTCTATGTCAGAGGGTCTAAGTAAATGTGGGATTGAAAATAGCGTAAATGATAATGGTATTGAAATTGTTGGAGGTTCATTTGCAGGAGGAGAAATTGAATCATTTTCTGATCATAGGGTAGCAATGTCATTTACCATTGCAGGATTAATTACAAAGAATGACATTAAAATAAATAATATTGATAATGTTTTAACTTCATTTCCTAATTTTTATGAAACTATGAAAGGACTTGGGTTAGATATTGAAAAGATAGAAAATAAATGAGTATACCAATAATAACATTTGATGGGCCAAGTGGATCTGGAAAAGGTACAATTGCTATCATGCTAGCAAAAAAACTTAATTACTTATATTTAGATAGTGGTGCACTATATAGATCTGTGGCACTTAAAATCTATAATGAATATGGAGATGTAGAGAATAAAGGATTAGATTATGAAAAGATAATTGAAAGCATGAATATTGAGTTTAGATATGATTCGAAAAATGATATAAAAATATTTATAGACAAGAAAGAATGTACAAAGCAGATAAGAGATGAAAATATAGCATCTCTAGCATCAAAGATAGCTAAGATTATTAGAGTAAGAGAATCTATAGAAAAATTTCAGAAAAATTATGTAAACCCACCAGGTTTAGTAGCTGATGGTAGAGATTTAGGCTCTATAGTATTTAAAAATGCTCAAATTAAGTTTTTTTTAACAGCATCTATAGAAAAAAGGGCTGAAAGAAGATTAAAGCAGTTGAAAGATTCTGGAATTAGTGCTAACTTGCCTGACCTTAAGAATAAACTTTTAGAAAGAGATGAGATGGACATGAACAGGTCTATATCTCCATTAGTAAAGCCTACTGATGCAATAGAGATTGATACTACAAAGTTAAATATTATAGAGGTTTTTGATAAAGTTAGTATGGAAGTTAATAATAAGTTAAATAAATAAATATGAGCGAAGATTTTACAAGTTTACTTGAAGAAAGTATCTCTAAACTACAAGTTAAACAAGGTTCTATTATAAATGGAACAGTTGTTGACATAAAAAAAGACACCGTCATTGTAAATGCTGGCCTTAAATCAGAGGGAATGATTCCAATAGACCAGTTTCTAAATCAAAACGGTGAAATAGAAATTAAGAAAGGCGATATGGTTGAAGTTTCTTTAGAGGCTATCGAAGATGGTTTTGGAGAAACAAAGATGTCTAGAGAAAAAGCAAAGAAAGCTAAGGCTTGGCATGTTCTAGAAGATGCATACGAAAATAAAACTATCCTTGTCGGAAAAATTACTGGAAAAGTAAAAGGTGGCTTTACTGTTGATATGGCTGATTTAAAAGCTTTCTTACCAGGATCCCTTGTTGATGTAAGGCCTGTACGAGATACATCGTATTTAGAAGGAAAAGAATTAGAGTTTTGTGTAATTAAAATTGATAAGAAAAGAAATAATGTAGTCGTATCAAGAAAAGCAGTGTTAGAAACAGACAATACTGAGGAAAGAGATGAGCTGATTGCAAATTTAGAAGAAGGTAGCAAAGTTAAAGGTATTGTAAAAAATATTACAGATTATGGTGCTTTTATAGATTTAGGCGGTGTGGATGGTTTATTGCACATAACTGATATGGCTTGGAAAAGAATCAAGCATCCATCAGAAATGATAAATGTAGGTGATGAAATTGAGGTTCAAGTGCTAAAATTTGATAAAGAGAAAACTAGAGTATCTCTAGGTCTTAAACACTTAAATGAAGATCCGTGGTTTGAGATTAGCGAAACATATCCTGTAGGCTCAAAAATAAAAGGTGTAGTAACAAATATTGCTGATTACGGATGCTTTGTAGAAATTCAAAATGGGGTAGAAGGGTTAGCACATGTTTCTGAAATGGATTGGACAAATAAGAACGCTAATCCAGAAAAAATTGTTTCACTTGGACAAGAAATAGAAGTAATGATATTAGATATAGATCCAGAAAGAAGGAGAATATCATTAGGTATTAAGCAATGCCAAGAAAATCCATGGAAAAAGTTTATGAATTCTCATGAAGCTGGAGATAAAATTGTTGGAATGATTAAATCAATCACTGATTTTGGTGTTTTTATAGGACTTGATGATGGGATTGATGGTTTAGTTCATTTATCAGATTTATCTTGGGATGATTCAGGAGAAGAGGCAGTTAAAAACTATAAAAAAGGAGACGAGATAGAAGCACTATTATTATCAGGTGATGTTGAAAGAGAGAGGATATCACTTGGAGTTAAACAGCTAATAGAAAATCCTACAGCTAAAGCCTTAGAGAAATATAAAAAAGGAGATATCGTAAAAGGTAAAGTAGTTGAAAATAATGAGAAACAGATTTCTATAAGGCTTGATAGTGAGATTGTAGCATCTTTAAAAATTTCTGAGATTAATGATACGATTAATCCTAAGAAGATTGATAAAGATTCTGAAATTGAATCAGTTATAACGAGTATTGACAAGAAGAATCAGCAAATATTTGTATCAATGAAGGCCTTAGATAAACTTAATGAAGAAAAAGCTATTGACGAGTATAGTAAGAAGAATGAGGGGAATAATACAAAACTAGGTGATATATTAGAGGATTAGATTGACGAATATTGAGATGAAAAAATGAACGAATTAGATAACACAATAACAAAATCAACTTTAATAGATAGAATTTCACAAAAAATTAAATATCTAGGTCATAAAGATACAGAGCTAGCAGTTAAAACACTTCTGGAGCAAATAATTTCTTCCCTAGAGGATGGTGAAAGAACAGAAATCAGAGGTTTTGGAAGTTTTTCGCTTCATTATAGAAAGCCAAGAATTGGAAGGAACCCAAAAACTGGAGAGCCAGTCTCTCTACCCGGAAAAAATTCTACGCATTTCAAACCAGGAAAGATACTAAGGCAAAAAATCAATAATTCTCGAGACAATATTTCCTAAAAGTCATATAATAAAAAATTAATTTGAATAAAGAAAAATGTATAAACTTTTATCATTAGTGT
>JAYZIH010000102.1:0-8719 GCA_036165695.1 Pseudomonadota bacterium | reverse complement strand
AATTTTTTTTATTACTCATTTTTATAATATATAAAAAAAAAGGGCCTTATGAAAAGGCCCCTTTCTTTTATTTTTAAGCCAATTTATCCAAACATATCAGCTATAATATTATCGTACCAACTATATGCATATTGAACTTCTCTTCTTCTAGCTTCATCAGATGCATTTACAGGAGTTAAACCACCTGACACTTTGTTTATCTTGCTTTTATCATCAGCTAGTCTATAAACTGCTGCTACAGAAATACCATAGTCTGGGGCTACCAAACTATAACATGTGTTTACATATGAAGGAACGCCAGGTTCGTTACCATGAAGCTCAGATACAATTGCATGTGCACAAACTTTTGCCTCTGAATTTGCAGCGTATCCAGATTTTGGAAGGCCTTTTGCTATTGCTGCATCACCAACCACATATATATCTTTTTGAAGTTTTGATTCAAATGTATCTAAATGAATAGGGCACCAACCAGATTTATCTGTGAGGCCAGAAACTATTGCAATCTTTCCAGCACTTTGCTGTGGTATAACATTTATAACATCACCTTTATGTGTATCACCAAATTTTGTAGTTACAGTCATAGAGTTTGTGTCAACAGATTCAAGACCACCATCAGTTTCACTTCCTGGAACCCAAGTAATCATTCCATCATATCTGTCTTTCCAGCCTTGTTTAAATAAACCCATTTTTGAAAATTTTTCTTTTGGGTCAAGAATCAAAATTTTTGATTTTGGCTTATTATTTTTTAAAAAATATGCAATTTGGCATGTTCTTTCATATGGTCCAGGCGGACATCTAAATGGGTTAGCTGGCGGAGCTATAATCACCGTACCTCCATCCTTCATTGAGCTTAACTGTTTAACTAGTATTTTTGTCTGATCCCCAGCTTTCCAAGCATGTGGCATCTTTTTAGAAGCAGCTTCTGTATAACCATCAATTTCACCAAATTTTAAATCAATACCAGGAGAAACTACCAATTTATCATATGAAACATTATCTCCAGTTGATATTTTTACAGTTTTCTTTGAACTATCGATATTTTCTGCATAAGCTTTAACAACTTTTATACCTCTTTTTTCTAATTTTGAGTATGAATGTTTTATTGTCTTAATGTTTCGATTACCACCTATAACTTCATTGCTCATAAAGCATGTATAGTAATTTGAATTCTGTTCAATTAGTGTTACTTCGATGGCAGAATCTAAGGCCTTAACAGTTTTTGCTGCTATTGCGCCAGCAGCTCCACCACCAATCACAACGACTTTTTTCTTCCCATGAGACCCAGCAAATGATAATTTTGGCAGGCCTAGTCCTATAGCTGATGCAGCAGCGACACCACTAGTAACTCCTATAAATTTTCTTCTAGTTATACGTTTCATTTATATTTCCTCAATTTTAATTATTGCTGGCTAGCATAAAAATTTATTAAATCATCAAAGTCTTTAATATCTGTATTTTCGTGATATTTTTTTAATGCTGTTTTCATTTTCTTTGGCATTGTACGCAAACCTTCTTTAAAATCTGCTAACTTATACTTAGTATATAAACTCCATTGGCCCGCAATGATTGGCATATCATCCTCATTTGAAGATCCATTTTCAGTATGACATTTATCACATGCATTTTCATGCTGAGAGTCACCTTTTTTTGCTAATGATTTATCATATTTTTGACTAGCTGGAATAAATTTTTGCTTTTCAAAGTAAGCTCCCATTTTTTTAATTTCAGACAGAGTATATCCCTTGGCAATTCTATGCATTATAGTTGGATTTCTTTTCCAAATGAAAACATCTTCAAGAGATTGATCTGATTCCACAATCTTCTCGGCATCTTCAATTTTATCAATATGTTTATATGAGAGCATTGCTCCAATAAAGTAATTAGCTGTCATACCCGCTATTGTTGGTATTGCTGGGCCAGCACTGTTACCGGAACTACCATGACATGCTACACAAGCACCAACTAACATATCAACTGATGCTTCCTTTTTCCCATGGCCATCTGCCATTAAATTTATAGGAAAGACTAAAGATAAAAATACGAACAAACAGAATTGTTTAATGGCTGTGCGTGACTCCATTGATCTCCCCCTATTATTATTATTACCCCATTTTAATAGTTCGACAGCATAATTCCAGTATTTTTATCAACTTTTTTATCGGGCTTAGTTGGGGGTTTATGTGCTACACCCTTATGACACTCTATACAGGCAATTCCTTTTCTTTCTGCTTTTTTATGCTTCTTGTAAGCTATTCTATCTTGCTCCTCTTTACTAAATGCAGAAAAAATATGACATGACTTACATTCTCTTGAGTTTGAATCTATTTGCTTCTGCCAAACCCTATTAGCCATTTCCCATCTATGTTCTTCAAATTTTTCTTTTGTATCAATTGAACCAGTAATTTCTCCCCAAATATCTTTTGCTGCCATAAATTTAGCATAAAGTTTTGGACCCATTGGATGTGGAACATGGCAATCTTTGCATTCAGCTCTTACGCCTGACGCATTTTTAAAATGCACAGATTCCATCCATTCCTTTTTATTCCATTGCATAGAATGGCAAGATGTACAGAATTCTGTAGTATTTGTCGCCTCCAATGTAGTATTAAATCCAATAGCAAATAGAATACCTGCAAATATCGATGCTATAGATGTTAAAACTAATATTTTTTGACCCATCCTACAGACTCCCTTATCTATGATAGAATATTGTATCAAATTTTTAACATGAGACTATATAAGTTTGCGTAACAGAATATGTATTTAACAGCTGATTCAATTACTTGTTATAGGAATAAACAAAAAGTTCTAGATAATTTATCATTCACGCTTAATTCAGGCGATTTTATGTTGGTAACAGGTAATAATGGTTCAGGGAAAAGTACACTTCTGAGGTGTTTATGTAATTTATGCCCAATAGAAAATGGAGAGATTCGCTTTGATAATCGAATGAAATCTGATGAAATAGAAGACGAATTTAAAAATAGAATACTATATCTTGGTCATAAAAACTGTATAAATGATGATTTAACATGTGCTGAAAATTTAAAGTTCTTATTTTACATTGATTGTTATGATTCGGACACAAGTAAAGATAAATTTAAGGACTTCGATAGTAAAAAAATATTATCGGCACTTGGACTTTCTGAGTATTCTAATAGAAAAGTTTCAACTTTATCAGAAGGAACTAAAAAGAAATTATCACTTTTAAGGTTATGGGCGCCAAGAAATAATGCTATAGAGTCAAATAATAAATCTATTTGGCTTCTTGATGAACCACTTAATTCTCTAGATACTGCATCAAAAAAAATTATACTAAAAAGGATGTTGTCACATACAGAGTACGGTGGAATTATAGTCTGTGCGTCTCATATAGAGTTTCCAGATGAATTTAGCTTTTTAATTACAAAAAATATTGATTTGTCAAAATGATTTTAGATACCTTAAAAAAAGATTTTTTATTATTTTATAGAAATAAGACATCTATTCTATTGCCTTTATTATTTTTTTTCTTAATCGTAAGTATTTTTCCTTTAGTCTTGGGCCCAGACGTTAATTTGCTTATGAAAATTATGCCAGGGATTATCTGGATAATATCAATCTTAACAACACTGCTATCATCACATAATTTTTTTTACGATGACCTAGATAGTGGAATTTTGGATTTATATTTAACCTCTAAAGTACCTTTGTCTAGTATGTTTTTCTCAAAGATAATTTCATGCTGGGTTGTAACATTTGTCCCACTGTTAATTTTTTTACCTATAATTTCAATAATGTATTCTCTTGATGCTTTTGTTTTAATGATTTTGCTCATTACTTTATTTGTTGGAACTCCAACTCTTATTGGAATAGGTTTATTTGGATCACTGCTTATCATAAGTCTTCCAAGAAATAATATTTTACTACCAATTATTATTTTACCTTTTTATATTCCTGTGCTTGTATTTGCAGCAGATTCCATTAGCATAGCTTCTAGTATGCATATTATAAGCCCACAACTATATATTTTAGTGGCCTTATTGGTTTTGGCACTAGCCTTTTTACCTTATTTAATGTCGTTGACGCTAAAAATAACTATTAATAATTGATTATGAATATTAAAAGATTTGGTAACTTAAAGTTTTTCTACAATTCGTTTATAACGCTATTTAGTTATTTACCTATCCTTGTTCTTATAGGTTTTATAGCAGGGATTTATTGGTCACTTTTCATTGCACCAATTGATTACCTGCAAGGGCATAGTTATAGGATAATGTTTGTGCATGTTCCTGCAGCTTGGATGTCATTACAAACATATGTCGTTATGGCTGTTTCTGCCTTTATAGTTTTAGTATGGAAGGTAAAAATAATGGAAATTATCAGCGTTCAATGCGCCCCATTAGGCGCACTATTTACTTTTATAGCACTAATTACAGGAATGATTTGGGGAAAACCTACTTGGGGAACATATTGGGTTTGGGATGCAAGGCTAACTTCGGAACTAATTTTATTTTTTCTATACATAGGGATAATGGTTCTATACGCCTCAATCCAAGATAAGCGTCAAGCTGTAAAAGTAACATCCATTTTATCAATAGTAGGTTTAATCAATATACCTATAATTCATTTTTCTGTCGAGTGGTGGAATACATTGCATCAAGGTCCAACAGTAACAAAGTTTGATAAGCCATCTGCCCACATTACAATGTTATTGCCACTTTTTTATATGTTTGCAATGTATCAAGTGTATTTTATTTTAACAATAGTAAAAAGAATTAAACTCGGCATTATCGAAAGAGATTCTCAAAGTAATTGGATAAAGGAGTTAAGCAAATGATTGAGTTTTTAGATATGGGTAAACATGCAGTTTTTGTGTATTCTGCTTATACTATTACTATTATAGCTTTGTTTATGGGATATATCCTTCCGCATATTAAGTTAAAAAAAATTTTAGATAAGAAAAAAAATGATATTAAACAAAAGAAGTAAAAAAAGGATTAAAATTTTAATAATTTTTATTTTATCAGTTTCTTTAGCTTCTGGTTTAATTATTTATGCTCTTTCAAAAAATATGATTTATTTCTATACACCAACACAAGTTATTAACGGAGAGGCGCCTTTAAATACACCAATTAGGCTTGGAGGAATGGTAATGAAAGGATCGCTAGATAAAGATCCAAATAATTTAAATATTTCTTTCTATATAAATGATAGTAAGAATAAGGTTTTAGTAAACTATAAAGGTTTGCTTCCAGATTTATTTGGAGAAGGGCAAGGCGTTGTTGTTTCTGGCGTACTAAATGAAAGAAAAAATCTTCAAGCAAGCGAAGTTTTAGCTAAACATGATGAGAATTATATGCCACCAGAAGTTGCTGATATGATGAATAAAGAAATGATTGGTATCAATAAAGATGATTATAAGTGAAGTAGGGAATGTACTCTTAAGTTTTGCAACTGCTTTTTCTGCAGTTACTACACTATCTTTCTTTTTTAAGAATTATTATAGTCATAGTTACATATTCGGTCTGTCTCGTTTTTTTACACTAACATCTTTTTTTATAATTTTATTCTCATTTATATTACTTTCTTACGCATTTCTAACAGATAATTTTTCTATATTGTATGTAGCAAATAATTCAAACATTACTCTTCCTGATATATATAAATTTTCAGCTACCTGGGGTGCTCACGAAGGGTCAATGCTTCTTTGGGTATTAATTTTATCTTTTTGGACGCTGCTAGTGGCTTTTTTCTCTGATAGTCTTCCGAAAGTAATATCAATAAATATGTTGTCAATTATGAACTTTATAATATTAGCATTCCTAACATTTATAATATTTACATCAAATCCTTTTGATACAATATTCCCAGCTCCTGAAAATGGAAATGACTTAAACCCTCTCCTTCAAGATCCTGGTTTAATAATTCATCCACCACTTTTGTATTTTGGATACGTAGGCACTTCTATCCCATTTGCTTTTGCTGTTGCTATTTTGTTTAATGAAGAAGTTAAGCCAAAGTGGATATCATGGTTAAGAAAGTGGGTTACCTTAACATGGTTTTTTTTGACTGCAGGGATTTCTTTAGGAAGTTGGTGGGCATATCATGAATTAGGCTGGGGAGGCTGGTGGTTTTGGGATCCAGTTGAAAACGCTTCTTTTATGCCATGGTTAATACTTACTGCACTTATTCATTCATTAATTATTTCAGAAAAAAGAAATATCTTTCTTAGTTGGTCAATATTCTTATCTATACTTGCATTTTCTTTAAGCTTACTTGGAACCTTTTTAGTTAGATCTGGAATCCTTGTTTCAGTCCATGCATTCGCAAATGATCCAGAAAGAGGTATATATATATTAACTTTCCTTTCTGTAATAATTGGATTTTCATTAATTCTTTACATGATAAAGTCTAAT
The DNA here is from genome assembly GCA_036165695.1 of Pseudomonadota bacterium. Taxonomy (GTDB): domain Bacteria; phylum Pseudomonadota; class Gammaproteobacteria; order Poriferisulfidales; genus JAYZIH01. The sequence goes on along the minus strand of JAYZIH010000102.1, from coordinate 2,321 downwards.
AGATTAACTGACACAAATGATTTTACGTTTAACTCAAAAGAATTTGTTTTACTGATAAATAATATTTTACTAACCATAATAACATTTGCAATTTTATTAGGAACATTATATCCATTGATAGCAAGCACTCTTGATTTAGGAAAGATATCTGTTGGCCCACCTTATTTTAACTATATATCAACATTCCTATTTCTGCCTATGATTTTATTAATGTCGCCAGCAGTATTTATGGCATGGAAGAAGAATAATTTAAAAAAGATAATTAAACCTTTAACGTCTATGTTTATTTTATCTTTAATATTGGCATTTATAGTTACATGGTTATTTTATGAAATCAGATACTTAATTGTGCTTATATCATTAGCTTTTGCTATTTTTGCTATATTATCTTCTATATTTAAGATTTACGAGAATATAAAGATACATTCTAAAATTAAGAGCTTATACAAAAGATTAATAAATATTAATTTTTCTATTGTATCAAACTCATTTGCACATATAGGAATAGGAGTACTTGTAATTGGTATAACTATAAGCAATTATTTTTCTCTTGAGAAGGAAATACTGATGAAGCCTGGCGATTCTACAATGATTAGTAATGTAGAAATCATATTTAATGGAATTAAAAAAGAAAAAGAGCAAAATTATTCTTCAAAGGTTGGTGTGTTTTACTCATATAAAAATGATGTATATCAATTGACGTATCTTCCAGAGAAAAGGATTTATAATGTCCAAAAAAATGTTATGACTGAGGCAGCAATTAGTTCTTCATTAGCTCGTGATATATATATAGCTTTAGGAGAAGAAGTTTCAAGCGAGCAGTGGTCTGTTAGAATTTATTATAAACCACTAATACAATTTATTTGGCTGGGAGTTTTGTTTATGTTATTCAGTACTTTTTTTGTATTTTTTGATAAAAGGAAGACGTTAAAAAAATGAAATATAAATTAGCAATAATTCCTGTAATTATATTTCCATTAATATTAATTTTTTTATTAATAGGTTTAGGAAAAGATCCTACTATTGTGCCATCTCCTTTGATTGGGAAAAATATACCTACCTTTTCTTCAAAGGACTTAATATCTAATGAACCAATTACTAATAATGATTTGCTCGGTCAATATAGTTTACTTAATGTTTGGGCAAGTTGGTGTCCTGCTTGCTATGACGAACATGATCACCTAATGAACCTTAGTGAAAAACTAAGTATTCCTATATATGGCTTAAATTATAAGGATAACTTTAAGGATGCGACTACATGGTTAAGTTTATATGGTAATCCCTATGAAAAAATAATTTTTGATTTTGATGGTATGATAGGAATAGAATTTGGCGTATATGGAGCACCAGAGACTTTTATATTAGATCATAAGGGGACTATATTATATAAACATATTGGTGCTATAAACCAGGAATTCATAAATAATAAATTACTTCCAATTATTAACAATGAATTTGAATAGAACTATATTATTTTTATTTTTATTTATTTTTATATGTCCTGCATGGTCCTACGACAGTAATTTATATAATCAAATTATAAAAGAGCTTAGATGTCTTGTGTGCCAAAACCAGTCGCTCGCAGAGTCTGACTCAAGCCTTGCAAAGGATTTAAGAAATAAAGTCAAAGAAATGTTATACGATGGAAAGTCTAGGGATGAGATTCACAAATATATGACAGAAAGGTATAGTGATTACGTCTTGTATGAGCCTCCGCTAAATAAACATACATGGTTTCTTTGGTACGGACCATTTATAGTTTTAGTATTAGCTATACTGGCATCTATCTACAAGGTAAGAGGTAGTAGAAAAACTGCAAAGAAAAAAGAAGAGAAAAAAAAAGATAATAAAAAAAATAATATAAAAAGAAGAAAACCAGACAGGTTAATACTTTTTTTAATAATATTTATTCCATTAGTAGCTACAACTGTATACATATTTTCTACTGAATACATAAGGCATAGTATCTCAACGATTTTTGAAGATAAATCTCCTGTAATTGATGTAAAAATTACGATTAATCCCAAGATATATAAAAAACTCTCAGGGAATGAAATTGTTTTCGTATATGCTAGAAATTTAAATGGAATGAAGGTACCTCTAGCGATTAATTTAATTAATTTAAATAAAGACGCAAAAGATTTCCTTGTTACACTTAATAATACAATGAATATGATAGATAAATATACTCTTTCTGAGGCAAAATCTGTTAAAGTTATTGTTAGAATAACAAAATATAAAACTGCTGTTCCAGTTAAAGGTGACTATATTGGCACAAAAGATATATCTAAATTATTAGACTATAATGAAATTACTATTAA
>JAYZIH010000101.1:0-3288 GCA_036165695.1 Pseudomonadota bacterium | reverse complement strand
AAAGTTGTAAGAAAACCATTCGAATAATCAATGTCTCCTTTATACACGACTTTAGCTTTCTGAGTATACGCAGTTATATCAGTACCATTGATTAAGGCAAAAAAGTCATATGTGCCATGACCATTAATATCAAATACACCTGACCAAACACCATCCTTAGCATGTAGAACAGGACTAAAAATATACAAAAGAAATATAAAGAATATAGATTTTTTTATATGTTTCATAATTTTATAGTGATTTTTAGCAACTAATGATGTTAATATTTTTATACATAAAAAGCTATTAATATTGTAATATAAAATTACGGGGCTATAGCTCAGTTGGCAGAGCATTTGCATGGCATGCAAAAGGCCGGCGGTTCGAGACCGCCTAGCTCCATATAAAAAGATGATAGTAAAGGATAAAAAAAGTAGACCTATAGAGGATTTGCGAATTTCTGTAACTGACAGATGCAATTTTCGCTGCTCATACTGTATGCCTAAAGAAATATATAATTCTAGTTATAGTTTTTTAAAAAAGGATAATATATTGTCATTTGAAGAAATTCTAAGAGTGGTTAAAGTTCTAAATAATTTTCATATAAAAAAAATAAGAATTACAGGGGGAGAGCCACTTATAAGAAGAAATATAGCAAATCTAATAAGATTACTTAAGGAAATAAATAATAATTTTGATATAGGTGTTACTACTAATGGAGTTTTATTGTCAGATAAAATGGCAACTGATCTATACAAATCTGGGTTAGATAGAATTACGGTAAGTCTTGATTCCTTAGATAATGATAAGTTTCAACAGCTAAGTAATAGTAAATATAAAGTATCTGATGTTTTAGAAGGAATAGATAATGCTAATAAAGCAGGGTTTAAAAACATTAAAGTTAATATGGTAGTGATTAAAGATTTTAATGACAAAGATATTGTGCCAATTTTACAGCATTTTTATAATAAAAATATAATAGTTAGATTTATAGAGTATATGGATGTTGGGAATACTAATAATTGGTCTATGGACGATGTGATTACCAAAAAAGATATTTTAAAGCTAATTAAGAAAAAATTTTTTATTAAGGATCTAGAGAAAAACTATCTTAGTGAAGTTGCTAATAGGTGGAGTTATGATGGAGGTGAGTTTGGCATTATAAGCTCAATTTCTAATCCTTTTTGTCAAAATTGTTCTAGGCTAAGACTTACAGCTGAGGGCAAGTTGTATACATGTCTATTTTCTAATAATGGGCATGATGTAAAAGAGATCTTAAGAAAATATCAGAACAATGATGAACTAAGTAAATTTATTGCGCAAGTATGGCAAAATAGAAACGACCAATATTCTCTTGATAGGTTAAATAATTTGGATAAAATTAAAATATTAAGAAAAGTTGAAATGTCATATATTGGTGGATAGTAATTTACTTTTTCTTTAATGAAGGTATTAGCTCTACTAAATTACATGGCTTATTATTTGAGTTTAGCTGATGAACTATAATGTTCTCCCAAGCGTCCTTACAAGCGCTTGGTGACCCTGGTAAGCAAAAAATATATGTACCATTTGCAACTCCAGCTAGAGAACGACTCTGTATAGAAGATGTTTTTATTTTTTTATATGATATATATCTAAATATTTCACCAAACCCTTCAATTTTTTTATCAAATAAAGGATCAACAGCTTCAGGAGTTCCATCTCTTCCACTAACTCCAGTTCCTCCAGTCGTAATCACAACTTGTATCTTATTATCTGCAATCCATTCCGAGACAATACTCCTTATGTCGTATATATCGTCTTTACATATTGAGTATTTAATAACCTTATGCTTTCTCTCTTTTATTAGCTTATTAAGTATCTTGCCTGATTTATCAGTAGTCTTTTTTCTTGTGTCTGACACTGTTAGAACAGCAATGTTAAGTTTTATACTATTTTCCATATCTTTATATTATTATGTATTATTAAATTTTACAAATTCTGAGATATATTTTTGATTATGGTATTGGTATCTGATAAACGAATACAATTTAATGAGATAGTTCTAAATTTTGAAAAAGATAATATTTCAGAATCCCTATCTGGTGCAAATAGTATTTTTGTAGGAAAAATGAAATCAACAAATTCTCACAAAGAAAAAGTTATATCTATGAATTTATTGTCATATGAGGCAATGACTGAAGCTTATTTAAAAAAATTAAGAGAATATTCTATTAAAAAATTTCATCTTGAAGATTTGTTGATTGCTCATAGAATTGGTGAAGTTATGCCCGGTGATATCATTGTAATTATATCGTCATGGGCAGTTAATAGACGTAATGCAATAGAAGCAACAAGCTACGTTATTGAGGATCTTAAACATAAAGCACCATTTTGGACAAAAGAAATATTAGATGGTTCAATTGAAAAGTGGGTAGAGGGTAATACCTAATTTATAATAAATTATCAAACAGTAGTATTTTAACATTGCTACCTTTCTTTACGTTACCTTTTTCACTAGGCAGATATATAAAACAGTTTGCATTCATCATAGAAGTTAAGATACCGGAGCCTTGTTCTCCAGTAGATTTAACTTTAAAATTTTTTCCTATTTTACTGTAAAATCCTCTTTGAAACTCCGTTCTTCCTTTATTTTTTCTAATATTATTTTCTAACTTAGCTTCAGATAAATTAAAATGATAATTTTTATTAGAATACTTATATATAGCAGGAAGCACAAATATTAAAAAAGTGACCATTACAGAAACAGGATTTCCTGGTAGGCCAAAAAATATCTTTTTATTTATTTTTCCAAATGTAAGTGGTCTTCCCGGTTTCATAGCAACTTTCCAAAAATTTATTTTACCTATTTCATTTGCTACATCTTTTATATAGTCTGCATCTCCAACAGAAACTCCGCCACATGAAACTATAATGTCAGAATTTTTTATACCTCTCTTAAATTTTCTTCTTATTGACTCTTTATTATCATTTGAATGACCAAGGTCAATGTATTCAATATGGTGTTTATCAAGTAATCCAATTAATGAAAATCTATTACTATCAAAAACTTGGCCTTTTTTAATTTTGCCCTTTGATATTATCTCATCGCCAGTAGTGAAAAAAGATACTATAGGCTTTCTAAAAATTTTAATTTTTTTTAAACCAATTGATGAAATAACCCCCATTATTGCCGAGTCAATTTCAACTCCCTTCTTTATCAAAATCTTGCCTTTTTTAATATCTTCACCTGCAAATCTTATATTCTTATACTTTTTGATTTTTTTATCATGAACTTTTATTTCATTATTTTCTGTTACTGTTATATTT
>JAYZIH010000100.1:0-18543 GCA_036165695.1 Pseudomonadota bacterium | reverse complement strand
ATTTATTTTTTCATATTCAAAAGCTAGTGATCCTATTGGTGCATAAGGGAACTCAAATACTTCATTAAAATCGAGTGTAACCGAAGTTACTAGTTTAGTTTTTTCTGCTTTTGTTGTCGTATCCCATAATCCTAAAACTCCAAAGTCTTTGTTTTCTGATTTTATATAATTTATATTTTGCTCTATAGATAATTTTTTTATTTTCTTTGAATAACTATATTTTGAGTACAGTCTTTTAACTTTACTATTAGCTAGCGTACTATCTGCTAAGTTGCCACTACTATCTCTATCATTTTGTCTATATATATTCGAGTATCTAATTAGAAAATTGTGATTAATGCTTTTTAAAAAAATATTTGCAGTATTGTTTTCGTATCTATTCTGATCCCCACCAGTTCCTGACGTGTCAATTCCACTAGTATTATAAGACGTAAGGTTTGCACCATACTGAAATTTTTTTCCTGAAAAAAACAGAGATCCATTATTTAGCAATGAATTATTACTTCCTGAAGTAAAGTTAAAATTATTCCCCATTTTTGTCTTTATGTTTATAACACCACCTATTGCATCAGAACCATGGATAACACTTTGACCACCTTTTATTATTTCTATAGAATCAATATTCTGACTTAATAAATGCGCAAAATCATATTCAGAACCAGATGCAGCATCATTTGCTTCAATTCCATCGATTAATACAAGCGTATGATTTGCTTCATTACCACGCAGTCTTAATTGATTAGTCATCCCAGGCCCACCAGATTGATTAAAAGAAATACTTGAACCTCTTTTTAGGATATCAGCAATAAAAAAATTTGAGCTACCAAAGTCTTCAGCCCTCAGTATTTCAACATTATTACTATATGAGTCAAGATGGAGTCGGTTACTTTTAGAAATGTATATTGGAGGTAAATCACCTGCAAAAATGTTATTTGAGGATAATAAAATAAAACTAAAAACACAAAAAATAAAATTACGCATCAACACTGCCTCTAATCAATATTAAAATGTTGCCTACGTAAATACATGTAAAATGTATGATCCAGCAATAATTAATTCTAATTAAAAAAATAATTATGTCAATTTTCTAAATTATACGCAAAGAGAAATCAATAGCACTAATGTTCTTAGTTAAATCACCTATAGAAATATAATCTATTCCTGAATTAGCATAATCTAAGATATTATTTCTATTTATACCACCTGATACCTCAATTGTACTAGACTTATTAATAATTTTAGATGCTAGTCTTACGTCATCAACAGAAAAGTTATCTAGAAGTATATTTTTTGGAGAATACTTAGCGATTGTATCTACTTGGTCTAAACTTTCCGCTTCAATTGAGATATTAGCCATTATATTTTTATGAGCTGCAAGAAAATGATCAAGACTTTCGCCTGATGCTATAAGATGATTTTCCTTTAATAAAATTTGATCACTAAGACTAAAGCGGTGATTAAAGCCACCTCCAGACTTGACAGCATATTTTTGGGCGTGTCTTAAATTGGGAATTGTTTTTCTTGTATCTAAAATTTTTACATTTGTGCCATTTATTAAAGTACAGTAATTATTTACTTTAGTTGATATACCACTCATTAATTGTATAAAATTTAGTGCAATTCTTTCCGCTGACAAGATAATTTTTATTGGACATCTAATTTGACATATTATTGAATTTCTTTTTATAGGATCCCCATCACTTTTATCCCAGTTAATCGAGTAATTATTATTTTTATACTTTCCTGAGACTTGTATAAAAACTTCTTCAAACCAGTCTTTCCCTGAAAGAATTGCATCTTCATTACATATAACTGACGCATCAGCAGTCAATTCACTATTCTTTAGAAGATTAGTAGTTATATCATCAAAAGCTTGATCTTCATTTATTGCACTTTTTACATCATTAGAGATTATTTCATTTAATTTCATGTAAAAAATTAAAAACTTTTATTTTTTAAAATAATCTCTTGTTACTTTAAATACAATAGGGCTCAATAAGAGAAGAGCTATTAGGTTTGGTAAAGCCATAAGTGCATTCATTGTATCAGCTACTAGCCATAATACATTAATGTTTGACATTATATCTTTTGTCAAATTCAGGGTATATGCTCCAAGTACAATAAAAATTATCCACAATACCCTGTAAATTTTTATTGCTTGTTCTCCAAATATATAGCTAGAACATCTTTCCCCGTAGTAACTCCATCCTAGTATAGTTGTAAATGCAAAGAGAATAAGTGAAAGTGTTATTATTAGTTCACCAAAACTAGGCAAGCCTATTGCAAAAGCATTGGAAGATAACACAGAGCTTGTTGACCCATCAAGCCATGCCCCACTAATAACAATTACTAACGCTGTCATCGTACATAAAACTATTGTGTCTATAAATGTACCTAGCATACCTATTGTACCTTGAGCCACCGGACTATTTGTTTTTGCTGCAGCATGTGCTATTGGAGCACTACCAAGGCCAGCTTCATTTGAAAAAACACCTCGAGCAACACCATATTGAATTGCGGCCCATACAGTTGCCCCACCAAATGCTTCTACACCTTCAGTACCATTAAACGCACTATTTACAATTAGCGAGATAGCTGCAGGTATTTCACCAAAGTTTGAAAATATAATATATAAAGCAGCAATAATATAAATAAGAGCCATAAATGGGACTAATTTAATTGCTACTTTAGAGATTCTCTTAATTCCTCCTATAATTACTAGACCTGCAATTACAGCAATAGCCAGACCTGAAAATAAAGGATCTATGCCAGCTACATTCTGTATCTGTGCTGCAACACTATTTGACTGGATCATATTACCTATTCCAAAAGCTGCAATCATTCCAAAAAAAGCAAATATAAATGCTAACCACTTCCAATTCTCTCCTAGACCGTTTCTTATGTAGTACATTGGACCGCCGACGTAATTACCTAACTTATCGTTCTCTCTATATTTAACTGCAAGAACAGCTTCAGCATATTTCGTTGCCATTCCTACAATCCCCATAACCCACATCCAGAAGATAGCGCCAGGACCACCAATTGCTATTGCTGAGGCAACACCAGCTATATTACCAGTACCAACTGTTGCAGATAACGCTGTTGCCAACGCACTTCTGGGCTCAATATCACCTTTGTCCTTTGAAGAAGACTTTTTTGATAACTGCCTAAAACCAAAAGGTAGTTTTATAATTGGAAAGAGCTTTAATCCAAGCATTAAATATAGCCCTGTTCCTGCTATAAGTGCCAACATATATGGCCCCCAAGCTATCCCGTTTAGTGTTTTCAGCAATTCAATAATATTTTCCAATTTAAGTCCCTCGTTTGTAGTATTCTTGTAATATAATCTCAATAATATAAATCAGATACAGTAAAAAGGCTATCATTAATGGCAGAAGTTAGAATCTTAATTGTTGAGGACGAAAGTTCAGTTAGGGAAATGATTGCATATACCCTTTCAAAGGCAGGTTTTGCGCCGTATCACGCCGAGAACTCAAAAGAAGCTTTTAATCAAATAGCAGACAATAATCCTGACCTTATATTACTTGACTGGATGTTACCTGAACAAAGTGGAATTGAGATTGCAAGAAGACTAAGAAGAGATATTAAGACAAAGGATATCCCTATAATTATGCTAACTGCAAAATCAGAAGAGACAGATAAAGTATATGGTCTTGAGTCTGGAATAGATGACTACATAACAAAACCTTTTTCGCCAAAGGAATTAATTGCAAGAATTAAATCATTAATGAGAAGGGCAAGCCCACAAACCCAAGACACTGTAATAGAGGCTGGAAAAATATCTCTAGACCCCTCAAATCATAAAGTTACCGTAAATGGAAATTTAGTAAACCTGGGGCCAAAAGAATACAAATTACTTCATTTTTTTCTTACACATCAAAATAGAATATACTCTCGAACACAATTACTTGACTATATTTGGGGACAAAACAATTTTGTCGAAGAGAGAACTGTAGATGTCCATATACTGAGATTGAGAAAATCAATTAATATAAATAACGCAAACTATATAAAGACAGTTAGAGGCGCTGGATATATATTCTCCATAGGTGATTAAAATATTTTTTTAAATATGATAAAATTATATATATGGCAAAAAGAAGTCATCACGTATGGATAAATAAAGGAAGTAAGATAAGTTTATTCAAAGAAATACTTCAGACAATTGTAATAATTTCTATTTCAACTGTTATTGGTGGTATTTTAATAAATGATAATTTGCTAGCATTTGCAATAACATGTTCAGCCTACATTCTTGTCTTCTTTTATCGAGAATATTCGTTAGTAACATGGACAAATAATTTTCTCAATAAGAAGAAAGCTATTTATCCCAATAAATTTAGAAAATATTGTTCATTATTAGAGTCTAGTCAAGAAAAACTAGAGAGTATACGTTCAGATTTTAACAAACTAGAAAATAAATTTAGAGAGCTTAGTTTATCAATGCCAGATGCAACTGTAGTTATTGATAAAAATACAAACATAGAATGGTTCAATAGCGAGGCAGGCAAATTATTAAATTTGAGCGATAAATTTGATTTAGGGAAGCCGATAACAAATATACTAAGAGACCCAAATTTTGTTGATTATATTCAAAAGAATAAAATTTCTGAAACTATACATTTTTCTCCAGAAACTAACCCTAATATAAAGTTTTTAGTTTTTCTTGTCCCATATGCAAGAAAAAATACATTAATCACATTTAGAGATATCTCAGCTTTTGATAAGATTGATAAAGTTAGGAAAGATTTTGTTGCTAATGTCTCACATGAGCTTAAGACCCCGCTTACCGTGCTTTCGGGATATATGGAATCTTTAAATAATGATAAAGATATTGCTATCGATAAAAAAATTTTAAAAGAAATGATTTCTCAGACTAATAGAATGGACTCTATTATTAAAGACCTTTTAGTGCTTGTAAATCTTCAGTCTTCATCATTATCGTCTAATTTGTATGAAGATTGTGATTTATCATTAATATGCAATGAACTTAAACAACATGTAAAGCCTTTGTTAGCTAGTAAAAAACAAACACTAGAAATCAAAAATGATAAAAGTATTCACATTAGAACAGTTTATGATGAAATATTTAGTGCTTTTCATAACCTTATCATAAATGCAATCTATTACTCAAAGAATGATACTAAAATCGAAATAGACTATGGAAATTTAGACAAGGATAAAATATTTTTTTCTGTCAGAGACTATGGAATCGGAATAGCTCCAGAACATATAAATAGGATTACAGAACGTTTTTACAGAGTTGATCAGGGCAGATCTAGGAAGGAAGGAGGAACTGGCCTTGGCTTGTCTATTGTAAAGTCAATTTTGAGACGTCACGATGGTGAATTGTTCATTGATAGTAAAGTCGGAGAAGGCAGTATTTTTAAATGTGTAATACCTAGATTACAAGAAAGATCTGCAAGCTTAAGAAACAAAGATACATCAGATAAGGATTTGCTATCCAAATCTTCCAGTAATATATGATTCCGTAAGTCTATGTGATGGTGCTGTAAAAATTTTTTCAGTTTCCCCAACTTCAACTAAGTCGCCAAGATGGAAATAGGCAGTCCGCTGAGAGACTCTAGCCGCTTGCTGCATTGCATGTGTTACTAAAACAATAGAAAAATTTTCTTTTAGTTCATTAATTAATGCTTCAACTTTCGCAGTTGCTATGGGATCTAGTGCAGAACATGGTTCATCCATTAAAATGACTTCAGGGTTAACGGCAATTGTCCTAGCAATACATAATCTTTGTTGTTGCCCGCCAGATAAACCAGTGCCGGATGAATTTAATCTATTTTTTACTTCGTCGTATAACCCAGCTTTTTGTAAGCTATTAATTACAATTTCATCTAACTCATCTTTGTTTTTAGCAAGGCCATGAAGTTTTGGCCCATATGCAACATTATCGTAAATTGACTTAGGAAAGGGATTAGGTTTTTGAAAGACCATACCAACTTTTGCTCTTAAAGGTACGACGTCAACACTTTTGTCTAATATGTCCTCTCCATCTAATGTAATAGAACCTTCTACCTTGCATGTATCAATAGTATCGTTCATTCTATTTAAACAACGAAGAAATGTAGATTTCCCACATCCTGAAGGGCCAATCATGGCTAATACTTCTTTATTTCCAACGTCTATACTTACATCATTAATAGCCACTTTATCAACATAAGCTACGGTTACGTTCCTACAACACATTTTTGGATCACTTACATAAACCTCACCTACAGTTTCTATTTTTTTACTTTCTAAGTCTTTTTCCTCTTTTTCTAGAAACTCCTTCATTGGATTTTTTTCTATCATCTTAATTACCCCTTTTATCTAGTTCTTTTTTTCAAGTTTTTTTCTAAAATATATTGCTAATGCATTCATTATCATGAGAAATACAAGTAATACAATTATCCCGGCTGCTGTTTTCTCAACAAAACCTCTTTCTGGGGTATCTGACCAAAGATATATTTGTATTGGAAGTGCGGTTGCTGGATCTGTAAATCCCTCTGGTATATCAACAATGAATGCAACCATACCAATCATCAGTAACGGTGCACTCTCTCCTAATGCTCTAGCCATACCAATGATAGTGCCTGTTAGCATGCCTGGCATTGCATTTGGTACCACATGATGAAGAACAGCTTGAGTTTTTGAAGCGCCAAGTCCTAGAGCTGCTTCTTCAATTGAGGGAGGTACAGACTTAATTGCTACCCTACTAGCAATAATAATTGTAGGCAATGTCATTACTGCAAGCACAAGACCCCCAACTACTGGGATTGATCTTGGCATTCCAAAAAAATTTAGAAATATAGACAAACCAAGTAAACCAAAAATTATAGAAGGAACAGCTGCTAAGTTATTAATATTTACTTCTATAAATTCAATAAAGCGGTTACTTTTTGCTGCAAACTTCTCGAGATATATTGCGGTTGTTATACCTAGAGGAAAGGCTAAGGCTAAAGTAATAATAAGAGCAAAGAAAGAGCCTAGTAGGGCACCCAAGATACCCGCTTGTTCTGGATCTCTAGAATCACCTTTAGTAAATAAAGTATTATTAAAGAAAGTATCAACTCTTTTATCTTTTTCTAGCTTCTCTAAAAGACTTAACTTGAAGTTTTTAACCCTCCTATTTTCCTCTGGTATATCTCGTTTACTATTCCCTTTAACAATCATATCAATATCATCATCTGCTAGGACCCAGACATCAATTTTTTTACCAATTAAATTAGGGTCTTTTAAAACCATTTTTTTTAACTGAAAAGGAGTAGAAGAACTAACTAAACTATATAAATCCTTAGTATTAGACCTTCCTGACACAGATGGGAACATATTAGAAAGTGATTTTTTAGTAATCTTATTAAAGTCAGCTTTCTGAATAGTTTCAATATTTTTTCTACCAGAATTTAAGATAATTTTTTCATCAAAGTCAGCATTTATTTTTATCTTTGTTTCTATAAAAGCAGTTGTTCCTTCATGGATAATACTAATAAATAGTATAGCAAGTAGGGATAGGGCAATTAACACAGATAGCAAACCATAGAATCTAAATTTCTTCTCTGCAACCGACCTTTTTTTAAGATTCTTATCCATATTTATTCGTATTGCTCTCTATATTTCTTAACAATATGAAGGGCTATATAATTTAAAATCAAAGTAACAACAAAAAGGACTAGCCCTAAAGCAAACGCAGCTAAAGTTTTTGGGCTATCAAATTCTTGGTCACCTATAAGTAATACAACTATCTGCACAGTTACCGTTGTTACTGCCTCAAAAGGGTTAGCAGTTAAATTTGCACTCATCCCAGCAGCCATAACAACTATCATGGTCTCTCCAATAGCCCTCGAAATTGCAAGTAATAATCCTCCTATTATCCCCGGTAATGCAGCAGGAAGAACAACCCTTTTAATAGTTTCGGATCTTGTTGCCCCACAACCTAATGAGCCATCTTTTAAATTCTGTGGAACTGCAGTAATTACATCATCTGAAATAGAAGAAACAAAAGGTATTATCATTATTCCCATAACAAGACCAGCTGCTAGGGCACTTTCTGACGCTATATCAATGCCAAAATTATTTCCAAAATCTCTCAATAAAGGAGCAACTATTAAAGCAGCAAAAAAACCATAAACAACCGTTGGAATTCCAGCAAGAATTTCTAGCAAGGGTTTAACTATATCTCTAATATTTTTACTAGCATATTCTGATAAATATATAGCTGACATGAGGCCAATCGGACCAGCAATTACCATAGCTATAAGAGCAATTAAGAATGTTCCGGCAAAAAGCGGGACAGTTCCAAATGCTCCCGACGATCCAACTTGATCCTCTCTTATAGGTATTTGAGGACTCCAATGAGTTCCAAATAGAAACTCAGTTATAGGAACTGTTGTAAAAAATCTATTTGCCTCAAATATTACTGAAAGAATAATTCCAATTGTAACTAAAATAGCAATTGTTGATGAAGCTAATAATAAATATTTTGTTATTGTTTCAACTTTTGTACGAGCTTTAAGAGTTGGAGATATTCTTTTATAGTTTATTCCAGTTCCAATACCTATTACAGAAATTATTATAATGTAAAGAAGTTTTCTACTAGATTCTTGCATACTTAAAAATTTATTAGAAGCTTCTTGTACCACTGGATTTGCAGACTTATATATTTCACTATTTAAGGATGAGTTTATGATATCGCTAGTTAATAAATCATAGGAGCTTCTTAGATTACTAAGTTCTGGTATATTTGAAATAATTGAACTTAAAATAATTTTTTCTTCTACTGAGGACCAGATAAGTATAATTAGTATTGAAGGAATTATAGCCCACATTAAACATAAGGTAGCATGATGAGCGGGTAGTGAATGAGAAGTTTTTCTTTTATCATTAGCAAAGACTAGAGACTTTTTTAATCCCATATAATATGTGCAAGTAGAAAGTAGCAAAACTAAAATTACTAAATTAATGTAGGTCATTATTTATTTTTTCTATTATTGGCCAAGTTTGATGTACTCCCTTCAATATAGTAGAATTAGAACTTAGAATTGTTGCAGTTTTATGAATATTTGAGAGGTATTTATGCCAGATAACAAGGGAAAGAATCTGCCAGATCACATATTAACATCTTATGGTGATCAAATTGAGTTAATACAAAGCAAGACATTGGAAATGGCCGGCTTAGTTGAAGCTAGTTTTACATCTGCTATTAAAGCTTTGATAAACGGTGATACAGCAGTTTCAAAAGAAATATCTATTAGCGACTACAAAGTAAATGCAATGGAGATAGAGATTGATGAGAAATGCAATGCAATGCTTGCTACAGGACCTGTTGCTACTGATTTACGAACAATTATTGTAGTGATGCAAGTTGTGACTGATTTAGAAAGGGTAGGTGACGAATCAGAAAAAATTGCAAGAAATAGTTTAGATTTAGATTATCCAAATATACATAAAAATTTCTTAAAATCCATAGAGAACTTAGGTACTAGAAGCGCAGCACTTCTAAGAAAATCCATTGATGCTTACGCAAGAAAATCTGTGGATCAATCTTTAGAGGTAGTAGAAGAAGACTCTAAGCTTGACGAAGAATACGAAGCATGTATGAGACAATTAATTACGTATATGATGCAAGATCATAGACATATTAAAACTATATTAGACATAGCAAATTGTGCAAGAGGTATTGAGCGTATCGGAGATCATGCAAAAAATATTGCTCAACATACAGTCTACTTGATTAAAGGCAAAGATATTAGACACACAAAACCAGAAGATATTCTTAAGGTTGATCTCAACAATTAATTTCTTTATTTATCTTTAACAATTAAATATTCAATAAGTGCTTTTTGTGCATGTAATCTATTCTCTGCTTCCTCCCATATTACACTTTGAGGTCCTTCTAGAACTTCTGTAGTGACCTCTTCTTCTCTGTGAGCAGGCATGCAATGCATAAAAATTGCATCACTATTAGCTGATTTCATAACCTCATCATTTACTTGTAATTCCTTGAATACTTTTATTTGATTTTCTTTTTCATTTTCTTGGCCCATACTAACCCATACATCTGTTACAACTAAATCAGAATCTTTTGCAGCATCTATTGGATTATCTGTAATATAAATATTTTTTTCATTATTATATAAAGAAGGCTCTAGATTTTTAGGACACGCTATAGATAGTTCAAAATCAAATTGTTTTGATGCATTAATATATGAATTGCACATATTATTAGTATCTCCAATCCACGTTACTTTCTTTCCTTTTATATCACCTTTTAGCTCGTAGAAAGTTAACATATCTGCTAATAATTGACATGGGTGCAAGTGATTAGTTAACCCGTTTATGACTGGAACGGAAGAATACTCGCAGAACTTTACTAAGTCATTGTGCTCATGCGTTCTTATAACAATAATATCCACCATGCTGGAAATTACTCTTGCAGCATCTTCTATAGGTTCACCTCTGCCTAGCTGGGTATCTCTTGGAGATAAAAATAGAGTATTCCCTCCAAAATGTGCCATTCCAGCCTCAAAAGATACTCTTGTACGTGTTGAAGATTTATCAAATATAAGTGCCAGATTTTTATTTTCAAGAGGCGTATATGGGATACCTTTCTTATACATATCTTTGAGTTCTTTTGCTCTTTTAATTAAGAAATGTAGATCCTGTTTTGGCAAATCCATTAAGCTTGTGAAGTTTTTAATACTATTATTCATAACTCTGCAATACACCTTTAATTGTTTTTACTATATATTTAATTTCATTTTTATTAATTATTAATGGCGGTAGAATCCTTATAACATTTTTAGATGTTAAGTTTATTATTACGCCTTCTTTAAGGCAGTCTTTAACTATATCTTTGCCCTTAATTTTAATCTCTATACCAACCATTAGACCCTTACCTCTAATTTCCTTG
Organism: Pseudomonadota bacterium; assembly: GCA_036165695.1. GTDB lineage: Bacteria > Pseudomonadota > Gammaproteobacteria > Poriferisulfidales > JAYZIH01. The sequence continues at coordinate 7,613 of JAYZIH010000100.1, read as the reverse complement.
ACTAGCTTACTATGTTTTAACTCTTTTTTTAAAGATGAGATAAGATATGATCCCATCTGATTAGCATTTTTTAATAAATCTTTTTTCTTAATTATATTTATAACCTCATTTGCTACAGCGCAAACAAATGGATTACCACCAAATGTACTCCCATGTGAACCTGGTGAAAAGAGATCAGTAACAACTGTATTCCCAAGACATGCTCCAATAGGAACACCGTTCCCTAAGCCTTTAGCTAATGTTACAATGTCAGGAGTTATACTTGCATGCTGGGTTGCTAACCATTTTCCAGTTCTCGCAACTCCTGTTTGTACTTCGTCTACTATCATTAAAATATTATTTTTCTTGGTTATCATCCTAATGTCTTTTAAAAAGTTTTTTGAAGCAACATGAATACCGCCTTCACCTTGAATTGGTTCAATAATTAATGCAGAGACAGTATTCTTTTTTATTGCATTTTTAACAGATTTTATATTGTTAAATTGACACTTAATATAGCCACCTGGCAAGGGGCTAAAACCTTGCTTTGCTTTTGTATTGTCAGTTGCTGCAAGTGTAGCAAGCGTTCTTCCATGCCATGATCTATTAAAAATAATAACTTTTGGGCTTTTATATCCAAGATTCTTACCGTGAAGTCTCGAAAGTTTTAGTGCTGCTTCATTTGCTTCGGATCCAGAGTTGCAAAAGAAAACTGATTTCATCTTAGTTATGCCGCATAAATTTTTAGCAAGATTTTTTTGGTTTTCAATTTCAAATATATTTGACGTATGAAGTATTTTTTTTGACTGTTTCTCTATTACTTTTGAAATATTTCTATTAGAATATCCAAGGCAGCAGACACCAATTCCAGCTAATGCATCAAGATATTTTTTGCCAGAATTACTATAGAGATAACATCCTTTGCCTTTAACAAATGAAATAGGCAGTGGTGCATAATTTTTCATTAAATAGTTCATATTTTATTAACCAAAAACGGCAGCTATTGCTGCCGTAATTAGTGTTATTTTATACCGAAATTAAAAAATATTCTACATAGGAAGGCCATGTCCGGCCCCAACCATACACATTAACATTGGTATAGATAATAGTGTATTAGTTCTAGATGCCATTAGAGCAACTATTTTTGCTTTCGCAATTTCACTTTCAGTTGCCTTTTTGATCCCAAGAATTTTCTTTTGGTTAGGCCATATCAGCCCCCAGACATTTAATAACATTATTGTTCCAAGCCAAGCACCAATACCTATTATTTCATTGCCTGCCTGAAGAGCAAAAGCACTATGCACTGACATTCCATCTGCAAGCTCTAATGTGCTAGCACCAGTTAACCATGTTAGTAGAGCGCCCCATCTAAAATAAAATAGTGCTTTAGGTGCAATATATTTATTAATAGCTGCTGGACCAGGACCATCTTTATCTGCAACAGCTGTTGCAACCCCTGGGACCTGTACAAAATTGAAATAATATAAAAGACCAATCCAAATTATGCCAAAAAATACATGCAACCATGTAGAAAGTGACCATAGATTAAGCCCTGAGTTTTCTCCAGATAATATTAATATTATTACCAAGGACAGGATAAAGCCAAGCGCCACTGTCATTGGTATTGATTTCAATGGATTCATAATTTTCTCCCAAACCTCATTTAGATTCATTTATTTTATACCAGCAAGAATACTATGCAAACTATATTCTTTTTAACTGATAAGTTAAAATAAAATATGGACATTATCTGTGACTCTGAGAAAAAAACTAATGAAATAGCTAATAGGATTTCTATGAATTTAGCCCCTCCTTTTATCTTATCAATTAATGGGGAATTAGGAGCAGGTAAAACAGTTCTCGCTAGGTCAATTATTCAAACTCAAAATAATAGCGAAATAGTAAAGAGCCCAACCTTTAGCCTAGTAGAAGAATACACATACCCTGGGATAAAGATATATCATATAGATTTATATAGACTGACTAGCTCTGAAATTGTTGATTTAACAATACAAGACTATATTTCAGATGATTCAGTATTGATTATCGAGTGGGCGGAAAAGTATGAAGAAATTGTAAATAATTCTGATATTATTATAGACATAGATATATTAGATTCCAAAACAAGAAATTTAAAAATTGCAGGGAACTCCGAATCAGGTAAAAAAGTCTTGTTAGGTTTAGAAAAATAAAATTTTTATGGATAATTCTAATAAAATTTCAACAAGAAGAAAATTTCTAAAAAACACTCTACTTTCCTTTTTATCATTATTAGTGCCGTATAGTGCTTTTTCAAAAAGTAAAAATATACTAACTAAAATTAGATTTTCTAGAGATTCTAATAAAAAGAGAACACGTTTAGTTTTTGACTTAGCAAATCATTCAGATTACAAAGTTTCAAAGAAAAATAAATCTAAGAATATTTATATAACTATCCCATCTACTAGTTTGTCGCCTAATTTCAAAGTTCCAAACTTAAAAAGCTATTATGTAAAAAACATTAAGATATCTAGAAGTAAAGCTGGCATTAAAATAGAGGTTATTTCCAAGTATCCGTGTGAATCAAAAGTTTTTTCCTTGCCCAAAACTACTGGAAAGGATTTTAGGATTGTTATTGATTTGTCTAGTTTAGGAGATAAATATGACAATACTGAAACTAAAAATAAAAAAACCAGAAGTAGAGATAAAAAATTTGTGATAGCTATAGATGCAGGACATGGAGGAAGAGATCCAGGAGCTGTAGGAAGAAAGGGAACTAAAGAGAAAGATGTTGTATTAGAAATTTCAAAAAATTTATATTCACTTCTTAAAAAGGAAAAAAATATAAAACCTGTCTTAATAAGAAACAAGGATTATTTTGTCCCGCTAAGAAGAAGAATTGATAAAGCAAGAAAAGTAGAAGCAGATTTATTTTTATCTATTCATGCAGATGCCGCAAGAAATAAGAAAGCAAAAGGATCTTCTATATATGTTTTATCTCAGAGAGGGGCTAGTAGTGAAGCTGCTAAATGGCTTGCAGATAAAGAAAATTCAGCTGATTTAATTGGTGGAGTTAAACTAGAGGATAAAGATGACATTTTAGCAAGTGTTTTACTTGATTTATCTCAAAGCGCAACGATAGAGAAGAGCATTTCTGTTGCTAAAAATATTTTAAAGAAGCTTACTAAAGTTGGTAAATTACATTCACCTAGAGTAGAACAAGCTGGGTTTGTTGTGCTTAAGTCACCAGATATTCCCTCTACATTAATTGAAACTGCCTTTATATCCAATAGAACTGAGGAGAAGAAGTTAAGATCCAAGAGATTTAAGAAAAGTATAGCTCGTGCTATACGAGACGGTATTTTAAGCTCTATTAAGAGTAAGATTATCTAATATATTTTTTATAATCTTAGAGGATATTGCTGATACTTTATCTGAAATACTCTTAGGCAAGGCATATTCAACTTTTATTAACTCATAGTTAACTTTTTTTTCCAGTATAAACTCATCACTGGTCATAATTTCATCAATTAAATTTAAATTTTTTGCTCTCTCTCCATACCAGTACTCACCAGTAGAAACCTTCTTAATATTAACCTTAGGGCGTTCATTTTTTATAAAATTTTTAAATAACTCATGCACATCTTCTAGTTGCTCTTTTAATTTTTTTCTTTGAGAATTAGTATTTTTCCCAAACATTGTTACAGTTCTTTTATAATCACCAGCCTGTTGCTGTTCAAAATCAATCCCTTTTTTTGTTAACAGTCTATTAAAATTTGGTAATTGTGCTAAGACACCAATAGAACCAACGATTGCAAACGGGGCTGCAATTATTTTATTTGCAACACAAGCCATCATATAACCTCCACTAGCTGCAACTTTATCAACACTAACAGTAACATTAATTTTGTGTTTTTTAAGCCTTTTAATTTGTGAAGCAGCTAAACCATGTTCGTGAACTGTTCCGCCAGAATTCTCTAGTCTTATTAAAACTTCATCATGCTTAGAAGCTGCAAGAATTATAGAAGAGATTTCTTCACGTAATGAAGTTACTTCAGATGCTTTAATGTTCCCTTTAAAGTCAAGGATAAAAATTTTTTTATCACTCTTATCCTTTTTACTTAATTTTTTTGCTTTCAGGTATTTTTGATATTTGACTTTGTTTAAAGTATTTTTTTTAATGCTATCTTCATACTCATCAAGCTCATCATTAAGCTTCTTAATCTTTAAAGAACCATAAGACTTATTTTTTTTAGCGTTAGCAATAAATCCGAGGAGTATGATAAGACCAAAAACTACAGTAACTGTTTTCAGTAAAAATAATCCGTATTCTAATAAAAAATTTATATATGTTTCTGACATATTATTTTAAAGTATATTCTTGATACATTTCCTCTATTTTTTTTGTTTTTTTATTTTTTGTTATGTATATATTTCTCAAATCTAGGTTCTTTATATTCTTTATGATGTTACCTCTTATAATACTATCATATTTTATTGATCCTACTAGCTTCTGGCTAGTTGTACAATAAAGAGTGTTTAATAAGCTTTGGTTAATCATGTCCTCTACTATTGTAGGTCCAGCAACAAAGTAGATGGATTTGTATCTATTAGATCTAATATATTTATCTAAAGATCTTGCGCTAATCTGTTTTCCATTATACTTCTTAAGACTTATGCCGTGCTCTTTGATCCTATTAATTTTATTTTTATTTTTATTTGTTGTTAATATGACCATATTTTCCTTATGCATTAGAATTTTTTTATTAATTTTAAAATTTAGACTGTTGCTTATCGCAATTATTTTTGGGTTTTTGACTTTATTTCTTGCTTTCCACTTTTTTAGGTTTTGGTCTTGTGAGCCTAGAATATCACCGTAATAACCTTCTGATAAACCTTTCAGATAGTTTGTATTTGTGACTAAGCAATCTGATTGAGCATGTAGTTGATTGAAAATTAAAAAATCATTTTTAGACATAATTTCAGCTGGTGTTAGCAATCTTCTATATTTTTTGTTATATATCGCAATTCTTCCATTAATACCCATTATAAAATTAGCGTAATAAAATGGCTTATAGCTCTTAAATTGATTTGCAAAGACGTATTTCAGATATTCATTATTTATATCTTTTTTCTTATATTCTGGGTAAATTTTGATAAATTCTGATGTCATGAATAGTACTATACATTAAATTTTCCTTTTTTTTCAATACTTTATGTAAAAAGTAGCTTGTGCAACTTGAAAAATACTGAATAAAACTATAAAGTTATGTCCGTAAATTTATTTGTGAACTCTATTGTGACTCTCACAATAGCATGTGAAATGTACGGAGAATAGAAGAATGGAAGCCATATTAGAAGTAAAAGACAGCTGTAACTCACCAGAACAACTTTTAAGAAGTTACGCATTTGCGAGATATTTAAAGATATATAAGAAAGAATTTGTGGAGGAAATGGAGAAAAAAGGTGAAAAACACTCTCCAGAAGCTAAACAAAAAATTGATCTTTGTAATAATCTAAATCTTAAAGAGATTTGTGGAATCTTAGAAGCTGATTTACAAGGTAAAGAGCTCGAAAGAGCAAAAGCCATAGTCAGATTTTTAGATGGGGCGTATCACCACTATCGTAACAAAAGCTTTACTCGTTTTACTAAAACTTATAATGAAGTTGTAACAGAAGGCGCAGATGTACAAAATGTAAAATCTGATATTAGCGCAAAGGCTGAAGAACTCTCAGAATTAATAATAACGACACGAAGAGTACTTTTAGATAAAGTTGGCTTAGGTCACAGTGTATCAAGGTCTCATGGCTTAGATGCATCACCTAATGTGACTTGTGGAGAAATATCAGGTCACTTATGTGATTTTCCAAGTGATTATTCAAAGCTAGCACATACAAATCTAACTTGCACAGCAGACATAAAAACTGGAGCTTACTATGAAACTTCAGTGAATAAGAGGGCTTTCCCTTTTTTTGAGCTTGATACAAATCCATTAGATACGGATATGTTTGAACCAGATGATTGGGTAGGGGTTCCGCTTCAAGTAGGGAAGTGGCTAGTAATTGCATATATTCATAAGCATAGAGGAAGTATAGAGGTAGAGCCAGGTTTGCTTAACTTATTCCCATACTACAAAATTAACAAAGACTTTTCTAAAACAAAACCTGATGGGTTATTTTTCTTTGGGTTTCCAGGTGTGAAGAAAGAATACCTTGGTTTTCATATTGATGAAAAAAATGACCTCTTAATTGGAATGGTGCCAGATGCACCTGAATATGGATATTTTGGTTATTGTAAGAAACCAATTTTAACTTTACATAATGTTTTGGCAATTAGAGCTAATGATTTTCCTTTGCATTGTGGTTGTAATAGATATGTTGTCGGGTTTGATAAAAAAACAGATGAGCCATTTATATCTGAAGTTTTTATTAAAGCAGATGATATGGGTAAGGCAGAATTAATGAGAGATAGTAAAGGCAATACAGAAGCTATTAAGTTTTTTGGAACAGAGATAGGTGCGTTTACATGTTTAGATGGTTTAAGTGAACAAGCAAAAATGCAGATGCTTGGTAGAGAAATTGGATATAACGCTCATTTTGGTACTAATGCTAGACAAATAGTTCCAGTTGCAGAAGAAAGTGAGGTTAGAAAGGGACATGACTTAGATATGTTACTTTACATTAATAACTATATTCTTAAGAAAAGGGGCGAAACGATGATTGACACATCGATGTCGGTTACAGATGCGCTACAAGTTTTTCGAGATGGAAGGAGATGTGCAGCAGGAAGTACACAAACTGGTAGAGGAGGCACAGAAATAAGTTATTGGGCAAACCCATTTCCACTTCTAATGTCTAATGATGGAGAAGTACTGCATAAACATTTGTATGAACAATATACTGAGACAGAATCTCGATTAGTTTCGGATATGGAGAAGTTAACCAAAAAAGGAGTCATGCACGTTGGTGTAGCATATAGCCAATTAATGGCAGGCGTTTATGAAGGTAATGAAGATCAGGATGTATTAGACGCAGAATTTAATAATCGTGATGAGGTAGAGCATAGAGGTCCAGAAAGACTTGCAGAAGCTTTGATTGATACTATTAAAGAAGTGGCTACACTTAAACGAGAAAGGTTAGGTGACAAACCATTAGAAGTAGATGTAACCGTGGCTATGGTTGGAGACAGTAGGACTGGAAAATCTGAAACTGCTGAAAAAATGGATGGGATACTAAACCTTAATGTAGCTTAACTCTGTTTTATTGATTTTCTTTGAGTTTCAAGTTTTTCTATCTTTAGATTTAACTCCTCAAGTTTTTGTCTATCTTTGACAACAACATGTCCAGGAGCATTTTCTATAAACTCACTATTTGATATTCGGGTTTTAATTTGGCTAGCTTGAACAGAGGCCTTTTCGATCTCTTTTTCTAATCTTATTATTTCTTGTTTTATATCTATAAATTTTTCTGTATCAATTTGAATTTTTAAATTATTAATAATACAAGTAGATATATTGGTAAGGTCATTTTTATCAGACCAAATATAATTATCTGCTTTTGTTAGAGTATTGATAAATAATGATAACTCACTGTAATAATCTTTATCTTTTTTTGTTTCGCCTGTTACATATATGTCAATTATTTCTGACGGTGGA
>JAYZIH010000099.1:0-22128 GCA_036165695.1 Pseudomonadota bacterium | reverse complement strand
TAACACATCATGGGCAACTGTCTTTGTTACAATTGTTGCAGCTTCAACAGCTCCAACTTTCCTTTTTGAAACTTCTTTTAACTTTTTTGCATTATTAAAAAAATATTTTACGTTTTTCTTATGAATCATGTCTAATACCGTACCACCGATCACAAGAACAACCATTACAATCAGAAACACCTGCATTGAAAAAGCTGATATTGACTCAGATAGGGTCAAAAAGGGATTTATATTCATCCACGCTGGCATTCTATTATCTCCTCCATTATTTTTATTCTTGGTTATCAACCAGAGAAATAAGGATACGCTCAAACTGTCTAATTTTCAATCATGAAAGCTTTTACATACCCTAGACAATGAAGAATATGTCATATATGATAAAAAACACTAATAGTAAATTTTTTGACCCTCATAAATTTTTTTTATGGTTGATACGTATACACCAGTATGTGAATTTGGCCTAAAGGCAGGAGAATTTAGCCTACCTGGCGTCGATAATAAAGTCTGGACATTAGAAGAGCTCCAAGGCGAGCGTGGGCTTTTGCTTGTTTTTATCTGTAATCACTGTCCTTTCGTAAAAGCCGTTATAGATAAAATTGTACTAACAGCCAATACTTTATCAGATTACGGGATAAATACAGCAGCCATTATGCCTAATGATGTAAGCAAATACCCTGATGACTCTTTTGATAATATGATTAATTTTGCTAAACAACATAATTTTACATTCCCATACCTCTATGATGAAACACAAGAAGTTGCAAAGAGCTATGGTGCAGTCTGTACTCCTGATTTTTTTGGTTATAACCATAATCTTGAACTCCAATATCGTGGTCGTTTAGATGCTTCTCGCATGGATCCCGAAGCTCCACCTTCTAAAAATGAGCTAGAGGAAGCGATGATCCAAGTCGCCAATAGCGGGCAAGGCCCAAAAGAACAAACACCAAGTATTGGTTGTTCAATTAAATGGAAGTAGCCACTCAAATTCAACTCCCACCTTGTTGGTTAGCACTTCTAAAAGATGAATTTGAAAAACCTTATATGCTTTCTCTCAAATCTAAGCTCCTTGAAGATAAACAAGCTGGCAAAATAATATATCCACCAGGCACTCAAATATTTAATGCCTTCCATTTAACGCCTTTTGAAACATTGAAAGTAGTTATCCTTGGACAAGACCCATACCACGGACCAGGGCAAGCACATGGGCTCTGTTTTTCAGTGCCAGATGGCATACCGCTACCACCTTCTTTGCAAAATATTTTCAAAGAACTCAAAGATGATTTAGGCATCCAAAAAAGTAATGAAGATGGGAATTTAGAAGGGTGGGCAAAACAGGGGGTCTTTCTATTAAACACAACCCTTACTGTATGTAAGGGGCAGGCCATGTCTCATAAAGACATTGGTTGGGAACAATTCACAGATCAAGTTATACGGGTAATCAATGATAATAAGGACCAAGTGATTTTTATCTTATGGGGCTCACACGCACAATCCAAAGCCCCTTTAATTTCAGATTCCCACCGAATAATCAGGTCACCTCATCCCTCGCCTTTATCAGCTCATAGAGGTTTTTTTGGCAGTAAGCCTTTTAGTAAAACTAATAATTATTTAAGTGAAAAAATCGATTGGTGAGAGAGTTCTTATTTAAGATTTTTTTCTTTGAACAACATAAATGTTCTAGATAAACAAGTAACAAAAACTACATAGACCGTAAAGTTAATTGCAAATTCAATATAGAAGATAGTCCAGTTCACATCATAATATAGCCCACCAGAAAAGAGGATTTGAATGATTCCCACAACTGAAGTAAGTAAGGTTGCAATTAAAAGTTGTAAAAATACAGTTAGTCTAAAACCTTTACTTAATTTCCATAGCCCAAAAAAAGGAATCTTTTCCCCTATTGCAGAAGCAGGAAGGTGCAACATTAGAAAAATGAGAATTAAAAACATCATAACGAAGGCTGGTCTTATTAACAAATATCCTAGTCCCATAGCGACATCATTACCTGTCACTATTAATATGGCACTTGGTAAATATGGAACGTATCCTAGAAGGGTTATTGCTAAAGCGATAAGAAAATATTTTAAAACTGGAATCCATCTAGTATTAAAGGCATAGAAATTAGTCTCGCCTAAAATTACAAATCTATGGATATTCACCACCGATAGAAGAGAAAAGAATATCATTGCAAGCAATAAAATAAAATTATGAAACGTGGTGTATGGTGCTAATAGATTAACAGGGTCGGGTGCAGCACTAGCTATAGACGTAAATAAAAGTACTGAAAAGATAAGTGATGGCGCAACAATATATAAATAATCCTTAATATTGTTCACGAAGTGACAAACTGCAAACTTAATAATGTCTTTGGTCATAGTATAACTATAGCAAAAATAAAGGTAATTTCATCTTATCGAACCTTGACTAATTCATCCCAATTAGTCGTATAGCGTGGAGAACGATGTTCACAACGACGTGCCCAAGGATGACTAATCCCTTGGGAGCCAAAACGCACCGTATCACTTCCCATTGCTGTATTCATTGTATCGATAGTTTCCATGAGTCGAGCTCGTTCTCTTGACTCATTAGAATCAAAAAGCTCCATTTGATTATAAGTCACAGGGACTAAATCCAATAACATGATGCCAGCTTTGTTATATTTATAGCCTTGCGCAAAAATTTGATCTAAACATTTTCTTGCTGCCCGAATGATAAATGCTGTGTCATTGCTAGGCTCAGCAAATCCATAAGTCATACTATTACTATACTGACGATCATATTTACGATACGGGTTTGTGTGGAGAAACACATGGACACCCTGAGCTTTACTATTTTGTGCTCGCAATTTATGACAAGCACGCGCTGTATAATTTGCTATTGCTTCCATTACTTGTTGCTTATCAGTTACAAGCTTGCCAAATGATTTAGAAGAAGTAATATTTTTTTTAGACACAATCTCCTCAAGTTCTAAACAACTATCACCGCGTAATTCTCTCACTAACCTTTCCTCTGCAATAGAAAAATGTTTGCGTACCCAAAGAATATCCATATCGCGTAGCTTTAGAGCAGTTGATATACCCATTTCATTTAGTCGTTTTGATAAGCGTCTTCCAATCCCCCATATATTAGCTACAGGAAACTTAGCTAATACTTCTTCTTGAATGGATTGCTCACAAATATTAAACACTCCGCTATCTGTATGTTTTTTTGCCATGTGGTTTGCGACTTTAGCCAGGGTTTTATTTGGGCCAAGCCCAATCGATGTTGGAATGCCAGTCCATTGCAATACGGTTTGTCGCATATGTGTAGCATAATCAATTAAGTCGCGCTGAAACCCATCTAACCGTAAAAATGCTTCATCAATTGAATAAATTTCCATAGCAGGACTAAATTGTTTTAGTGTTCCCATCACACGTTGTGACATATCACCATATAATTGGAAATTTGAAGACAAGATTGCAGCCCCTTGCTTGGCTAATGCTTTACTATGTTGATGAACTGGTGCACCCATTGGAATTCCAGATGATTTCAATTCATTTGAACGTGCCACAATACAACCATCGTTATTTGATAAAACTGCTAATGGGCGATTAGCAAGACTCGGGCTAAAAACACGCTCGCAAGAACAGTAAAAATTATTGCAATCAACAAGGGCAAAAATAGGAGTTTGTGTATTAGATGACATAGTTATCTCACACTGGATGAATTACATTTGTGACGACACCCCATACGTGTATACCGTCTTCTGCGTTAATTGGAATTGGCTGATAATTATCGTTTTCTGGAGATAAATAGACTTGGCCATCTTTTTGAGTATAGCGTTTCACTGTAAGTTCACTGTTTACTGCAGCAATAACAATCTTCCCTATTTGTGGTTCGAGACTACGATCAACAATTAGTAAATCTCCATCATGAATGCCAGCACCAAGCATAGAATCACCAGATACACGTACAAAAAAGGTGGCGGCTGTGTTTTTAATGAGATATTCATTTAGATCTAGTTGAGTATCCATAAAATCATCAGCAGGAGAGGGAAACCCAGCTGCTACTTTAGAACCATATAAAGGAAACTGTTTTTTACCCTCTTGCACAAAATTTTTTACATCATCTACTAAATGTAGAGGTACACGAATTGCCTTTGTAGGGCTACCATATGCACTCTTACGCCCTGCACCTTTTCTTTTCCCACCACGACCAACTGAACCTTTTTTGATTTCGTACATAATCAAAAGATACAGTGGATTTCCTATAAAGTCAATGAGTCTAGCTTATAGAGGCCATCTAGCCTTAACTTCACCTTGTAGGTCACAAAGTTGATTAGCTTGTTTCTTAAGATATCCAGCATGGGCAATCATTGCGCCATTATCCGTGCAAAATTCTTTGCTAGGAAAAAAAATATTTATATCTCTAGAGGAGCAATATTCAGTTAATTTTTGACGGATAAAACTATTAGCGCTTACTCCACCAGAAACGATTACAGTATCCGATTTTTGACTAGATAAAGCATTCTCTAAACGAGAGACTAGGCAATCTGCAGCAGTGCGCTGGAGTTCAGATGCAATATCAGACTGTACTTGCTCTGATTGTTCAGAGGCTTTCCACGTATGCACAATATGTGTCTTTAACCCACTAAAACTAAAATCACAATTTTTTTTATCGCTTAGTGGTCTTGGAAAATTATAATGATCTCTTCCATTTTTTGCTATACGTTCAATCTGTGGTCCACCTGGATATTCTAGACCCATCAATTTTGCTGTTTTATCAAATGCTTCTCCAATTGCATCGTCAAGTGTAGTGCCTAATAAATTATAAGTTCCTAATTCATTTGCGGAGAGTAGCATTGTATGCCCCCCTGAGATTAATAGGCCAACAAAAGGGAAATCTAAGTTTGGGTTTTCCATTAATGGAGCTAATAAATGTGCTTCTATATGGTTTATAGCAGTCGAAGGTTTTTCTAATATATAAGCTAGTGATCTTGCAAAAGTAGATCCAACCAGCAAGCATCCTTTCAGCCCAGGCCCAGCCGTATAGGCTATAAGGTCAAGATCTTCTAAACTACAATCTGCATTTTTTAATGCCTGTTCTAGTAAAGGAGATAATCGCTTCACATGGTCTCTAGAAGCAAGCTCGGGAACCACGCCTCCATGCTCTTGATGTAACTTTATCTGGCTATAAAGCTCATTGGACAATAGTCCTTTTTTTGAATCATAGACAGCTACACCTGTTTCATCACACGAAGTTTCTATGCCAAGTACCAACATTTGATCTACCCAATAATTTTGATTTTCTTATAGACGTCTGTATAATCGACGCAATTAAAATTTATAGGATTAGTATGCCAAGTATTAAAGTAAAAGAAAACGAACCTTTTGATGTAGCAATCAGACGTTTCAGACGAGCATGTGAGAAAGCAGGCATTCTGAACGAAATCAGAAAAAGAGAGTTTTATGAAAAACCTACTTCAGTAAGGAAAAGGAAGGCAGCCGCAGCAGTTAAACGTGTCCACAAAAGGACAAATAGATCTCCAAACGGAAAAAGAATTAAGCTATTCTAATTTCATGACGCAAGATTCAAACCCTAGTTCATCACTAAAAAGCAAAATCACAGAAGATATGAAAACCTCCATGAAAAGTGGAGATAAAGCAAGGTTAGCGGCTGTCAGATTAATCTTAGCTGCAGTAAAAGATAAAGAGGTAGATTTAAGAGAAGAACTTGACGATGAAAAAATTATTGAAGTTCTGCAAAAATTAGCTAAAAAAATTAAAGAATCAATCGCTCAATATAAGGATGCTAATCGTGATGATTTAGTAAAACAAGAAGAGTTTGAGTTATCAGTTGTTAGTGAATATTTGCCAGATAATATGTCTGAAGAAGAAGTTAAGAAATTAATAGATAAAATTTTCCAAGAAAAATCGATAGAAAATATGAGTCAAATGGGTGATGTTATGAAAGATCTAAAACAGCTCTCCGGTGGAAGAATTGATATGGCTCTAGCAAGTAAGCTTGTAAAAGAAAAACTATCATAAAAAAAACCAAGAATTCGGTATAAAACTTGCATCCCAATAAGTGTCTGTAACTCCGATTTATGTAATAATCATTAAGTTATGAATAATCCAATGCAATTTTTAGAAATTGAGAGAGAAGAACCGACCGTTATAGAGTCAAAAGTAAGGGTCTATGATTATAAAGAGATATATCTCAATTATTCTTCCGACTTAGCTTCGAAGCAAGCCGGAAGATGCTTAAATTGTGGAAACCCATATTGTGAGTGGAAGTGTCCAGTTCATAATTACATACCCTCTTGGCTTGATTTAATAAAAGATGGCAAATTGATAGAAGCTGCAGAAATGTCACATAAAACTAATTCGCTCCCAGAAATCTGCGGGCGTATCTGCCCTCAAGATCGACTCTGTGAAGGAGCCTGTACTCTTGAAGATGGATTTGGGGCAGTCACGATAGGTTCAATAGAAAAATATATTACAGATGAGGCATTAAAACTAGGGTGGAAACCAGATTTATCAAATGTTAAACAAACAAATAAAAAAGTTGCGGTAATTGGTGCAGGCCCTGCTGGCCTTGCATGTGCAGATATTCTTACAAGAAACGGAGTAAAAGCAACTGTATATGATAAATATGAGCGTATTGGTGGTTTACTTACTTTTGGAATCCCTCCATTTAAATTAGATAAAGATATCGTTGAAAAAAGAAGAAAAATTTTTGAAGAGATGGGTATAAAATTTATTCTAAATACTGAAGTTGGTAAAGACATTCAATTTAAGGATATATATAACGAATATGACGCAGTCTTTTTAGGAATGGGAACTTACACAGCTATTGAGGGGAAATTTCCTGGGGAAGAATTACCTCATGTTTATAAAGCACTACCTTATCTTGTGTCAAATATACGCCACGTTCTAAAAATTAGCTCAGAAGTAGTTTCAATGAAAGATCAAAATGTTGTAGTTCTTGGTGGTGGTGATACAGCCATGGACTGTAATAGAACAGCTATCAGACAAGGAGCCAAGAGTGTAACGTGTATATACCGTCGCGATGAAGAAAATATGCCAGGTTCTAAAAAAGAAGTAAAAAATTCTAAAGAAGAAAATGTAAATTTTCTATTTAATTATCAACCAATTGAAATTCTAGGTAATGACAAAAAAATTGAAGGAGTAAAGGTTGTTAAAACAACTCTTGGTCCAGCTGATGCTTTGGGAAGAAAGAAGCCAGCTATAGTTGAAAACTCTGAAAAGATAATTCCTGCCGACAGAGTTATTATTGCCTTTGGATTTAATCCTAGTCCAGCAAAATGGTTCGAGGGTAATTCTATTAATGTAAAAGATAATGGCCTACTTAAAATAAATAATGAATTCGAACACCAAACTACGAATAACAAAGTATTTGCTGGTGGTGATATGACAAGAGGTTCTGATTTAGTTGTTACAGCTGTCTTTGATGGGCGTGCTGCTGCTGAAAATATACTTGATTACCTAGAAATCTAAGCATGAACCTAAAAAATACACTTATATTAGATGCTCTAAAAGGTAATAAGATTGATAGAACACCAATCTGGATAATGCGTCAAGCTGGAAGGTATCTGCCAGAATATAAAGAAACTAGAAAAAAGGCAGGTAGTTTTATAAATTTATGTAAGTCACCAGATTTAGCATCTGAAGTAACAATTCAGCCAATCAATAGATTTGACTTAGATGCAGCAATAATTTTTTCAGATATTCTTACTATACCGGATGCGATGGGTATGGAATTAAAATTCCAAGATGCTAAGGGACCATATTTTGAAAAATCAATTAACTCTGAAGATGATATTCAAGAATTAAATGACACTACATTAGAAAAAGAACTAAATTATGTGTCTGAGGCAATAGTACAAGCAAAGAATAAATTAAATAATGAAGTTCCATTAATTGGGTTCTCAGGGAGTCCATGGACTATAGCAACATATATGATTGAGGGAAAAGCAACAAAAGATTTTACGAAAGTTAGATCATATATATATAAATCTCCAAAGATAATTGAAAAGTTAAATGAAAAGCTGGTAAAAGCAGTGTCAAATTATTTGGCAATGCAAGCAAAAGCTGGTGCAGATGTATTAATGATATTTGATTCTTGGGGTGGACTGCTAAATAATGAAAACTACATAAATCTTTCTCTAAATCCAATAAAAAAAATAATTACAAATCTTAAGTCTCAAAAAGCTATTCATACTCCAATAATTGTTTTTTCAAAGGGCTGTGGAAGGATGCTAAAGAATATCTCAGAATCTGGATGTGATGGTATAGGCTTAGACTGGACTATGGATTTATCGCAAGCAAGAAAAGTTGTCGGCGACAATATTACTCTACAAGGGAATCTTGACCCATGTGCACTGTATGGTTCAGATGAAACTATTAAAAATGAGGCAGATAAGATTTTAAATGCATATGGTAAAGGGCATAGACATATTTTTAATCTTGGACATGGTATTGATAAAAATGTAAATCCTGAAAAGGTTTCTTCGCTTATAAAGCATGTTCACGAATCAAGTAAAAAATTTCATAACTAAAAAATTAATTCTGGGACTACATCGTCCTTATCTTCACTAAAGACATTTTGTTCATTTGTAAATGTTTTTGGAACATTTTCCTTACGAAAAATTTCTTTTATTGTCTTCTTAGAATTTGGTGAAGCAAGTAGGCCAGTTTTACTATCAATACTTACACTAACAAGATCTTCTGGTAATTCTAAATTTACAGAAGGTTGTTTTTTTAAAGCCTCTTTCATGAATGCTATCCAAATAGGTAATGCAGCAGAACTACCAAATTCTTTCTTGCCTAAAGGGGAGTAGTCATCAAAACCAATAAAACTAGTCGTCACAACATTGCGATTGAATCCACAAAACCAAGCATCTCTTTGGTCATTAGTTGTTCCTGTCTTTCCCCCAATATCATTTCGTGAAAGAGTCCTAGCTCTTCTTCCAGTGCCGTATTTAATAACATCTTTCATCATACTATTAATCTGGAATATGATTCTTTTATCAACAGAGCTTGTTGCAAATCTCGGTAAACCAGCAATATTTCTAAGTTCTTTTATCTCATCAACTGATGTTGCACTAGGAAACTGGATTGTATCTAAGCTTTGTGAATCACAATACTTATCGCAGACTAGTTTAGGATTTGCGACATAAATAACTTTATCTTTATTATCCTTAATCTGTTCAATGAAATAATTTTCTACAGTATAACCTCCATTTGCAAAGTGCGCATATGCAGTCACTAATTCTAGTGGTGTTAACTCTCCACTGCCTAATGAAAGAGTGAGATCCTTTGGCAAGCTCTTTATATCAATACCAAATTTTTTAATTTGATTTAGCGCATACTCAATTCCAATATTATCTAATAATCTTATTGATACGATATTTCTCGATTTAGCTAATGCATACCTTAATCTTGTTGGTCCATAAAATTTCCCTCCAAAATTTTGAGGTCTCCAAACCTCACTAATATCCTTATCTTTAAAAATTTTTGGAGAGTCGTTTACAATTGATGCAGGCGTAAACCCTTTTTCAAACGCTGAATAATAGATAAAAGGCTTAAAACTTGATCCAGGTTGGCGTTTTGCTTGGGTTGCTCTATTAAATTTACTAATATTAAATGAATATCCTCCAGAAATAGCAATTAGGGCTCCAGAGTTCGCATCAATAGATGCAATAGCTCCACTTACAACTGGTAGTTGGGTAATCTTCCATGTATCGTTTTTGAATTTTTTGACCCTAATTAAATCCCCTAGAGAAAAAATATCTTGGAAATTTCTTATCTTTTTCTTTTTGTTTTCATTTATATATTCTCTTGAAGTAAAAAGCGAAGATAAACTTAACTCAAATAATTCTTCATTCTTATTAACAACAACAACTGTGCGCTTATTAACTTGTAAAATTACTGCAGGAACATGGTCATTAATAGTATAGTACTTCTTCATAAATATAATGGCGCTATTCTTAGCTTTTTCTAAATCAAAAACAAAATTAGTATTTAGAAATTCTCCAATGTCCATTCGTACAGTAGGTCTTCTATACCCATGTCTTTTATCATAATTTTCTATTCCATTCTTTAAAGCATCTGTAGCTGATTTTTGTAAATTACTTTTTATCGTAGTATAAACACTATAACCTTCTGTATAAGCACTTTCACCATATCTATTAAACATTTCTTGTCTAACCATCTCGGATAAATAAGGTGCGTTTATCTCTATTGCAACTTTATTAATTTTTGACTGGTCTACAGATGTTATTGCATTTATATATTCTACTTGATTAATAAAACCTTGATTGAGCATACGGTCTAAAACATAATTTCTTCTTTCTGTAGCTCTTTTTGTATTTGAGATTGGATTATATTTTGAAGGTGCTTTTGGTAGTCCTGCTATCATTGCAATTTCAGTTAATGATAACTCATTTACTTTTTTCCCGTAGTAGACTTGTGCAGCTGCAGCAACTCCATAAGCTCTTTGTCCCAAATATATCTTATTAAGATATAATTCAAAGATTTTTTCCTTACTCAGTATATGTTCTATTCTAAAGGCTAAGAATATCTCTCTTAATTTACGTATTATTTTTTTCTCTCTAGTAAGGTAAAAATTTCGAGCAAGTTGCATTGTAATTGTGCTCCCCCCTTGGGTAGCTTTACCAGTTTCTAAAAAACTTAAAAATGCTCTTACTAAGCCCTGATAATCAACTCCACTATGCTCATAAAATCTACTATCCTCCGCTGCTAAAAAGGCATGTTGCATTTGTGTGGGTATAGTATGAAAAGAGACTGGTATCCTTTTCTTTTCTCCATAGACAGCCATTAGTTTTTTATCTTGTGTATATACTCTTAATGGGGTCTGAAGTTTAATTTCGCTTATGTCTTCAACAGATGGAAGCCCTGGAGATAAGATAACAAATATACTTAAAAACAGTATTGCTACAGATATGAAGCCATAATAGGACAGGCGTAATGCTTTTTTTAAAAATTCTTCCATTCTAGTTGGTTGAAGTATACTTTATTGTTAATATTATTATAATACTTAATACTACAGAAACTGTTAAAAAATTGTCTAAACTTTACAACAATATCATCCTAGTAGGCCCAATGGGTTCCGGAAAAACGTCAATTGGAAGAAAACTAGCGCAAATAATAGGATTTGAATTTATTGATACAGATTTACTTATAGAAGAAAAAACTGGTGCTAGTATCTCAACAATATTTGCCCACGAAGAAGAATCTGGATTTAGAGAAAGAGAAAAAAAACTTTTGAAGGAAATTGGCAATATTCAAGGTAATGTAATTAGTACAGGTGGTGGTATTATATTGATATCAGAAAATAGATCGATAATTAGTAAATTAGGATACGTCGTATATCTTACTGCAAGTAAAGAAGAGATTCTTAAAAGGACAAAGAATGATAAAACACGTCCCCTATTAAATGACAAAAATATCGATTCAGTAATCGATAATGTTTTAAAAGAAAGGGATAAATTATACAGTGAGATAGCAGATATCATTATAAAAACTGATAAATGCGATACACTCGGGATAGCAAAAAAAATTAAAAGAGATTATGAAAGTTTTAAAAAAAATAATAGTTAAACTAGGAAAAAGATCATATCCGATAATTATAGGAAATGGCCTAATCAGTAGTAAAAAAATATTTGATATTGATAAGTTTCATCAAGTTTGCGTCATAACAAATTCTAAAATTAATAACCTATACGGCACTCTATTACCTAAAAAAGTTAAAAGTTCAAAACTCTTGATAAATGACGGTGAAAAATATAAAAGTTTACATACACTTGAAAAAATATATTCCTTCCTCTTGAAAAATAATGTTTCTAGAGATTCTTGCCTAGTTGCATTTGGTGGTGGAGTTGTCGGAGATATTGTTGGTTATGCTGCATCAACTTATATGAGAGGTATAAAATTTATACAAGTTCCAACTACTTTGTTATCAATGGTAGATTCTTCTGTTGGAGGAAAGACTGGTGTCAATCATAAGCTTGGGAAAAATATGATTGGTGCATTTTATCAACCTTCATGTGTTATTGTTGATCTCAATACTTTGAGTACTCTTTCTAAAAAACAATTCAATTCTGGAATGGCAGAGGTTATAAAATATGGGATCATTAAAGATCCTAATTTTTTTAATTGGATAATTAAAAACTCCAAAAAAATTAAAAATCTAGATAGTGCTAAATTAGCTGAGATGATTGCAAAGTGCTGCAAAATAAAAGCTGATATTGTTGCAAAAGATGAAAAAGAGAAAAATGTTAGAGCTACCCTCAATCTTGGACATACTTTTGGACATGCAATTGAACAAAAATATGGTTTTGGTAAATGGACCCATGGAGAGGCGATTGCCTGTGGTACAGTTATTGCATGTGCAATTTCCGTTAAAATGAACCTAATGAAAGGTAAAGAATTTGAAAAAATTAAACTTCTATTCAAAGAATTTAATTTGCCTATTAAGTTGCCTAAAGGTGCGAATCCAGAATCTATATATAAAACTATGTTACTGGATAAAAAAGTATTAAATGGAAAATTGCGACTTGTTATCCCAAAAAGAATTGGTTATGTCAAAATAACTGAATCTGTTAATAAAAGTACAATTATCAAAACTTTGAAGGAATATGCAGGCTAGTATTGAAAAAAATCTTTCTCAATATTCTTTAAAATCTAAATCCTCACGAGGAAGAGTTTACAAAGAACCAAAACATGAAATCCGTACAGAATTCCAAAGAGATAGAGAAAGAATAATACATACAACAGCATTTAGAAGACTAGAGTATAAAACTCAAGTCTTTGTGAATCATGAAGGTGATCACTATAGAACAAGACTTACTCACACAATTGAAGTTGCACAAATCGCAAGAGCAATAGCTAGATCACTTAATATAAATGAAGATTTAACGGAAGCAATAGCCCTAGCTCATGATCTAGGCCATACTCCATTTGGTCATGCTGGGCAAGATGCTTTAAATATTTGTATGAAATTAGATGGTGGGTTTGAGCACAATATACAATCTTTAAGAATAGTTGATAAATTAGAAAAAAGATATGCATCCTTCCCTGGATTAAATTTATGTTTTGAAACTAGAGAAGGTATCTTAAAAAAATGTACAAAAAAATTAGCTAAAGAACTCGGTGAAGTTGGGAATAGATTTATAGATGGAAAATCCCCTTCATTAGAAGCACAAGTAACAAATATAGCTGATGAAATAGCTTATAATAACCATGATATAGATGACGGAATACGTTCAAAAAAAATATCTTTAGAACAACTTGAAACTCTTGAAATTTTTAAAATACAAAAAAATAATATATTAAATAAATATCCTAAAATTAAAAAATCCTTACTATTAGGTGAGCTAATAAAATCAACTATAAATCTATTAATTATTGATCTAATAAAAAATACTCTAGACTCTATAAAAATGAACAAGGTGGAAAATTCTGAAGATGTAAAAAATTTTAAAAAATTACTAGTTGATTTTTCACCAGAAATTAAAAAAGATAACATTCAACTAAAAAGGTTTCTTAATAAGAAGCTATACCAACATGAGGATGTAAAAAAAATGACCAATCAAGCAAATAAGATAATATCAGAGCTTTTTAATGCATATGATTCTGATATAAATTTGCTCCCAAAGGACTACATTAAACATAATGAAAAAAGTCTTAATGGTGGCCAAAAAAGACGGAAAATAGCAGACTTTATATCTGGGATGACTGATAGATATGCTATAAACGAACATAAAAAGCTCTATAAATAGCAAATTTGCGCATTTTCCCTGCTAGTTCTATACTTTATTAAGATTCTCCTAATTTACACCGTAAATTTGGCATAGAAGGTGCAGTAATTAATAATATGAAGAAATATACAAAAAAAGGGCTTTACGACCAAAGCTTTGAGAAAGATAGCTGCGGTTTTGGGTTGATTGCTAATATTGATGATAAGCCAAGCCACTGGCTTATAAGAACTGCAATTACAGCTTTGAATAGACTAACTCACAGAGGTGCTGTAGCAGCAGATGGAAAATCTGGTGACGGATGTGGAATATTATTAAAAATGCCTGAATTTTTTTTTAGATCAGTAGCAAATCAATTAAAATTCAACGTTTCAAAAAATTTTGCTGTAGGTATGTTTTTCTTAAATACCGAAGAAAATAAAAAAGAAAAGTCCATAAAAATTATTGAAAAAATTATTAAAGAACATAAATTTTATATAGCGGGTTGGCGTGACGTGCCAATAAATACGGATACATGTGGTAAAGAAACTTTAAAAAACATGCCGCATATTGCACAAGCTTTTATTAACCCTTCTGAATCTCTAGCAGAAGAGAACGTTGAATCAGAATTATTTGTAATAAGAAGGAAAATAGAAATTGAAATGGAAAAAGAGAATGATGATGTATTTTATATACCCAGCTTCTCATCAAAGGTAATTTTATATAAAGGCATGATTATGCCTAAACATTTAACAAAATTTTATCTTGATTTATCTAATGAAAAATTAGAATCATCTATGTGTGTTTTTCATCAAAGATTTTCAACAAATACTTTGCCGCAATGGAGATTAGCTCAGCCTTTTAGATTATTAGCTCATAACGGTGAAATTAATACCATAAGAGGTAATAGAAATTGGGCAAAAGCAAGAGCAAATTCATTTATAACACCAGCAATTCCTAATCTTGGCAAATTAAATCCAATAGTCTCAATGAGTGGATCTGATTCATCAAGTTTAGATAATATGTTAGAAGTTCTTAGCATAGGTGGTATAAATTTATTTAAAGCAGTTAAGCTTCTAATACCACCAGCCTGGCAAAATAATAGTATTAGTGATCCTGATTTAAAAGCATTCTATGAATACAATGCAAAGCATATGGATTCATGGGATGGTCCAGCAGGCATAGTACTCACAAATGGTAGATATGGTGCGTGTGTAACTGATAGAAATGGATTAAGGCCAGCAAGATATGTCATTACTAATGATAGACATATAACTCTAGCGTCTGAAATTGGTGTATATGACTATGATGAGAAAGATGTTATTGAAAAAGGAAGATTAGGCCCTGGTCAAATATTCGCAGTAGATATTAAAGAAGGGAAAATTATGAGATCTTCCGAGATCGATGACCTTTTAAAGAAAAGATGTCCTTATAAAGAGTGGGTTGATGCCGGTACAAAATATATGAAGTCTGTAATTAAGGATAAGTTTCCTGGTGATGATATTTTAGAATCTGCATCTCTACAACAATACGAAAAAATGTTCAATATAACGTATGAAGAAAAAGACCAGATATTAAAACCCCTTTGTGATTTAAGTCAGGAAGCTATTGGTTCAATGGGTGACGACACTCCTCTGCCAGTTTTTTCTAGAGAAATAAGATCATTATATGATTACTTTAGACAGCAATTCGCACAAGTAACTAACCCTGCTATAGACCCAATTAGAGAAAAAAATGTAATGTCTTTAGATACATATCTTGGCCCAGATCTGAATGTTTTTGAGGAAAGCTCAGAGCACGCTCACAGATTAACGATTAACTCCCCTATTTTATCTTTTAGAAAATTTAAATTACTTATGGATATTAATAATGACGAGTACCCACACGAGTTGATTGAATTAAATTACAAGAAGGATAATGACTTACAAGATGCGATAAGAAAGATTAGTGCAAAAGCTGTGAAAGCAGCAAAAGCTGGCAAAGTTTTTATAATATTAAGTGATAGAAAAATATCCAAAGAGAAGGTTCCAGTGCATGCTTTACTAGCAACAGGAGCAGTACATCATGCTTTGATAAAGGCCGGGATTAGGACACGTGTAAATATTATTGTAGAAACTGCGACGGCAAGAGATCCGCACCACTTTGCAACTTTAATAGGATATGGAGCCACAGCTATTTTCCCTTATTTAGCATACCAATCAATTTCTAGTTTTTTAAATGATAGTAAAGAGGATTTTTATATTGCTACAAAAAATTATAGGGAAGGAATAAATAAGGGTTTATTTAAAATACTTTCAAAAATGGGTATATCAACTATTTCAAGTTATCGGGGTTCACAACTTTTTGAATCCGTCGGTCTTGATCAAGAAATTGTGGATTTATGTTTTTGTGAATCTACTAATAGAATCTATGGTACAACCTTTAGAGATATAGAAGAAGATCAAGAAACTCTAGCAAAATATGCTTGGAGTGATAGAAAAAAAGTAAAACAAGGTGGTCTATTACGCTATGTACATGGGGAAGAATATCATGCTTATAATCCAGATGTAGTTAAAACACTTCAGCAAGCTGTAAAATCAGGGAAATATGAAGAATATAAAATTTATAGTGACCTTGTGAATAATAGAGATGAAATGGTGATAAGGGATTTATTTAAACTAAAGCCTTCTAAAAATAAAATAAAAATAGATGAAGTCGAGGCAATAGAAGATATTTTATTAAGATTTGATACGGCTGGAATGTCACTAGGCGCTCTATCTCCAGACGCACATGAGACGCTGGCTGAGGCAATGAATAAGATGGGTGCACGATCCAACTCAGGAGAAGGTGGGGAAGATCCTGAACGTTTTGAAACTTCAAAGAATTCAAAAATAAAACAGGTCGCTTCTGGTAGATTTGGTGTAACACCACATTATTTAGTAAATGCCGAAGTTATACAAATAAAAATAGCTCAAGGAGCAAAACCAGGGGAAGGTGGACAATTGCCTGGAACTAAAGTTAATAAATTGATTGCAAAACTAAGGTATTCAAATCCAGGAATTACTTTAATATCTCCACCACCTCATCATGATATTTATTCAATTGAAGATCTATCTCAATTAATTTTTGATTTAAAGCAAATTAACCCCGAAGCTTTAGTATCAGTTAAATTAGTTGCAGAAGCTGGGGTTGGCACAATAGCTGCTGGAGTAGTAAAAGCCTATGCAGATCTAATTACAATTTCTGGGTACGATGGAGGAACAGGGGCAAGTCCTCTAACTAGTATTAAATATGCAGGAAGCCCTTGGGAAATGGGATTATCTGAAACCCATCAAACACTTAGACTAAATAAATTAAGAGAAAGGGTTAGACTCCAAACAGATGGTGGATTAAAAACTGGTCTTGATGTTATCAAAGCGGCTATCTTGGGGGCAGAAAGTTTCGGATTTGGAACTGCTCCGATGATTGCTATGGGCTGTAAGTATTTAAGGATTTGCCACCTAAATAATTGTGCAACAGGTGTTGCCACTCAAAATAATGTTCTTCGTGAAATGCATTTTATTGGAAAAACTGAAATGGTAATGAATTATTTTAAATTTGTTGCTCAAGAAACTAGAGAGCTACTAGCACATTTAGGATATAAAAAAATAGACGAAATAATTGGACATACTGAACTTCTAGAAGTTATTGAAGGAGAGACAAATAAATTATCAAATTTAAAAATAGAGCCAATTCTATCTAATGCAGGGGTCGAAGATGATGTTCATCAAACATGCCAAGTAGAAAGAAATCAACACTGGGATAAAGCCCCATTGGCAAACCAAATATTTCAAGATACAAAAGAATCTATCATAAACAAAGAAGGTGGAAAATTTAATTACATAATAAAAAATACTGATCGCTCTATTGGAGCGTATACATCGGGGTTTATAGCAAAGCATCATGGAAATTATGGAATGTCAGATAAACCTATTTCCTTAAATTTCAAAGGAACTGCTGGGCAAAGTTTTGGCGTGTGGAATGCTGGAGGATTAAATCTCTATCTTGACGGCGATGCAAATGATTATGTAGGCAAGGGCATGACATCTGGGAAAATTATCATAAGACCTCCAGAAGATGCTGGATATAAAAGTAATGAGGCCGTAATTATAGGTAACACATGTCTATATGGATCTACTGGCGGTAAATTATATGCTTCTGGTATGGCAGGAGAAAGATTTGGAGTAAGAAACTCTGGTACTAGTGCAATAGTAGAAGGGGTTGGCGATCATGGATGTGAATATATGACAGGTGGAAGTGTTATTATTTTAGGGAAAACTGGTGTAAATTTTGGAGCTGGCATGACTGGAGGGTTTGCATTAATTCTTGATCAAGAAAACAATTTTGCTTCAAAACTAAATACAGAGCTTGTAGAAGCAATAAAAATTAACGACAAAAAACATATACAACAATTAGATTTTTTAAACACCTCATTAGATGACTATATTCTAGAAACCAGAAGTAAATGGGGCCAGCACATAAAAGAAAATATTTCTAAATACTCAGATAAATTCTATATTGTAAAACCTAAGGTTATATCACTAGAAGAATTATTTAATAATAAAAGTGCGGCAGCATAAACATGGCACAGAGAATTCCAAAAGAGTTTATAGATCTTTTGTTAGAGAAATCTAATATAGTAGATGTAATAAACCAATTTATTAAAATAGATAAGAAGGGGAATGACTACTGGGCCTGTTGCCCATTTCATACAGAAAAGACTTCATCATTCAGTGTAAGTGAAAAAAAACAATTTTATTATTGCTTTGGGTGTGGGGCGAAAGGTAGTGCGATTAATTTTATTATGGATTTCAATAATGTCTCGTATCCAGAAGCTATAGAAATCCTTGCGAAACAAATGGGTATAGAGGTACCAAGAGATAAATCTGATAATAAAGAATTTATAGAAATTAAAAAACTTCAGAATGTTCTAGAAGAAGCTAACAAAATTTTTATAAAACAGTTAAAAGATAGCGATGAAGTTATAAACTATTTAAAAGAAAGAGGTTTATCTGGTGAAACAGCCAAAATATTTAATATAGGATATTCCATAAATGAATTTGATTCTTTAAAAAAAAATCTTTTGTCTAACTTTTCTGAAGAGATAATTTTTGACTCAGGACTTATTGCAAAATCTGATAAAAAACAAACTTACGATAAATTTAGAGGCAGAGTAATGTTTCCTATATATAACACTGGCGGGAATATAGTTGGCTTTGGTGGTAGATTAATTAACGATGAAGATAAAGGCCCCAAATATATGAACTCTCCAGAAACAAAGCTTTATAGTAAAAAGAAAGTTCTCTATGGTATGCATCTAGCTAGAAAAAGCAATGAAACTAATAAATTATTATATGTTGTTGAGGGATATATGGATGCAATTGCATTATATCAAGCTGGAATTAAGAACGTTGTTGCAACATCAGGGACTTCAATTACTCAAGAACATTTAGCACAATGTTTTAGATATACAAATGAAATAGTTTTTTGTTTTGATGGTGACCTTGCTGGAGCTAAGGCTGCGTGGCGTGGTGTAGAAAATGTAATACCAATAATAAGAGATGGAAATGCGGTTAGTTTTATATTCTTAGATCAAGGACAAGACCCTGATAGTCTTATTAAGTCAGATGGCGTAAAAAAATGGGAGTCAATTAGTAAAAACAGAGTAAAGATTGAAGAATTTATCTATAAAAAATTAGTAGAAGAGCTAGATATAAATTCATCAGCCGGGAAAGCTCAATATATTAAAGAAATAAATAAATTACTAAAGGATATGAAAGCAGAAATTTTAAAAGATATTATACTAAAAGATCTAACAATGAGAATAGGAGTTGAATTTAAAGAAGAAGTAAGAGAGTTTAATCCGGACAAACAAAAGAAATCGTTAAAATCGAATCCAATAAGGTCAGCTATTGTTATATTAATGAATTATCCAAATATTGTAGCTGATGAGGCAATAATAAAAGAAAAACTATTCTTAGAAATTCCAGGGATGGAACTACTAACCAAAATTATTTATTTTATTAAAGATAATGATAATGTCACACTTGCTAAAATTCTTGAGAATTTTAGGAATTCAGATCATTTTGATCACTTATCTAAATTATGCGAAATAGAAATACCAAAGCTAACAGATCCTCAAGAGGAGTTTAATGGTTATATTAATATGATATACAAAAATCAGCTTGAAATAACTCGAAATAATTTATTGGAACATTATAAAAATTCTGAAGAACAAGATGATTCTATAATTTTAGAAATAGCAAAAATTGACAAATTATTAAGAAATCATAAGTTTTTATGATACAATTTAAACCTCATTTGAGATGTAATACCTAGCCAAAATTCTATGAGTATAAACAAAAGCGCACAAACTAAAATCAAAGAACTAATCACGAAAGGTAAAGAACAAGGGTATCTTACCTATTCAGAAGTAAACGACCATTTGCCTGACGGTATTATAGATGCTGACCAAATCGAAGATATAATTGGAATGATTACTGATATGGGTATAGTAGTCCAGGAGCAAGCCCCGGACGATGATAGTATTATTCTTAATGAAAATGCAACTACTGATGATGATGAAGCAGAAGAAGCTGTTGCTGTAATTGCTAATGCAGATCAAGAGTTTGGAAGAACTACTGACCCAGTAAGAATGTATATGCGTGAAATGGGGACCGTAAATCTTCTTACAAGAGAAGGTGAAATTTCTATCGCAAAAAGAATTGAAGAAGGGCTTAATCAAGTAACTCATGCCCTTGCATTTTATCCAAATACTATAGAACAGCTGCTTGCTTACTATGCCCTAGTTATAGAAGAGTATGAGGATGATGATGAAGAGGAAAATGATGAAGAAAGATTAAAACTTAGTGATTTAATTAATGGTTTTATTGATCCGGATGCTATTGAAGATGAAACTCCTATTGGTGAGGCTAAAGTAGCAGAAGCCATGGTTGAGGAAGATGACGAAAAAGCTGAGTCAATTATTGATAACGGACCAGATGCAGAAGAAGCAAAAATGCATTTTGATAAAATTATAAAACTATATAAAAAAGCAAATCAGCCTGCTGTAAAAAAAGACCCAAAAAAACTTCTAAGAGCAAGAAAGAATGTAGCAGATTATTTTATGCGTTTTAGACTAGTTCCGCTTTTGATAAGAGAGTTAAAGAATGATCTTAAATCTGTAGTGGCTAATATTAGACAACAAGAAAAAATTATTTCAAAAATAGTGACTTCATCGGGAATGCCAAGAAGTGAATTTATTAAAAGTTTTTCTGATAACGTTACTAATCTTTCTTGGATACAGAATAGACTAAAAGGCAAACCAAAATACGCTACAAAGTTAAAAAAGCATAAGGATGAAATTAAAAAAATTCAAAAAAAACTATTGGTTGTTGAGGAAAAGACTGGTTTAACTATAAATGAAATAAAAGAAATTAATAGAAAAATGTCAATTGGTGAAGCAAAAGCAAAAAGAGCTAAAAAGGAAATGATTGAAGCAAATCTAAGACTGGTAATTTCTATAGCAAAAAAATATACAAATCGTGGTCTACAGTTTCTAGACCTAATTCAAGAAGGCAATATCGGGTTAATGAAAGCAGTTGATAAATTTGAATATCGTCGCGGTTATAAGTTTTCAACTTATGCTACATGGTGGATAAGACAAGCAATTACAAGATCAATTGCCGACCAAGCTAGAACAATAAGGATACCTGTACATATGATTGAAACAATAAATAAATTAAATAGAATATCCAGACAAATGATTCAAGAAAATGGTAAGGAACCAACTCCTGAAGAGCTCTCAATTAAAATGGCTATGCCAGAAGATAAAGTTCGAAAGGTCCTAAAAATTGCAAAAGAACCAATATCTATGGAAACCCCAATAGGTGATGACGAGGATTCACACTTAGGAGATTTTATAGAGGATGGTAATATTTTAAATCCTATGGAATCAGCCGCAAATGAAAGCTTAGGAGAGGCAACAAGAAATATATTAAGTTCTTTGTCGCCTAGAGAGGCAAAAGTTTTGAGGATGAGGTTTGGCATAGATATGAATACTGATCATACTTTAGAAGAGGTAGGCAAGCAATTTGATGTCACTAGGGAAAGAATTCGTCAAATTGAAGCAAAAGCTCTTAGGAAACTTAGACATCCAAGTAGGTCAGAACAGCTTAGAAGCTTCCTTGATATTGATTAAATTGGGATAGATCGAATCACACTATCTTGTAACTTATCTATATAAAAAATTATATGGTCGCCAAAATGATAAAAACTTAGGCTAATAATAGCTATAATAATTATTATAAATGTTAGCCACGTATACGAAAAAATTTTAAAAATAAATGAAA
>JAYZIH010000098.1:0-2948 GCA_036165695.1 Pseudomonadota bacterium | reverse complement strand
GAATCGGCAACCTTTCGTGATATTTAAGATGTTCTATATCATGAAAATATTTTTTTAAATCTTTCTTCATTTATTTAGAATATCATATCTTGTTAGATAATTTATAAAAAAATGCTTTACCCATTTAATAGCAGACTAATTTTAGTATACATAATTTTAAGCTTTACACCCTTTTATAGTCATCTTTATACCTAATAATATCGTCTTCTCCTAAATATTTCCCAGTTTGAATTTCAATTATTTTTAATTCTTTGTTGGTTTTATTCTCAAGTCTATGTATTTCTCCAACCTTAATATCTATAGACTGATTTTTCTTAAGTTGAATTTTCCTACTTCCTTTTGTGACAGTTGCAGTCCCATCTATAACAACCCAATGTTCAGATCTCTTTTTATGTTTTTGTAGCGAAATAGCAGAATTTGGGTTTACAATTATTTCTTTAATTTGAAAACCTATTCCAGATTTTAATGATTCATATGAACCCCAAGGTCTATAGCATTTAGGTGAGCTTATTAATTCATCACATTTTTTTTGCTCCATTTTATTAATAATACTTGAAAGCTTATTTGAATGTTTTCTATCCATAACTAAAAGTGAATCTGAAAGAGAGGCAATTATTAAATTCTCAACACCTATTGTAACTGTTAGTTGTTTATCACTAACAATTAGTGAGTTTTTACAATTTTCTGAATAGTTTTCACCAATAATATAATTTTTCCTTGCGTCTTTTTTAAAATAATCCCAATAACTGTCCCACGATCCCATATCTGTCCAATTAGATAAAAGCTTGTGCATCACTAAAGAATTAGATTTTTGCATAACTGAATAGTCAATTGATATATCTTTATTTCTTAAAAAATTTTTTTCATCAATAAAGTAATGTTCACCATCATACTTTCTTTTTTTGTATGCATTTAATGTATGCTTTAAGTTTGTAGGGCAATATTTTTTTGATTCTTCTAAAAGTTTGGATGCTTTAAAAAGGAACAATCCTGAATTCCAATAGGTGAGGGAGGAATTATACAATTTTTTTGCTTTTGCGTGGTTTGGTTTTTCTATAAACTCAACTATCTCGTAAGGTGGTAAATTTTTACCTTTTTTTACTGATATATATCCATACCCAGTTTCGGGTTTTGTTGGCTTAACACCAAAAAGTATAATTTTTCCATTTAGTGCACTTTTGATAGCTTTTTTAATAGATTCATTAAACTTCCTATTATTTAAGATTATATGATCTGAAGGGAGGAGTAGAATTAAATCATCTTTACTGCATGATAGCGCAGCTAAAATAGCTGGAGCAGTTGTATTTCTTCCCTCAGGTTCTAAGAAAATATTTGATACTTCTTGGTCTATAGAATTTGATTGTTCTTTTACCATAAATCTATGTTCGTGATTACATATAACATTTGGTGTATGAAAAATTCTCTTATCTAATCTTAATAAGGTTCTTTGAAAGTATGAAAGTTCATCTTTAATTTGCACAAATTGCTTTGGATATAGTGCACGTGAAAGCGGCCACAACCTCTTCCCAGAGCCACCTGACATTATGAACGGATGAATTTTTATTTCTTTATTCAATTTTTGACCTTTTTTTTAATATCTTCTTAAAAAATATTATTGGCAAAGTTATTAAAAGCTTAATTGCTGTATTTATTACACCATAATTCACAAAAAGATTTTTCATATCTTCATCTAAATTATTATTCTTACTTTCTTCAGGTTCCTCTTCATTTTTTTCATCAAAAATATTATCTAGACCCTCAATATCTTTTAGATCACAAGGAAACTTATAATTCTCAGACTTTATGAATGTTGACATGCCTAGAATTCTTTGCAAATTTCTAGTATAAACATCATCATAATTTAATTCATTTGTAAGAAAATTGTTTTTATTTTCAAAAAGGGGAAACCAAGGATACCAGCTATTAACACCATTATAATTAAGAGTTGTATCTGTTTTAAAGTCAGCCATTATATCAATTTCAATAACAGGCATATTTTTTTTAACATTTAAGTTACTATATGCCTGATGCTCAACCACATTATTTTCAAACATCATCCAACTTCCAGCAGGTAAATTAAATATTTCTTCATGACTTGATTTATTAATTATATGAGTTGAGCCAATCTCTTTATTTGCGCCATAGGGATAGAAGAAAAATTTCTTAATTGCGAAGGGCTGGGCATCTGTGTGAAATCCTTGTGTTTTTTTATTCGGTTTTAATGAAAATATTCTTAAGGATGCAACCTTAAAGTAAAAGCCGTTCTCTTTTTCTATAATACCTGAAAGAGGGTCAAACAAAGTTGGAAGATTTTCAAAGAGAAATTTACTTGGTTCATAATAGTCATATATTCTTACCATATCTTCATGATGATTTTTTCTAGGTTCGTAAACATAATCTGAATTAAAATCAAATGGATCAAATTTTGTTTTTTCACATGATTTAAAGATTTCTTGAAGTAGCTTTGTGTCTTTATCTGATAATTTGCCAGTTACATAACCATTCTTGTTAATTTCTGAATTTACTGAATGATTATTATTTGTTTTGTAAAATTCACATGCATTATGACCATAAATATCCCAAACTATATTAGAGATATGCTGCTTATTTTCAAAGAAAGTAGCATGACTTGGTTGTCTATTTGCGTAATCCAAGTGTTCAATATCATATATATATTTACTAATATCTTTCATACAGTAATTTTATCACAAATCAATTTATCCATTATTATTGTTTTATTCTTTTTTAAGTAACTTTATAATTAAACAACCTTCAAATTTTTTATTTATTTCAAAACATTCGACATCTTTCCATCCATATTTATGTAAAATATCTAATGAAAATAGGTATTGAATAAAATAAGTGTACCTTTGATTAGGAGATAGCGTTCTAAATTCATTTGCCTTTTCATAAACCTTATTTGAAAGCATAATTTTTTTATATTTTTC
>JAYZIH010000097.1:0-6825 GCA_036165695.1 Pseudomonadota bacterium | reverse complement strand
GCTTTTGAAAAAATGCCTGAGCCAATGGTTGCACAAGATGCTATTGGATTTTATCTACTTTCTGAGTTAGTTAGTGATGAAGTAAAAGTTGTGTTGTGTGGGCAAGGGGCAGATGAAGTTTTTGCTGGTTATTTTTGGTATAAAAAAATGAGTGAGGAAAAAAATGTATACGATTGCTTTTCTAAATACTATATAGACCGTTCTCATGACGAGATAAATCAAATGCTTGATTTAGAAATCAGCCATGATTTTACGTCTAGATATATTGAGAAAGAGTTTTCAAAGATGGATGAGAAAGAAAATTTACTCAGAAAAATACTTAATTTTGATGTAACAAAATTGATTATTGATGATCCTGTTAAAAGAGTGGATAGTATGACAATGCCATGGGGTTTAGAAGCGCGAGTACCTTTTTTAGATCATATTTTAGTAGAGCATGCTGAAGCAATTGATCCTAATTTACATATTCTCAAAGACGGGAAAAATATTCTGAAGCGAATTGGAAGAAAATTATTACCTAATGAAATAGTTTCTCGAACTAAAGGATATTTCCCTATGCCCGCTTTAAAGTATATTAGAGGGGATTATTATGACTTTGTTTATGATATTCTTAACTCTACTAATTGTTGCAATAGAGGTCTTTACAATAGAAAATATGTGAATAGACTTTTAGAAAAGCCAAATGAATATAAGACAGCCATTAATGGCAATAAATTATGGCATATGGCAGCCACAGAGTTGTGGTTACAGCTTAACATTGATAGATAGGAATGGGAGATAAAATAATATGGAAACACTAGATAGAATTAAGGATCAAGTAGAAAAGAACAAAGTTTTAATTTATATGAAAGGAACACCAGATATGCCACAGTGTGGTTTTTCGAGCAGAGCTGCTGAAGTTTTAAAGATGTGTGGCTATGAATTTTCATATGTAAATGTTCTGACAGACCCTGAAATATTTCAGGCACTACCAATGTATGCTAATTGGCCTACTTTTCCTCAGCTATATATTAATGGAGAACTAGTTGGAGGGTGTGATATAACCTTAGAGCTTTTTGAAAGTGGAGAGCTAAAAAAAATGATTTCTGAAGCTGTTGGCAATACAAGTGAATAATAAAATAAAAAAAATTGTTCTTGCATATTCTGGAGGACTTGATACTTCTGTAATTTTAAAATGGTTACAAAATGAGTATAGCTGTGAAGTGATAGCTTACACTGCGGATTTAGGGCAGCAGGGTGAAATTGATTCAGCAAAATCTAGAGCTAAAAAATTAGGTTGCAATGAAATTATTTTAGATGATGTAAGAGAGGAATTTGTAAGAGACTATATATTCCCAATGTTTAGAGCTAATGCTTTATATGAGGAACAATATCTACTTGGAACTGCTATAGCGAGACCTTTGATATCAAAAAGACTTGTTGATATAGCTAAAAAATATAATGCAGATGCAACTGCACATGGTGCAACAGGGAAAGGGAATGACCAGGTAAGGTTTGAACTATCAGCATATGCAATTGACCCAGAAATTAAAGTTATAGCACCATGGAGAGAGTGGAATTTAGATTCAAGAGAGAAACTTTTGCAATATGCTAAAGATAATGGCATTGAGGTTGAATTAGATTCAAAAAATGATTCGCCATATTCAATGGATGCAAACCTATTGCATATTTCATACGAGGGTAAGTCGTTAGAAGATCCTTGGAGTCAACCGCCAAAAGAAATGTGGAAGTGGGTCATTGATCCAAAAGATGCCCCTGACAAGCAAGAAGAATTATTAATAGGATTTAAGAATGGAGATCCTGTATCAATTAATGGAAAAGAATTAACGCCTGCTAATTTATTTATAAAATTGAATGAAATTGGTGCAAAAAATGGCATAGGAAGGATTGATATAGTTGAGAACAGGTTTGTTGGCATGAAATCAAGAGGATGTTATGAGACACCTGGTGGTACTATACTTTTATCAGCTAGAAGAGCTTTAGAATCAATATGCCTTGACAGAGAAGTGGCGCATTTAAAGTCAGAGCTAATGCCAAAATATGCCAGTATGATCTATAATGGTTTTTGGTGGAGCCCAGAAAGATTGGCATTACAGGAACTTATTGATTTTTCTCAGAAAAATGTTAATGGTGAAGTTAAATTAAGTTTATATAAGGGAAATATCGAGATTTTAGGCAGAAAATCTGATTCAAGTCTCTATAGGCCTGATATATCAACATTTGAAGAAGACTTGGGCGCATATAATCAGAAGGATGCTGAGGGCTTTATTAACTTAAATGCCCTTAGATTAAAAATTAAAGATAAGAATTAATATTACTGTACTTCATAAAATTATAGTTTATCATTATGGTTAAGGATTAGGAGGAAATCTATGATACTGGGAAGAGTAAAATATATCTTGGTAATAACCTGTTTGATATTCTCAAGTGGGTGTGCAACAACAGCCTCAACTAGTGGTTATGATGCGTCAGACCCAATGCAAGGGGTTAATCGCGTAACTT
Organism: Pseudomonadota bacterium; assembly: GCA_036165695.1. Lineage (GTDB taxonomy): Bacteria > Pseudomonadota > Gammaproteobacteria > Poriferisulfidales > JAYZIH01. Next base: position 4,323 of record JAYZIH010000097.1, on the reverse strand, counting down.
TTGCTTTTAATGATGCCGTTGATGCGGTCTTATTTAAACCTTTAGCAAAAGGCTATAATACTGTGGTTCCAGATCCAGTTGATACTGCAGTATCTAACTTCTTTTCTAACCTACGTGAGATAGACTCAGCTGTAAATAACCTTTTTCAAGGAAAATTTAATCTTGCTGCTAATGATATTGGTAGATTTGCAATTAATTCAACATTTGGTGTTGGAGGTCTTATTGATATAGCCTCAGATATGGGTATGCAAAAAACGGGCGAAGACTTTGGACAGACACTTGGATATTATGGCGCAAATTCTGGAGCTTATTTAGTACTTCCTATTATTGGCTCAAATAGCATGAGAGACTTGCCTGGAACTGCAATATCAATGGTCCTTAATCCTCTTGCATGGCTAGACGATGTATCTTTGAGAAATCAGCTTGTTGGTACGAATGCCGTTGATACACGATCAGATTTATTAGCAAAAGAGGAAATAGCTGAAGAGATTTCAAAGGATAAATACACTTTGTATAGAAATAGCTACCTAGATGAGCGTGATTTTGCTGTTAATGACGGTAAAATGGATGCCTCAGATATTGAAAAGGATTTAGAGTAAACGAAAGCTCTCTTTATTGATTTTTAGAATTCATGCCTATGTATAGGCCATTACCTATTATAAATAGTACTGGAAATACTATTCCTAAAATATAGAACTTAAAATTAACCCACGTTTCCTCATCCATAGTATATGCAACATAAAGGTTTAATAATCCTGAAAAAATAAAGAAAATTATCCAAGATACATATATTAACCCCCAGTGCTTATCATCCAGGCTTACCTGCTTACCCATTATTTTTTTTACAATATTCCCTTTGAAAATCAGCATGTTAATCAAGAAGAATATAGAGAAACCAAAGTAAATTATTGAAGGTTTTAACTTTATAAATATTGGATTTTTAAGGGATAAAGTAATAAATCCAACTAGCAAGATTATGATAAGAGAGAAAATATGTATTTTCTCTACCTTATTCATTACATATAGAGATATAACCTGAAGAGTATAAGAAAACATTAATATAAAGGTAGCAAAATAAATACTATCTGACTTTTCTGCTGATAAAGATAATGCAAAGAAATTGTTTATTTCCTGTATATAAATATACGGTATATCCTCGAAGAATATATAAGATAGAAAAAATAATAATACTGGCAAAAAGTCAAAAAATGCTTTCAAAATTATGTCTGTAATTAATGTAATTTTATATGTATAGATGATATAGTATAAAAGTTAAAATTAACACAAATACTATGGATACAGACCCTCAAGACCATATAGATTCTCCTGAAAATATTAAGATTCCTTTAGCCTATATAAAAGGAAAGCCTTTAGAAAAAATACCTAGCGATTTATATCTGCCACCTGATGCTCTCAAAATTATATTAGAATCATTCGAAGGTCCGCTTGATTTATTATTATATTTAATCAGAAAACAGAATTTTGATATATTAGAATTACCAGTTGCTAAAATTACAGAACAGTACATGCAATACATAGGCTTAATGGAAGATCTAAAGTTAGAGCTTGCGGCAGAATATCTTCTAATGGCTGCTACATTAGCAGAAATAAAATCTAAGATGTTATTGCCAGTCCATAGTGATTTGGAAGAAGAAGAGGATCCTAGACAAGAACTAATTAGAAGATTAAGAGAATACGAAATATTTAAAGAGGCGAGCATTAACTTAGACTCTATACCTAGAAGTAGTAGAGATTTTTATAATATTAATAGTGTTAAGTATGTAAAAACAAAGAAAGAAGAAGTTCCAGAAAAAGTTGATCTTGTACAGCTAGCAACTATCCTTAACGATATAATAATTAGGAATAAGATATTGTCTGCGCACGATATTAAAAGAGATATCTTATCAGTAAGAGAAAAAATGGCTTTTATCTTAGATACTATGTCTTCAGAGGACTATACTGAATTTACATCTATATTAAAGCAAGAAGAAGGCAAACATGGGTTGATAGTTACTTTGCTTGCAGTATTAGAATTAATAAAGGTGGGTTTGATTGATTGTTTACAAGCTGAGCCTTTTTCTAAGATATATATAAAATTAATGTAACTTAAAAAAATTTTAAAATAAAATTGTGAATAAAGAAGAACAAAAAAAAGTCATAGAATCTATAATCTTTTCGTCTCCAAGTCCAGTCAGTGTAGATTCAATTCATAACTTTCTTTCTAAGGAACATGATATTAATAGAGATACAGTAAAGGAACTGCTTGCCTCAATAGAAAGTGAGCATGAAAATACACCAGTTATTTTAAAGAAAGTTGCATCTGGTTACATTTTCCAAATTAGTGAAAAATATAGCGAATGGGTTACTAATTTTTATCCAGATAAGCCTCAAAAATATTCTAGGGCCTTTATGGAAACATTGGCTCTAATAGTATATAAACAACCAATTACTAGATCAGAAATAGAAGCAGTAAGAGGTGTGGCTGTTAGTCATAACATTATGAAGAATTTGCTAGAATTGGAGTGGATTAAAATACTAGGAAATAAAGAAGTTCCAGGAAGACCAATGTTGTATGGGACAACAAAAAAATTCCTTGATTCTCATAATCTTAATTCTTTATCTGGACTACCTGAAATTAAAGACGTTGATACTAGTCAAAACACTGAAAATAGTGAACAGACACAAATTAATCTAAATATCTCTGAAGGAAATGGAGAAAATGATAATAATTTAGATGATTTTGACAATATTCATTAAAATTTTATGAAACAGGACTTGAGTTATTAGCAATATTAGTCTATCTTGTCGCTCGAACAACATAAAAATTACCCCTAATAGTTAACCTGGTTGATAAGAGGTAAATATGAAGATTGCAGTTCCAAAAGAAAATAGAGAAGGTGAAACAAGAGTTGCTGCATCACCGGATGTAGTAAAAAAATTTGTATCTATGGGATTTGATTTTCTTATTGAAAAAGATGCAGGTCTTAACGCAGGTTTTACAAATAAGTCATATGAGGATGTAGGGGCTACTATAACTCAAGATACAAACTCTACTCTTGGAGCAGGTGATATAATTTTTAAAATACAACGCCTTATGACTGCAGAGGATTCAGTTGATGAACTTTCAATGTGTAAAGAGAATTCTGTGGTTATTTCACATATGTCTGCATTAACCTCAAAGTCTGATATTGAAAAGTATGCGCAATCATCAATAACTACTTTTGCAATGGATTTAATGCCTAGAATTAGTAGAGCACAATCAATGGATGTTTTATCCTCGCAAAGCAACTTGTCCGGTTATAAAGCTGTTATAGAGGCTTCTAATCATTTTAATAGTGCATTTCCTATGATGATGACAGCAGCTGGAACTGTTGCCCCAGCCAAAGTTTTTATAATGGGTGTGGGAGTTGCAGGTTTACAAGCTATTGCCACAGCTAAAAGGATGGGAGCTATAGTAACTGCTTATGACGTTCGTGCTGCAACCAAAGAACAAGTAGAAAGTCTTGGAGGAAAGTTTTTAGTGGTGGACGAAGAAGCAATGAAAGAAGCAGAAACCAGTGGTGGATATGCTAAAGAAATGACAGAAGAATATAAAAAGAAAGAGCAAGAACCGATTAAGAATCATATTAGTGAACAGGATATTGTTATAACAACTGCATTGATCCCAGGTAGACCAGCCCCAAAATTGGTGAGCAAAGAGATGGTAGAATCAATGAAGACAGGTTCAGTTATTGTTGATTTAGCAGTAGAGACTGGTGGTAATTGTGAAGTCTCAGAGAGAAATACAATAGTAGAGCACCAAGGAGTTAAGATTATAGGGGATGATAATTTACCAGGTAAATTACCAAAGGACGCAAGTTCTTTATTTGCAAAGAATTTGTTAAATTTTTTATCTCCTCATGTAGATCAAGAGAATAAAGTTATAAAATTTGATTGGGAAGATGAGACAATAAAAGATACTCTTGTTACAAAAGATGGAAAAATAGTAAATGAACGAGTATCTGGAGGCTAGTTATGGGTGAAAATGAATTTTTAAATATGTTTACAGTTTTTGTGCTAGCAATTTTTGTTGGCTTTTATGTTGTTTGGAGTGTAACTCCAGCTTTACATTCACCATTGCTTGCAGTAACTAATGCTATATCTTCAGTTATTATTGTTGGGGGTTTGATTGCGGCTAGTGCAACTGGTTATTTAGATTTATCTAGTAATGGACTTACTGGAGAGATTCCTGAGGAGATTAGTGACTTGATCAATTTAACTCATTTAGATTTAAGGTCTAATAACCTAACTGGAGAGATTCCTCTATCAATAGGAAACTTAACA
>JAYZIH010000096.1:0-21444 GCA_036165695.1 Pseudomonadota bacterium | reverse complement strand
CAATTGCAACTGAAAAATCAATGACACCAAATGTTGCGGGGATAATGCTACGTATTTTATACAAAATTGGATTAGTTATTTCATAAACTAAATTTATCACAGGATTTCTTGTTCCGTACCCTAAAGGCATAAACCAACTAGAAACTGCGAGAATAATAAAAATTACTACAAGTGTATTTAATATCCCAAATATACAATCTTTTAATGCAGGAATTATCTCACTACTATAAATAAATAAACTCCCATCCTTATGATCATTTAAAAAGGATTCTAAAAAATATAGTGAGGTTAGTAAAATAAAACTAGATGTCTCGAAAGACTTAATTCTTGGTAAGAAAAATAAAAATAGGATAAATGGCTTCGTAAATTTTATTACAAACTGCGTTATTGGGTTATAGTAATCTACCCTAAATAGAGACATCAATAATCTTAATTTAAAAATTAGAATTAAAAATGAAACAAGAAATATTGATATTTCAATACCTAAACCTGAAAATGAGCTTGCCATTATTTTATTTTTTTACCAAGATCTAATGATCTCTTATGTGCTGTCTGAATAGCACTATTAATTATTTGATTAAATTTATTTCTCTTTAATTGATTGATAGCACTCTCAGTGGTTCCACCCTTTGACGTAATTAATCTTCTCATTTTTTCTGGGGAGATAATACCTCCATCCTTTTTCTTTAACAGCTCTAAGCTACCAATTAACATTTTATAAATTATATCTCTATTATTGGAATTTTTTATTCCAAGTTTCTTACATGAGTTTTCTAAGGCTTCAAAAAAATAATATATATAGGCCGGACCACTTCCAGTAAGTGCAGTGTAATTATTAATTTGATCTTCCTTATTAACTTTTATTGTAATGCCTATCAATGAAAACATTTGATCAACAAGTCTTTTAAAATTTTTTGGCGTATTACGTGAATAAAAAATAACTGTTATACATTCATGTATTTTTGCAGAAAGATTTGGCATTGTCCTGATCACATAAACATTTTTATCTATATAGCTTTTGATGTCATTTGTGCTAACACCTGCGACAATTGATATAATAATTTGACCATCACGAAATACTCCAGAATTTTCTTTAATTGCTAATTTAAGGTCCTGAGGTTTAACACACAAAAATACAATATCAAATAATGTTTTAAAATTTTGATTGGGTTTCAGTAGGTGTGACTTCAGTATATTATCACCCGCTTTCACTCTTCTTTTCTCAAAAACAAATATATTGCTTTTTTTTATCACTTTGGAGGCAGTAAAGCCCTCAATAATAGAAGAAGCCATATTTCCATAACCAATAAAAGCTATTTTTTTACTAAACTTTCTCATTTAAAACGCTCTCCAAAAATTGCAGTTCCAACTCGAATAATTGTTGCTCCACATTTTATAGCAGCTTCAAAGTCATTACTCATGCCCATAGACAAAGTATCAACTGAAAAACCCTTATTTAATAAATTGTCAAAACAATCTCTAAGAATTTGAAATTTCTCAACTTGTAAACTGTATTCCTTTGATTGCTTTGGTATTACCATTAGACCTCTCAAATTTACGCTTTTCAAATTACCTGCTTCTTTAAAAAAATCATCTACCTCATTAATTTTAACACCTGACTTACTTTTTTCATCATCAATATTTACCTGAAGACAAACATTAATACTTCCATAATTCTCTGGTCTATATTTAGATAACTTTTGTAAAGATCGAATACTATCAATACTATGAACCCAATCAAAATTTTCTGCTATAGATTTAATTTTATTGCTCTGTATATTCCCTATATAGTGCCATGACAAGGCATATTCTCTAAGCTGATTAATTTTTTCAATAGATTCCTTTAAATAATTCTCACCAAAATCTTTCTGCCCACACTTTTCAGCGTCTATAATTATATCTTTTCCATGTGTTTTACTCACAGCTAGTAACTTAACGCTGTTTATCTCTCTTCCATACTTTTCTTCATAGAGATTAATTTTTTCTTTTAGTCTTAATATATTTTCACAGATGTTACTCATAGTAAATTGTTGCAGCGTCAAAAACTGGTCCGTCAACACAAACTCTTTTCGCAGAAATTCTTTCATTTTCCTTAACTTTTATAATACATCCTGCGCAGCCTCCAACAGCGCATGCCATATGTTCTTCAACAGAAATTTGGCAAGGAATATTATGCTGTTTGGCCAGATATGAAATTTCTCTTAGCATAGGTTTTGGACCACATGAATATATAGATAATTCTTCTATCTTATTTTTATCTAAAGATTTTAGCCATATTTCAACTAGTTCATGGATATACCCCTGATGGAAACCAGGGAAATCTTTTGTTGATGAAAGTCTTGAAGGGATATTATTAGCCTCAATAAAATCTACTGAAGCAATAATATGAGATGGCAGGCCCTTTATTAATATTTTGGAAGGCGAGTATTTAAAGGGAAGTTTTGTTTCTGAACCAAAAAAAACAAATGGTTTCATTGATTTATTTTTTTTAATTTCATCAAGCAAGAATATTAAAGGAGGTATACCAATTCCTCCACCAATTAAAACTGGAGTTCTCTTTTCTTCTACTATTTCAAAACCCTTTCCGATTGGTCCCATAAAGTTTACCTGGTCTCCCTTTTTTAAATTCTCTAATGCTTGCGTACCAAGACCTAAACTCTTGTATAAGACCTCTATCCACTCACCTTTTTTTGTTTTCATAATAGAAAATGGTCTTCTCATAAGAAGTTCTTCATTACATTTAAGATGAATAAAACTACCTGGCAATGCACTTTCTGAACATTTAAGACTCTCTAAACGAAGGATACCTATATCATCATCATAATGTTGGTGATCAATAATTTTTGATTCTTCTACAAATATACAATCTTTTCTCATAAATTTAACTCATTGATATCAAAGACTATTTTTCCTCTACATATTGTTTTTTCCACTCGATTATTAAACTCTCTTCCAAAAAATGGAGAATTTTCACCTGAGCTTAAATTTTTATCAATAGTAAATTTCCATTTATTTTTTCTAAAGATACATATATCTGCATCTAAACCTTCTTTAATAATTCCCGAATTTAGCCCTAAAATTTTCGCTGGGTCGTACGTAACTTTTGAAATAGCTGATGGTAAATCTGAAATCCCATCATTAACAATTTCTAACAAAAGAGGCAGGAGTAACTGAATGGTTGAAATTCCAGATTGTGTCTCTGGGAATGGAGCTTTCTTTGCATCTTGATTATGTGGCTGATGATCAGAACATATTGCCATATTATTTCTTCCAATTTCTAAAGCATCTCTTAACTTAGTTAAATCCTCTTCAGTACGATATGGAGGTTGAACATGGGCCATAGTGTTGTAACCATTAAGTGATTCCTCAGTAAAGAAAAGCTGATGAATTGCAATATCAAAAGAGATATCTAATCCAGACTTTTGCGCATCTAAAATCAGTGATAATGAGTCAAATGAAGATATACGACATAAGTGTAGTTTAACATTTGTAAGTTTCATTAGCTCTATAGCTTCAGCAACAGCAGAAGCTTCAGCTGCCGAAGGTATGCCAGTCAATCCAAGCCTTGTTGCAACCTTCCCTTCATGTGCACAACCATTATTACTTAAAGAATGATTTAGTGGTTGATAAAAAAATATTAAATCTTGCCCAGCCGCGTATTCCATAGCTCTTCTTAAAACTAGTGGCGTTTTCATAGGATATAAACAATTTGTTACACCAATAGCTCCGGCTTGCCTCAATTCCATCATTGAACTCAATTGATCACCATTCAAATTTCTCGTTAAAGCTGCAAGTGGGTAAACCTTACAATCAGATGATTGGTTGAATATATTTTGTACTAATTTAACTTGTCCTGGAGTGTCTATTACTGGCTGTGTATCAGGCATATAACAGACAGTAGTAACACCAGAAGAGATAGCAGCTTTTGATTCCCTTTCTACTGTAGCTTCTTGTTCTAAACCAGGCTCTCGGAATCTAACTGCTAAATCAATTAATCCAGGACTAACGTAGCAGTCACTAGCATCTATAATTTTAGGATTCTCTAGAACATTAGCATTATTTCCAACACCAACAACTATCCCATCCTTTATTGCAATATCTAACTTCTCCACAATTTTTACAAGAGGGTTAATTACTTGCCCTGACTTAATTAATATCTCATTCATATAAAAATTCCTATCATAATCATGGCTGCATTGATAAAGACAAGATTGCCATACGGACTGCTATGCCATTTGAAACCTGTTGTAATATCACCGATCTTTCGCAATCTGCAACTTCAGAGCTCATCTCGACACCCCTATTCACTGGTCCTGGATGCATAACAATTCCATCAGGAGACAACATTTCTAGTCGTTCAGGACTAAATCCGTACAACTTATAATATTCATGAATATCAGGGATAAAGCTGGAATTCATTCTTTCGTTCTGCAGTCTTAGCATAATCACAACATTACAATCACTAATTCCTAAATCCATATTCACATAAGTTTTGACACCCATATCTTCAATATCTACTGGCATTAGAGTTTTAGGTGCCACTAACCTAATTTCAGGAACTTCTAGAATTCTTAGTGCATGTATAAGGGACCTTGCAACTCTTGAATGCAGGATATCTCCAACAATTGCGACTTTGATATTTTTGAAATTATTAAAATATTTTCTTATTGTAAAAACATCTAGCATTGCTTGCGTTGGATGTGAATGCCTTCCGTCACCAGCATTTATAACACTAATATCTGGAGATACATTTTCAGAGATAAATTTTGCAGCACCTGAGGATGGATGTCTCACAATAAACATATCACAGTGCATTGCTTCTAAATTTTTTAGTGTATCTAATAGACTCTCACCTTTCTTTGTAGCACTATAATCAACATTTATATTTAGAATATCAGCTGAAAGTCTTTTAGCGGCAAGTTCAAAAGTTGTTCTTGTTCTTGTGCTAGACTCAAAAAATAAATTAACTATTGTTTTACCTCTAAGTAAAGGTACCTTCTTGACAGGTTGTCCTGAAACCCCCGCAAATGATTCTGCTAAATCTAGAATATCTATAACCAAATCTTTAGATAAATATTCAATATCAATAAAGTGACGTAAGTCTTTTTGAGAAATAATTTTTTTACTATCTATCTCTAGATCCGCGTCTTGTTTCTTATCTTCTTCTCCCATCAATATATTCTCATATGTATTTTATGTATTAATAATTTTTAAAATTAAAGGTTTAGGCCCTTCAAGCTTAATATTTTTATCAATATCTAACTCAATTTTTTCACCAACAATATCTGCTGATATTGGAAGTTCTCTTCCATTTCTTTCAACTAAAACAACTAAGGTTACAGATAAGGGCCTTCCATAATCAAATATCTCATTTAATGCAGCTCTAGTTGTCCTGCCTGTATGTAAAACATCATCTACCAGTATTACGTGTTTATCGTCTATACTATGTGGCATGCTCGAGGGTTCGACTTTTGGATTTACTCCAACTTTACTAAAATCATCTCTATAAAAACTTATGTTTAAGTAAGAAACATTCCCTTCAGTTTTAACAGATTGACTTAGATAATCAGCAATCCACGCACCGCCCGTTCTAATGCCAATGATTATAGGATTGTTGATATTTTTTTGAATTAAATGACTTTGTAGTGATTTCTCAACTTGAAGCAGTATTTCTCGTGTTTGTTCTTCAGAGTAATTCATTTTCAAGCCATGATTGTAATATTATTGTGGCTGCAATTCTATCTATTTCTTCTTTTTTCACCTTCTTTTTTCTACCTTGCTGTCTTTGCTCAATTAAAATGCTCTCGGCATATGAAGATGAATAATCTTCGTCTATAAATTCAATTTTCACCTTACTCTTATCCTCAATTTTCTTTGAAAAATCTAATATTTTCATACTTAATTTTTTTTGTTTATTCTTTTTGGGCATACCTAGTACTATCAAATTGACGTTCCATTCAATAGTAATTCTATGGATTTCATCTAATAATTGATTTTGACTCTTAACGATGATTGTTTTATATGGAGTTGGAATTTTACTTCTAACATTTGCAAGAGCTAAACCTACTCTTTTTTCACCGTAATCTATAGCTAGAATATTTTCCATTTGTTTACTTCATCTCCATCCAAAACTTTCTGCCTAGGTCAAGATTATGGAAATAATTTATCTCTCTCATACACGTTGGTGAAGTTATATTTATTTCGGTAAGATAATCCCCTATTATATCTATCCCCGCAAAAAATATATCTTTATTTACTAGATATGAGCTAACTTTTTCAGCGATTTCTAGATCTCTTTTATTTGCTATATATTTTTCAGCTTTCCCGCCTGCCGCAATATTTGCTATATAATTATTTTTTTCTGGCACTCTAATTATAGCTTCCGCTATTGGTTTTCCATTAATAATTAAAATCCTCTTATCACCATTTTTAATTTCTGGTAAAAATTTTTGAACCATGATTGTATTTTTCTCGTAATTTGTTATTTTATCTATAATTTCTTCAACATTATCTTTATTTTGCTCCAACAAATATACAGACTCTCCACCCATAAGGTTTAAAGGCTTTAAGATAATTTTTTTATGTTTATCTAGAAAAAACTTAATCGAGTCCTTTTTAGATGTAACTATTGTTTCAGTTATATAATTTGGAAATTCTAAAATTGAAGTTTTTTCATTTACATTTCTTAGACTACTACTGTTGTTAATAATTTTAGTTTTATTATTTTTTATATTATCTAAAAGATACGTAATATTTATGTAGTTGACATCAACGGGCGGATCCTTTCTCATTAAAATATAATCAAACGCACCTAGTTCACAGTCCTTTTCACTTGATAATTCAAACCAATTAGTATTATTGTCAAAAACTTTCAAAGACTGGGAAAACCCCTTTGTTTGATTTTTTTCAATATATAATGATTCTGGTTTTAAATAGTAAAGCTTATAGTTGATTTCCTGAGCAGAAAGTAAGATCTGAAAAGTAGTATCTTTTTCTACTTTAATAGAATCTATTGGATCCATAATTACTAATACACTTTTACTCATTCTTACTATTCATGGTAATTTTTAAATATGATAAGGCTGCTATAGCAGCAGTCTCAACTTTTAAAATATTATCACCCAAGCTCGAAGATAAAAAATCTGCTTTATTAGCAAGCCTATATTCTTCTTGAGTAAAATCTCCTTCAGGTCCAATTAGTATATTAAATGACTTAGCCTTATGATTTAATTTTTTAGATATCATGTCTCCCGAGTTTGTATCTAAAATAATTTTTTGATCACATTTAAAATCTAAGCTTTGACTAAAAGGTATTATATTTTTCAAACTAGGTAAATAAGATCTCTCTGACTGTTCGGCAGCACTAATGATTATTTTATTCCAATGCGATAATTTATTTTTTTCATTAATATTCTTTTCTGTGTATATTGAATTTTCTGAAATAATAGGTTGAATAATATCTACCCCTAACTCAGTTATCTTTTGAATTAAGATATCTGCAGAATTACTTTTACATATACTGAAGGTTATTTGAGAAGTATACGAGTTAGGGGGTATAAACTTTGTATGATTTACTTTAATTTCACACTTCTTATTATCGATTTTTATTATTTCACAGTAGAATTCAGAACCAGTATTATTAAAAATTATGAGTTCTTGCCCAATTTGAACTTTTAGGACCTTGCTTAGATAATGATAACTATCATCTGTTATATAAAACAAATCCTTTTCGTTGTTTATGTCTTTATTATATAGCCTAATTAAACGCACAATCCTAAGAACTTCTTAGTTTAATATCTATATTTATCACTCTTATAGGGTCCTTTAATATTAACACCAATATATTTCGCCTGCTCATCTGTCAGAGATGTTAATTCTGCGCCAACTTTATCTAAATGAAGTCTTGCCACTTCCTCATCAAGAAATTTAGGTAAAACGTAAACTTCATTCTTATATTTATCACAATTATTCCAAAGTTCTATCTGAGCTAGGACCTGATTTGTAAATGAATTAGACATTACAAAACTTGGGTGTCCTGTGGCACAACCAAGATTTATTAACCTTCCTTGCGCAAGCAATATAATCTTCTTTCCATCAGAAAATTCAACATGGTCAACTTGGGGCTTTATATTATCCCAATTACAGTTTTTTAATGAATTAACATCAATTTCATTATCAAAATGTCCAATATTGCAGACAATTGATTGGTCTTTCATTTTTTCCATATGTTTATAGTTAATTACCGAAGTATTTCCTGTAGCTGTTACAAAAATGTCAGCTTTATCTGATGCATACTCCATTGTTACAACTCTAAATCCTTCCATTGAAGCTTGTAAAGCAAATATAGGGTCAATTTCTGTCACCCAAACTATTGCTCCAGCATTTCTTAAAGAACTTGCTGAACCTTTTCCTACATCTCCAAATCCACAAACCACAGCAGTCTTGCCAGATATCATTACATCAGTAGCTCTTTTTATACCATCAACTAGAGATTCTCGACATCCATATAAGTTATCGAATTTTGATTTAGTTACTGAGTCATTAACATTAAAGGCTGGAACTTTTAGCTCCTTACTTTTTACCATCTCATAAAGTCTATGAACACCAGTCGTTGTTTCTTCCGATAATCCTTTTACATTTTCAAGTAGATCCGGATATTGTTGATGGAAAATCGCAGTAAGATCTCCACCATCGTCTAATATCATATTTGGTTTCCACTGCTTATCTCCCTCAATAGTTTGTTTAATGCACCATTCGTATTCCTCTTCAGTTTCTCCCTTCCATGCAAATACAGGTATACCCTTAAATGCCATCGCAGCTGCGGCATGATCTTGGGTTGAATAAATATTACAAGAGGACCAGCGAACACTAGCTCCTAACTCGACCAGTGTCTCTATTAAAACTGCTGTTTGAATTGTCATGTGCAAACATCCACAAATATTTGCACCAGAAAGAGGTTTGTCTTTTGAATATTTCTTACGCAAAGACATTAGTCCTGGCATCTCAGTCTCAGCAATTCTAATTTCCTTAATACCCCATTCTGCTAAAGATATGTCAGCAACTTTATAATCTTCTCCAATTTTTTCTATAACTTTACTCATTATGTTAGTCCCTTAATTTCATCAACCTTATCTAATTCTTCCCAACTTAAACCTAATTCTCCTCTTCCAAAATGTCCGTATGATGCTGTGCTTTGATAAATTGGCCTTAATAAATCAAGCATTTTAATTATACCCCAAGGTCTAAGATCAAACACTTCTTTAATAATTTTAACAATTTTATCTTCAGGTATCTTGGATGTTCCAAAAGTATCAACACTAATGGAAGTTGGTTGTGCTACCCCTATAGCGTAAGATATTTGTATTTCACACTTATCAGCAATCTCAGATGCGACAATATTTTTTGCCACATAGCGTGCAGCATATGCAGCAGATCTATCAACCTTAGACGGATCTTTACCAGAAAATGCACCACCCCCATGTCTTGCCATTCCTCCATAAGTATCAACGATAATTTTTCTTCCTGTCAGACCACAATCACCTTCTGGCCCTCCTATCTCAAAAGCTCCTGTTGGATTAATATGAATAATTGTGTCCTTTGATACATAGTCTTCAGGTAAAACTTTTTTTATTACTGCATCTCTTACAAATTCATGTATTTCTTTTTGAGAAATATCGGGACTATGCTGTGTAGAAATAACAACAGTATTTATTGAATGTATTCCACCATTATCATAATTAAATGTGACTTGGCTTTTTGAATCTGGTCTTAGCCAATTTGCCTGACCACTCTTTCTTATTTTAGCTAATTCTTGCATTAGTCTATGCGAATATGTAATAGGTGCAGGCATAAAAACATCTGTCTCATTTGTTGCATAACCAAACATTAATCCTTGGTCTCCAGCTCCTTGATTTTCATCTACATCTCTGTCGACACCCATAGCAATATCTCCCGATTGGAGACCAATAGCATTTTGGATTTTACATTTTTGCGCATTAAATTTTAAAGATTCATCGTTATAGCCAATATCGCTAATTACTTTTCTTACAATATCTTCGTAATTAATTTTAGCAGTGCTTGTTATTTCTCCCCCTAGCACGACTAAGTCATCTTTCACAAGAGTTTCACAAGCAACTCTTGCTTTCTTATCCTGCGATATTGCACAGTCTAAAATAGCATCTGAAATCTGATCACAAACTTTATCTGGATGTCCTTCAGAAACTGACTCTGAGGTGAATAATTTCTTTTCCATATGTTCCCTGTTTTTATGCACAGAATAACATTTTCACTTTTTTTGTGCTATAAATATTGCTCTAGAAGGCCTATCATAACCATCAATTGTTTGGTTATCAGAAAGCATGAAATTCTCAAGTGAGTGTGAGTTCATCCACTCTGTAGAACGTTGCTCTATTGAATATGTCTTACTTCTATCTATACATTTAATATTTACAAAATCTTGTTCAGAGAGGTTCAATATAAAATTATCTTCAGTATATATTGTATAAATATTATGCATACCTGCATATGTTTTTCCTTTTTCTATCTTAATGTTTCTAGAAGAGTTAGAAACTAATGTCTCAATTATTATGTAACCCCCGTTAGACATTTTTTCTTTGATACTATTAAGAAAAGAAAATGGATTCTTATTGTGGTATAAAACGCCAAATAGAAGTACTATATCAAACAATATTTCCTCTACATCATAATCCTCAAAAGGAATAGGTAAAGCAAAAATATTATTTATATGCTTCAAGTAATATTTGAAAATTAAAAATTGGATAATATATAAGGGCGTCCTATCAAATCCTACTATAAGGTTTGGCTCTCCTTCTAAGGCTCTAATCATGTGATATCCATTATTACATCCAATATCACAAATATTCTTATTTTTTAGATTTGGGATATTGTCTTTTAACCTATCCCACTTCATATAAGATCTCCACTCAGAGTCTATGTTAATGCCAAAAAGATTATAAGGTCCATTTCTCCAAGGTGATAGTTCTAATAAAAGATTTTTTAATTTATCAAAATCTTCTGTGCTGATATCACTCCTTGAACCTATATTTATTATTCCATCTTCAACTTTGAAAGTAGGGCTTTCAATATCAGGCAAACTCAATAAAATATCTTGCCATAATTCTTTGTCCCCGTGTTTGGTAAAATTTTTTTTTTCAAAAAAATCAAATAAGAATTCATAATCATCATAAATATTACGATGATAAAAATTTTTTCTATTTAGAAGATTCATATTACTTTAATATTTTTTTTACAAGCTTATTTTTTAATTTTGAATATTGGGGGATTCCCTTGCTATATTTTGGATATAGTTCATTATTAATTAAGGGAGCAATATAATCTCTACATTTTTTCGTTATGTGAAAACCATCTTTGGATATATAATTTTTTGGTAACTCTTTTTCTATATTTGCAACATTCTTTAAAGGTACATCTTTAATTTTCCATCTATATGGTTTATTTGAAACCCTGCTTATTGATGTCATAACAGCATTTTTCCCTTTAATAGCTAGATTTACTGCTTCATATCCTACTTTATATGCTTGCTCAACATCAACTTTTGAAGAAATATGTCTAGCTGAACGTTGAAGATAATCTGCTACAGCCCAATGGCATTTTAGATTTAACTTGTTCGTAATTAACTCAGCTAATCTTGGTGCAACACCTCCCAATTGAGTATGACCAAAAGCATCAGATGTACCCATCTGAGATAAAAAATTATCCTGTCTATCTCGTATCCCTTCCGACGCAACTATAACGCAATAACTAGATGCACTTATTTGCTTTTTCACTTCTTTTAAAAATTTTTCTTCGTTAAAGGCAATCTCTGGAAATAAAATAATGTGTGGAGGTTGTGTTCTAGTATTGCTCGCCATTGCAGATGCTGCTGCTATCCAACCTGTATGTCTACCCATAACTTCTAATATAAAAACTTTAGTTGATGACTCGCTCATGGAAGCTACATCTAAACCTGCTTCTAGAGTGGATATAGCAACATATTTTGCTACCGATCCATAACCTGGCGAACAATCAGTATATGGCAGGTCATTATCAACTGTTTTTGGAATTCCTATACATTTAATATTGTATTTTTTAGAATTACAATACTCGGCAATCTTATTAGTTGTGTCTTGTGAATCTCCACCACCATTATAGAAGAAATAGCCAATATTATAGGCTTTAAAAACTTCAAGTAGCTTTATATAGTCACTATCATCCTCTCTATAATCCTTTAATTTATATCGACATGACCCAAATGCTCCCCCTGGTGTATTCTTTAGGTTTTCTATATCCTTGGTCAATTCAAGAGAAGTATCAATTAATTCTTGTCGTAAGGCACCTAATATTCCATTTCTCCCTGCATAAACCTTATTGATATATTTTTTATTCTTACGGCATGCCTCTATAACTCCACACGCAGTAGCATTAATGACAGACGTAACCCCTCCTGACTGTGCATAAAATGCATTTTTTTTATCTATAGGCATATTGAAATGTTAAACCCCAAACGTTATATTGCTTCCCTACTAATAATAATTTTTGAGAGGCAAAGATGCAAATAATACTGTTAGGTGCTCCAGGCGCAGGAAAAGGAACTCAAGCAAAATTTATCTCAGATCATTTTAAGATTCCTCAGATATCTACAGGCGATATGTTAAGAAATGCTGTTAAAGAAGGCACTGAGTTGGGGAAAAAAGCTAAAGAAATTATGGATAGAGGTGATCTAGTTTCAGACGATCTGATACTAGATCTCGTTCAAGATAGAATCTCAGAAAATGATTGCCAAAACGGCTTTCTTTTTGATGGTTTTCCTAGAACTATAGCTCAAGCAAAAGCACTTATTGAGCGTAAAATTGGAATAGATTATGTAATTGAAGTGAAAGTACCGGATGAGGAAATTATTAGCCGAATGAGTGGGAGAAGGGTTCATCCAAGTTCTGGAAGGACATACCATGTAACTCATAATCCACCAAAAATTGAAAATATTGATGATGAAACCGGTGAGCCATTAATTCAAAGACCAGATGACAATGAAGAAACTGTGAAGAAGAGGCTATCAGTCTACCATGACCAGACACATCCATTAGTAGAGTTCTATAAAGATCTTTCTTCAGATGGAACCAACACTAGTTATGTAGAAGTTAATGGGGTAGGCGAAATTAACTTAATACAGAAGAAAATCATAGATTTAATAAATTAGTTGTATGTTTCATTTATCTCCGATAATATTCGTATCCTTTAGTAGGTTTTTTAAAAATGAAGACAACAATTAGTGCAAAAAAGGAAACTGTAGAAAGAAATTGGTATCTAATAGATGCGACCGATAAGGTACTTGGTCGCCTCTCAACTGAAGTTGCGAATTTGCTTCGAGGTAAAAATAAGCCTTATTACACACCACATGTAGATACTGGAGACCATGTAGTCATAATTAACGCAGAAAAAATAAAAGTCACAGGAAATAAGTCTCAAGATAAAATCTACTATAAACATACTGGATATATAGGAAACCTAAAATCTATTAGTTTTGAAAAATTACAAGAGAAAAGTCCAGAAAGAATCATTGAAAAATCTATTAAAGGAATGCTTCCAAAAAATAAACTGGGAAGACAAATGTTTAAAAAGCTTCATGTTTATAAAGGTGACGCACATGGACATCAGGGTCAACAACCGATTAGTAAGGAAATATAATTATGAGTGAAGTGTATTACGCTTGTGGGAGAAGAAAAGAGTCTACAGCTAGAGTCTTTCTTAAGAAAGGAAGTGGTAAATTCACTGTAAATATGAATCCAATTGAAAAATATTTTGGTAGAGAAACTAATCGTATGTTAGCTAGACAAGCCTTAGAGCTAACAGAACTCACAAAAAGCTTTGATATTAATATTACTGTTAATGGAGGCGGGCCATCTGGGCAAGCGGGTGCTATTAAACTTGGTATATCAAGAGCACTCATCAAGTATGACGAATCACTTAGAGAAATATTAAAGAAGAATGGTTTTCTAACAAGAGATGCAAGAATAGTAGAAAGAAAGAAAGTAGGATTAAGGAAAGCAAGAAAAGATGTTCAGTTTTCTAAAAGATAGTCTTGTCCAATACATCAAATCAATTTAATAATATTAATTTTGACGAATTCGGTTTTTTGACTAATCCAGATGATTGGTCCAAAGAAATAGCGATGCATATTGCTGAATCGGAAAATATAGTTTTAAAAGATGAGCATTGGTTCATAATAAATATAATTAGACAAGAGTTTGATACTACTGGAAGAGTTCCTGAACTAAGAACAATCTTAAGGGAAATTAAAAAATCATTAGGAAGCGAGCTCTCAGAAAGAAAGTATATATATAAACTATTTCCTTATGGTTATGGTCAACAAGCATGTAAAATAGCAGGTATGCGTATACCAAAAAAACTTTGGCTAGATTTATAAATTTAATATATTTAAGGAAATTTTATGCCAATTTATGAATACAAATGTGAAAGTTGTGGCTATATATTTGAGGAATTGCAAAAAATTTCTGATACACCACTTAAAAGATGTCCCAAATGTCAAAAGGAAACACTTAAAAAACAGATTACTGCTGCAGGTTTTAAATTAAAAGGATCAGGTTGGTACGAAACAGATTTTAAAAACAAAAAGCCTAGTAAAGAGAGTAAATCTTTGAATAATAAGGAAAAAAATAAAAAACCCGAAAAGAAAAAAGACAATAAAGATTGAAAACTAAAGTATCTTTACACCACTATCGGAACCCATTAAAACTATATCAGCAGGTCTATTTGCAAAGATTCCAACGGTTACTACGCCAGGTATTTTATTTATTTCATTTTCTAATTTTATTGGCTCCATAATCTCAAGGCCATGTACATCTAATATAATATTATCATTATCTGTAACAAAATTATCTCTCCATTCTGGCATTCCATTTTTTTTAACTATCTCTCTAGCGACAAATGATCGTGCAATCGGGATTACTTCAATTGGCAACGGGAATTTCCCTAAAATATCAACATATTTCGAATCATCAATTATGCAGATAAATTTCTTAGAAGCACCAGCAATAATTTTTTCTCGTGTTAAAGCTCCGCCTCCCCCTTTTATCAATTGAAAATCTTTATTTACCTCATCTGCACCATCAATATATATTGGGATTTCATCAACATCATTTAAATCAAGGGTCCTGATTCCATTTGATTGAAGTTTTTCCTGTGTTGCAATTGAACTAGCTACTGCTCCATCAATCTTACTTTTTATAGATTTTAGCTCTTCTATAAAATAGTTAACTGTTGAGCCTGTACCAACGCCAATTATATCGCTATGTTCGATATAATCTAGAGCAGCCTTTGCTGTAATTTCCTTTTGCTGTTCTTTTGTCATAACATGATAAAAATTAATTTATATATTATAATTCATAAATGCCATACTTTGTATTTAAATATCAAGATGAGATTATCAGACAGGTTGAATTGATTGATTCGTTTGAAATTTTTAAAGAAGCTAAGAGTCTAGCCAGGCAGCTTAGGTCAGAAAATTCACCTGATAATCCTGATGCATATAAGGTAATCTTTGCATCAGATAAATTAGAGGCTGAAATGCTGCTACTTGAAAAAAGAGAGGCCCCAATCTTAAAAGAGTGGGAGAAGTAATCTATTTATCTAAGTTATGCCTGTCTAGGGAAGCTTTAGCAATATCATTAGCGTAGAACTCTCTTATACTTTCAACTGATTCCGATCTATTTGCGCCAGAGCCAACTAAACACATATTGTTTTTATCGCAAGCCCACAAAATATAAGCTGTAAAGTTTTGTAAATCCTCAGGGAATTGATCTTTATGCGGGACACCTGTATGTTCAACCTTATCTTTATTACCTTGTGTCCTTAATTCTTGCTTAATTCTAGCCATTTCCTTTTTTAGGTCTTCAACATTTTCTCCATCCCAGCTGCCAACAACACTTCCGTTTTTTGATACAATATCATCAGACATATAATACCCCTATTATTTTTATGGTTATTTTAATACAAAAAATACTTTTATACAACAAATTTTATGAAAAAAGATATTAACATAAAAGCTGCTATTTTATATTGGATAAAATTAGGATTTATAAGTTTTGGTGGGCCTACAGGACAAATTAGCCTAATGCATGAGGAGCTAGTAGAGAGGAGGAAGTGGGTTAGTGATAAAAACTTTCTTCATGCACTTAATTATACAATGCTCCTACCAGGACCTGAAGCACAGCAACTTGCTACTTATTTAGGTTGGCTTCTACATGGAAGGTTAGGTGGCATTATTGCAGGTACATTTTTCATTTTACCTTCCTTTTTTATATTAATACTTTTGAGCTACCTATATATTAACTACTCAAATCATTATATAGCAGAGGGGATTCTCTATGGGATAAGAGCTGGAGTGATCGCAATCATTTTTGTAGCAACTATTAAAATAGCAAAAAAAGTTTTATATAAATATTATTTTTGGCTTGTAGCTATCGGTGCTCTTTATTGTATAAATTTTTTAGAATTAAAATACCCGGTAATAATTTTAATGGCAGGATTAATTGGGGTAGTTGTGCAAATCTTGAAATCTAAGACAATGTTTCAAATAAAAATGACTCCAATATTAATGTCTAGTTTAAAGACAATAATTTTTGGAATAATGCTATGGGCGATAGGTATTTACATAATATATTCCTTTAATAACAAGGAGTTATTAGATTTATCTCTATTTTTTAGTAAAGCATCAGTAGTAACATTTGGTGGGGCATATTCAGTATTGCCTTATGTATATCAAAATGCAATTGAGTCTTACGGATGGTTAACTCATCAACAAATGATGGATGGTTTGGCACTGGGTGAATCTACACCAGGACCTCTAATTATGATTGTAACTTTTGTTGGTTTTCTTGTAGGGTGGCTTAGCAATATCTCTGATGGAAGCAGTATGATTGCAGTAGCAATACTTTTTGCTTTTGCAGCAACCTTTTTTACTTTCTTAGCATCATTTGTATTTATTTTTGCAGGGGCTCCATTAATTGAACATACAAAAAAATCTTCAAGTCTAGATTTACCTCTAAAATTTATTACATCAGCTGTTGTAGGCATGATCTTGAATTTAGGAATTTTTCTTACTTACAAAACAATCTTTTTAGATGATGGTTCAGGAGAAGTTGACTTATACCTCATCATTCTAATTTTCTTAAGTTTCTTAGCATTAGAAAAAGGCAAAGTTGGAATGATTCCCCTATTAATTACCGCTGGGTTAACTGGAATGATGGTAAAAATGTATTTTTAAAATAAAGATTCGCTTAATTCACTTATTACTTTAATCATCTCTGAATCATCTGTTAAAGCCTCTGCAATTGCTGACTTGCAAGCAGAGTGAGGATCTATACCAGAAACTATTAGTTTTCCTGCATGGACAAGTAATCTAGTACTTGCACCTTCGTCTAGACCATTGTCTTTTAAGTTTCGTGTCATATGGGCTAATTTAACCAAAAGAGCAGATAATTCTTTATCTGCACCTGTTTCTTTGCTAACTATTGTTTCCTCAATTTCTGATTGGGGATAATCAAATTCTAGAGCAACAAATCTCTGTCTGGTACTTTGTTTAAGATCTTTTAATATGCTCTGATATCCAGGGTTATATGAAATAGCTAGAGAAAACTCTGAAGTAGCTTTTAACATTTCACCTAGCTTTTCTATTGGAAGTGATCTTCTATCATCACATAATGGGTGTATTACAACTGTAGTATCTTTTCTAGCTTCAACAATTTCATCAAGATAACAAATTGCTCCAGACCTAACTGCTCTAGCTAAGGGACCATCAACCCAAACCATCTCACCACCTGTAATAAGATATCTGCCCACTAAATCAGATGCTGTTAGGTCATCATGACAAGATACAGTTATTAAAGGCCTCTTAAGACGCCAACCCATATATTCCATAAACCGTGTTTTACCACATCCTGTCGGCCCTTTTAGAAGAATAGGTAACTCATTTTTGTATGCAGTTTCATAGATATTTACTTCATCACCGACGGGCTCGTAATAAGGTTCGTCCGTAATAAATTGGTCTTCGATTTTTAATGAATCAACGTTACTCATAAAACTTTTTAAAAGATTGTTGCACCAAAGATTTTTACTTTACCATCTTCAATACCTAAAACCAATCTCCCTAAAAAGTCTCCGGGGGCAGACTCGCTAGCCTGCTTATATAGAACTGTTACGTAATCATTACGCCTTATACAACCAAGAAATTCCCTACTTAGTGATAGGGTGGTAAGTACACTATTACTTGCCCACTGCCTACCAAGCTCAACTTCGTTTGCTCCTTTCATCATTGCTTCTGAAAAATTTTTAACAAAGCTTCCGTAATCTTTGTTATTAGAATGTGTAATAAGATCATCCCAAAGTGGGTCAGCTATCTCAAGAATTTCCTGATCTGTCTTTTCGAGAAGATTCATAAAACTGAATTATTGAGCTTTCTCTTGTTGCTCCTCTTTTTCATCATCGACAATATGATAAAGTGGTGCCTTTTCAAGACTGAATTTACCAGTCTTTGGATCGCGGCGAGAAACAGTTAAACAGTGCCAATTATCATCATCCAAATACATGTGGTCAGCGCGGTAATAATATCCTGGCCAGCGTGTTTCTTCTCTGAACATTGTATGCTCAAGAACACATTGTGAAACAAGTGTTCGATGTTTGAGTTCCCATGCTCTCATAAGTTGATGTAAATCTTCAGCACCCACATTCTCTAAATCCTCTGTAAGAATATCGAGTAATTCACGACCTCTATTTAATAGATGCTTATTAGTTATATAGAATGTACTTATTCCTCCACAGTACTCATCCATAATCTTTTGTAGACGAATTAAGCCTTGTATTGGAAGTATATAACTAGGAGAAACTGTTCCACCAGTAATCTCATTTCGGCCAACACGGTAATTTTCTAGTGGCTTAAATATTCTTTCTTTAAATCCATTACACTGTGAATCACTAACATTAATATTTTCAGCTTTCATATCATTAATATATTTAACAGCAGCTTTAGCAGCTAGACGCCCTTCTGTAAAGGAGCCTGATGAAAACTTATGCGCAGTTCCTCCAACTGTATCACCCGCACCAAATAATCCATCGACTGTTCCCATTCTGTTATATCCCCAAAAATATTCTGGAGGTGATACATCTTCTGGACCACTAACCCACATTCCGCTACAGGTTGCATGACTTCCCATTACATATGGTTCTGATGTTGTTAATTCAGGATTTTGATATTTAGGATCAATATCTTGTGAAGCCCACACTAAAGTCTGTCCTACAGTCATTCCTAAAAAGTTCTCCCAACCTACGGTTTCCAAATGCGGATCTTGGAAAGCTTCCATGGTTACCATGTGAATAGGTCCTCTACCAGCTTTCACTTCTTCTATAAATGCATGGTTACGCAAACAAGTTGGTGTAGGTGTATGATCAATATATTCACCTACCATTTCTTTTGTATGGTCATACCATTTTTCCTCATAATTTTCACCTTCAGCATTTTGAGTATAGGTTTTGAGATGAAGGAAATAAGCACCAACTGGACCATACCCATCTTTAAATCGACATAAAACTATACGATTCTCCATTTGAGACATCTTTGCACCTGCTTCAATTGGTAGTGCATAGCAGCTTCCTGAGCTCCATGGTGCATACCATGTTCTTCCCATTCCTTCTCCAACTGCTCTAGGTTTAAATATATGTGAAGCACCACCCGCACAAACGATAACTGTTTTTGCACGAAACACATGGAAATTTCCAGTACGCATATTAAAACCAACAGCTCCACCGACTCTATTCTCTTTAGCTTCATCCATAAGTAGATGAGTAATCATGACTCTATTATATATTTTATCTGCTGATTTCTTTGCAGCTTCAGCAACGATAGGCTTATAGCTTTCTCCATGGATCATGATTTGCCATTTTCCTTCTCGCTGATAACGCCCTGTTTCTTTATTACGCATCATTGGCAGTCCCCACTCATCAAACATGTGTACAGTTGAATCTACGTGACGCGCCATATCAAAAGCCAAATCCTCTCGTACAAGGCCCATTAAATCATTTCTAGCATAACGCACATGGTCTTCAGGCATATTTTCATTCCACTGCATACCCATATAACAGTTAATCGCATAAAGGCCCTGAGCTACTGCTCCACTTCTATCAATATTTGCTTTTTCAACACAAATAATTTTCATGTCACGGCCCCAGTACCTAGCTTCAAATGTAGCACCAGTACCTGCCATACCACCACCAACTACTAGAATGTCACACTCTTCGTAAACTGTTTTATGTTTAGCCATTAGTAATACACCCCTTGTTTAAATGTTTTCTTATCACGTGATGGTAACCCATCATCATTGACTAATTTTGCTTCTCTATTATCTCCGAGTTTTAAATAATCTGGTTCGTTGAATAGTAATTGTGAGTCATGCTCTGCCTTATCTGGGACTGATGCATCTGCAACTTTATGAATATGTTTCCCCCATGGCTTAGTTGTAATTGGAGAAACAAAGTTTTTCTCATGTCCATTTCTAAATTTAATTCGCCAGGAAATAGTACCTTTCTCTTCTTCACGAAGCACACGCACTTGATGGCCCATAGGCGCAAAATCCGCGTATCCTCTGGCACTTACAGCTTGCTGTGGACATGCTTTGACACAACTGTAGCATTCCCAACACATATTAGGTTCAATATTCTCAGCACGTCTGAGTTCGGGATTCACTCTCATAATATCAGAAGGACAAATATCTTCGCAATGTCCGCACCCGTCGCAGCGAGTCATATAAACAAAAGTTGGCATATTACTTTCCTCCTAAAAAAAATTAATAATGTCTTGGAGCTTCTCTCTTAATCCCAAGACCAAATTCAGCTGGTTTATCGGCAGGCGCTGGCAAATGATCACGTGATCCATCTGCTTTTGCTAAATTCTTCTGAATTGCTGCGCCAGGTTTATAGAACATATGAGCAAATTTAGACCAATAAACTCCTCCAAATAAAATAATATTTGAAAGAATAAATAAAACTAAAAATAAATTACTCAAGATGGTCATTTGCATTGTTTGAAAATATGACCAAACTAAACCAAATGTTGTCGTTGCAACTAACGACAAAATAAATAAATCTGCAAAAACGATTTGATACCAAGGATTTCCCCCAACTCTTACATTAGCTCTTTGAAATAACCAATACCAAAATCCTCCAACACATGTCATCAATGCTCCAATATGCCAGAGCTGAGATAGTATAGTAGGAGCCTGTGGTGAGGTTGTAGTTGCGTGACAGAAAACTAGAATAAATGATGTGACCCAAAAAATAATTGTACCGTACATACCTAGCAAGTGAGTTAATCTTCGTGTCCAACCACAGAACTCTGCTGAGGTTAAGACATCATGG
>JAYZIH010000095.1:0-4616 GCA_036165695.1 Pseudomonadota bacterium | reverse complement strand
TTTAAAGATGGATTACTTCATGGAGAAATGAAGTTCCAAAGGTACTCAGGTTGGACCATTGTAAATTATCAAAAGGGTATATTGCATGGTTCTATCCGTAAATATAAAGGATGGCATAAAGGTTATGAAGTACCTAGTTACCTCTACTCTGAATTACATTTTGAAGGTGGTGTTCCAAGCGGCATACAAACTTGGTATGACCCATCTGGTAAGATAATTGAAACAGCATTTTATCAAAGGCGGGATTCCTCTAGCACAAGGATGAGTCATGAAAAAATTTTTCATAAAGAAGATGTTGCTGTTATCCCGTCCGGTCAATACATAAATATGATTCAAAAATACTTAGAGGAATGTTCAAATTCTGAAGTAAAGATACTATTTGATCAAGATGCTCGTGTTGATATGTTTGTTGGTAATCAACTTGATCCCAATTGTTTACAACAGCAATTTTCTGATTACCGAAAAAATGCTACTCACTTCAAAATATACACACGTGACAATTTCCCCTGGGGGAAATTTACTGGTGAACGTGACGAAAGGAGAGTATATCCAGATGATTATGATGAAAATATTTCTTTCTCTAAGGATGAAAGCTACATAAGTATTTTAGCGCCCGACAAAGTGGCTTGTGGTGAGATATGTGAATTTACCTATGATCATTTGATCTTTTTTGAGGATACCTTCATTTATCTGACCGATTCTTATGGAGAATATAGCTATATCACAGAAATTGATAAAGATTCAATACAATATGCTATGGCCATGGGCACACACCATAGACATTATAGATATAATGTTAAAGATATATTGAATGCGCAAGGCACGATTGATGCAATGTATCTTTATGGCGATTTTCAGACACAAAAGGAAGATTATTATATTACAAGTTGGGAGAAAACATATTGGGACAGGGGAGGAGCGCTATGGATATCAACAAAACGTAATTATCAAAATGAGATCCTAGAGCTTTTAGATGGTAACGGTAATGTTTGTGATACTATAAGCGGCCATGTCGAGTCAAATATATGGAGACTTCCTAACAGTTTTGGTTATGAAAGATTTAAAATACAGGTGCTTGCTTATCTAACTAGAAATCCCCAACCAAAATGGTGGTTGGCTGCACTACCATATCATGCTAAAGATAGGTGGTGTTACACCCACCCTAAAATGTAAAGGCACTGGTTAATCTTTATCTAAAGTAATGTTTCTGGATGGAGAAATCTTTTGTTGGCTTGTCGCTAAAATTTTTTCTTTTTGATCTCTAAATTCATCTTCCGTTATTTCCCCTTTGTCCCTGAGCTCTACAAGAAGATTTATCTTCTCAGCATTACTTAAATAGGTATCAACTTCAGCTTTTTCTCCAGCATGTTTTTTATCGACTTGATCCGACACTAATTGTTGTTTCATTTTTTTTTCAAATAGTTGCCATCTATAAATTGTATAAACAGCAATAGGTATAGCAAGCAAAACAAGCGATGGCATGTCCGCTGAAATGCCAGTAATAAGGAGTATCCCCGCTATAAGAAGTGGGAAAATACTTTGATATCGGGTATGCCTCACTTTCCTCTAATCAAATCTTAGCTAATATTGAGTTTTACTTTTGCAGCTGCCATTGCTTCCTGCGTATCATTTAATGTCCAGCCTTGTTGAAGCATTCTCTCCATATACTGCCTATTGTATAAAAAACACACAATAAGTTGCCACAAACCAAATGTAAAGATAGTGAACAGTAGGTGTAATGCCCCTGTGCCAAGCTCCCCACGGAATAGCGGCACGAACCAGCCAAAAAATAAATATGTCCAACTGAAGCCATAGTAACCCTTCTTTCCTATCCCAGACGCTTTATGTTTCATCATTATGCCCTTTGCCATGTTTCCTCCTAACTTCCTATTTTATTATTATTCACTTTAAATTCTATTAAACCGATTTTTCTATGTCAAATATGAAGTCACTAGGCCCAATTAGCTGACCTGCAAAAAAAGGCAATGTATAAATGAATGTTAAAATAAGGAAAATAATAATATAGGCTTCAGGCCCCCAGGTTGGTGCATAACCTCGGTGTCGTTTAGTTATTGGTCGCACAAGAGCTGTAAGAATAACGGTCATTATTGGAATGTAATAATATGGATGTCCGTTATACCCAAGGTGCCAAGATAAGTATAATTGACCAAATACATATATTGTAATTAACCAGTCTAATAAATGATTCATGGTGTGTTTTTTAGGTAACCTGTATATTTGTTTGAGGGGGTGCCTTCTTTGCACCACCATATAATTAACAGAATATAGCCAATAATTGTCAACACAAGAAGTTGCCACCAACCAGACTTATCTATGTCGTGCAGCCTTCTACAGCCTACCGCAAATGATGGTATTGCTAAACCAAATGTAAATAAGGTCTCCCATGGACCCATATAGAATATATCAGTGTCCCAACTATTATCAAACGTTATGCCAAGACCTATCATAATGAGATAAAAAAGTTGGAACCACCAAAATTCTGGTCTTGCAGCTACCCCTGTAAAATCAAAATATTTTTTAAAGCATATCTGTATAGCACTTAAAAAGCCTACATCAGTATTGGTAAAGTTTTTCAGATCTGCAGCAAACGCCTCATCATCTTTAAGCAGGAAGAAAGTTAAAAGTACCATGACTATCCATGGAAGATTCCATCCTAATGTAAAACCCATTTTTTCTGCTGTGGTATTTATATCTGCTGGTAATTCCCACTGGGTTACTGAAACAATCAATAAAAATATTGCGATGATGCCACATATTATCCCTGTTACTCTTTTCATTATTCTATAAACCCGATTTCTTTAACATGTAATTCAGCTTGGTGATCTCTGCCAAATGCAACAAAACCAAGAGAAATAATAGTGTCTGGTACTATAGTGCTCGGAATAAAAAAACCTGATTTCTCGAAAGCACTAATAGGCAAAATAAATTCTTTATATGTTTCCTCTACAACAAACTCAGCCTGGTAATATTGCCATGGCATAAACATACGGTTAGTACGCAGGTGAATAAAATATTTTTCATTATTACCCTTAGCAACAATACGTACTGCTTGTGCTGATTTTAAATCCATCCCACGCATACTACGGCGCACTTGAATAAACCCACCATTATTCTCAGTACTTACATTACCAGATAATATAGCAACCGGCTGTCCAGCATCTGTTGCGTACGTAATACTTCCCTTTGATACACCACCCATAACATCGTCTGCAATATATGTCCATTGTGTAGAGTCTTGAAAATTATCTATAAACACTGGATTAGCAAAAGTTTGACTTGTCATAATAGTAAAAAAAAATATTAAAAGAGTAGTAATTATTTTTTGGCACATAGTGGGGACTCCTTAGCTTGCTCATCTTTTGCAGCCCATTCATCCTGCGTAAAAAGATGTAGTGAAAGTGCATGTATACCATTTGCTAACTCATCTTTAAGTAACTCATTAAGTTTACGGTGGCGCTCAATCAGTTTAAGATTTTGAAATTCATCAGAAACTAAAACAACTTTAAAGTGAGTTTCAGCATTAGGTGGTACATTATGCATCGAACTCTCATTAATAATCTCATAATGAGATAAGGCATAAGTATCTTTTACTTTTTTCTCAATTGTTTGTTCTACTGTCATATCCCTATATCCCAAAAAAAGTCCTTGCGTTCGTCGTTGTATAAGAACATATCTCATTATAGCTTTGATCTCGACTTTTGGCTATTTGCTCTACCACGGTAGGCAAGTATTCAGGCCTATTATTATGTCGTTGATCTTCGGTTATTGATGGGTCAGTACTAGTAATGAATGGTGATAAATAAGGGGCGTCAGTTTCAACCATTAAGCGGTCATTAGGAATAATATTAATGAATTCTCTTAAATGTGTGCCTCGTTTTTCATCACAAATCCAGCCTGTTAATCCAATATACATATCTAAGGCTAAATAAGCTTCTAATTCTTCTTTTTGTCCAGTAAAACAATGCACGACAGCACGGCTAAGCTCCTGTCTCCTTTCTTTTAAAATTGCAATCATATCTTGGAAAGAGCCTCGTTCATGTATAAAAATCGGGAGGCTTGTTTCAACAGCAAGTGATATATGTTGATGAAAGGCTTCTATTTGTTTATCACGTGGCGAAAAATCACGGTAAAAATCTAAACCACACTCACCAATAGCTTTACACTTCGACTCTTGAGCAATTTCCTTCAACTGCTTATAACTCTCATCATTCCATAATTTAGCATTGTGTGGATGATAACCAGCACTTGTATAACAGCTGTCCTTATACTTATTAGCTAACTGGAGAGCTAATTGGCTAGACTTCAAATCATTGCCAATGACCATAAAATGAGATACTCCAACTTCTTTGGCCTTCTCTATAAAGGATTCTTCGTTACTTCTAAAAAAGTCGTCAGTAAAGTTAAAACAAATATCAATTAGGGAGTCTTTCATCGGGACTACATGATTCACATTTAGATTTATTAAACTTATTGATAATTCTTTGACACTTTGGACACAAATCTTTGTAAGTAGGCTCTAAGTTTTTATTAACTGTAACTCTATCATAAAATACAAAGAAATCGAAAACCAAGCCTGTGTCATTAGTTTCCTGAAA
>JAYZIH010000094.1:0-2557 GCA_036165695.1 Pseudomonadota bacterium | reverse complement strand
TTGATGCAGTAAAGAGGGATGATGTGGGAACCTCGCATAGTAGATCTATGAGGGGAGATGGTCTTGTCCCTGGCATAATTTATGGCTTAGGTGATACTCCAGAAAAAATAAGCCTAAAAGCTAAAGAACTAAGGAAAAGCTTAGAGATAGAGGCTTTTTATAGTCATATTATAGAGTTAAATATTGACGGAAAAAAACAACAAGTAATTCTTAAAGAAATTCAAAGACACCCAAGCAAAAAAGAAGTCCTACATATAGATTTTTTTAGAGTGAAAGCAGATGAGAAATTAAAAGTTACCGTTCCTTTACATTTCTTAAACGAGACTACAGCCCCAGGTGTTAAGATAGGGGGAGGCATAATTAGTCGTCTAGCTACAGATTTAGAAATAATTTGCTTACCTAAAGATATCCCAGAATATATTGAGGTAGATTTAATTAATCTTGAGCTAGATGAAACAATTCATTTAAAGGATATAAAATTACCTGAGAACGTTGAAAGCGTATTGTTGCAGCAGTCAGAAGATAATGATATTCCAATTGTGGTTATTCATAAACCAAAAGCAGAAGTTATTGAAGAAGAGGTAGAAACTCCTGAAGGCGAAGAAGAAGGTGCAGAAGGTGGTGAACAAGAAAAAGCTTCTTCTGAAGAAGGTAAGAAAGATGAAGATGCTGCAGAAGGAAAAGAAAAAGAATCTGAAAGTAAAGAGGGTAGCTAACTTACAAAATGCTCCAAGATCTAAAAGATAAACCTAAAGTTCAAGTGATTGCTGGTTTAGGTAATCCAACTCCGGAGTATGAAAATACAAGACATAATGCAGGTTATTGGTTTACTGATAAACTTTTACAGCATCATAAGTCAGATTTAAAAATAGATAATAAATTAAAATGCGAATTTTCTACTATTGAGGATAATGGAAACAAATTTTTCATTGTAAGACCTACTACATTTATAAATGATAGTGGAAAGGCAATATCAAGTTTTCTAAAATATTATAAAATAGAAACAGATAAACTATTAGTAGTACATGACGAAATAGATCTTCCTGTTAGTAAAGTTAGGCTAAAATTAGGTGGAGGACATGGAGGGCATAACGGAGTGCGTGATATTATTAATATTTTAGGAAAAGATTTCTGGAGATTAAGAATTGGTATTAATCATCCTGGTTCAAAAGATTTAGTTGATAAACATGTTTTAAGCAAACCAAGCAAACAAGAAAGAGAAGAGATAGAAAGTTCAATAATTCCAATAATAGATTCCTTTCATTTAATTGTGGATGCTGAGTACGAAAAATTTATGCAACTTATGCATACGGACTGAGTTATGGGATTTAAGTGTGGAATAGTGGGTCTCCCAAATGTTGGAAAATCAACAATTTTTAATGCTTTAACTAATAATCAAGTTGCTGCAGAAAATTATCCTTTTTGTACAATTGATCCAAATGTAGGCGTTGTAGAGGTCCTTGATAGTAGACTTCAAGAACTAGAGAAAATTGATAACCCAAAGCAAGTAGTTCCAGCATCAATAGAGTTTGTTGATATAGCAGGTCTTGTAAAAGGAGCATCTAAAGGAGAAGGTTTAGGTAATAAGTTTCTATCTAATATAAGAGAGACAGACGCTATAGTTCAAGTATTAAGGTGTTTTGAAAATTCTGATATCACGCATGTAGATGGGAAAATTAACCCCATTAGTGATTTGGAAGTGATAAACATGGAGTTAATTTTATCTGATTTATCAGTTGTAGAGAAAAATTTAATTAGATTAGAGAAATTATCAAGATCTGGTAATAAAGAGGTACTTAAGGAAATAGAAGCTTTAGAGTTAGTCCGTGATAATCTTAATAGTGAGAAATTAATAAAGGACATGCAGGATCTAAAAAACATACTATCAATCTTAGGTAAATACAATTTTTTAACTACAAAGCCACAATTTCTTATTTTAAATGTCTCAGATGATGATATCGATGGGAATTTTCACTCTAATGAAGTGGTTAATTATGCTAAAGAAAAAAATCTTTCTGTTATTACATTATCAGCAAATATTGAGTATGAAATTTCACTCATGACTGATGTGGAAAAGAACGAGTATATGGAAATTTATAATTTAGAAAACACTGGCCTAGAGAAAGTTGCACAAACTGGGTACGAAATCCTAAATTTACAAACTTTCTTTACTTCAGGAGAAAAAGAAACAAGAGCTTGGACTATAGAAAGAGATAGTAAAGCACCAGATGCAGCAGGGAAAATACATACTGATTTTAAAAAAGGCTTTATCCGGGCTGAAGTTATTTCATTTTCTGACTATATTAAAGATGGTGGTTCCTTGGCAGCTAAAAATTCTGGGAAAATGCGATTAGAGGGGAAGGATTACATCATGCAAGAAGGTGATGTAGTTGTCTTTAGATATAATATATAATTATCTTGGTTTGGCTATGTAGCTCAGATGGTTAGAGCACAGCACTCATAACGCTGGGGTCGGTGGTTCAATTCCACCCATAGCCACCAGGATTTTAATTAAATCTTTCTTCCTTCTCTTCACTTTTTAAGCTTTGAACTATTT
>JAYZIH010000093.1:0-7023 GCA_036165695.1 Pseudomonadota bacterium | reverse complement strand
GGTACAGCAGGATTTACAGTCGCTCTAGCAGTTGAAAAGTTAAAGCAAAATAATCAGAATAAGGTATCTGGGCCCGTTGCGATTACAGGCTCAACTGGCGGTGTAGGTAGTTTTGCTATCAATATCTTAAGCCAATTAGGGTATGAAATTCATGCAATAACTAGAAAGCATAGCTCCGAAGAATATTTAAGGAAGATAGGTGCTACTAAAGTAATCATCCTTAATAAAATAAAATTAGAAAAAAATATTTTGAGCAAAATAGAATTTAGTGGAGCTATAGATAATACTGGTGGAAAAATTTTGCCATGGTTAATAAAGAAAGTAAATTACGGTGGCAATATTGTTTCAATTGGGATGTCAGCAGGTTCAGAAATTGCAACATCTAATTTACCTTTTCTAATCAGGGGAATTAATCTTTTAGGTGTCACTTCAACAAATTACCCAATTCAGAAAAGACTTTCCATTTGGAAAAAACTTTCTACAATATATTATCCAAAAAAAATTAATACTATACATACTAAAACAATTACTATTAATGAAATCTTAAAATATTCAAATAAAATGATAAACGGCAATTCAATGGGGAGAATTATAATAAAAATTAGATGACTTTATCTATATCCTCAACCCCGAAAACAAATGTTTTTATATTTTTAATTTCATCTCTAACTCTTGCTGCATCTTCAAATTCTAAATTTGATGCATAGTCATACATTTTCTTTTCTAGTTTTTTAATTTTCTTTATAACTATTTCTGGACTTTTATTTTTATAGTTTTCTAAGAATTCTTTATCTATGTAGTTTTTTTCTGCATTCTTTTTAGCTATTTCTGCTTCCATAATATCTGGAACAGCCTTTTTAACACCTCTTGGTGTTATTTTATTTGCTTTGTTATGTTGTATTTGTTTGTCTCTTCTACGATCAGTCTCTTCAATAGTTCTCTTAATAGAATCGGTAATATTATCAGCGTAGAGTATAGCTTTCCCATTTATGTGTCTTGCTGCTCTTCCAATTGTTTGAATTAGCGACCTTTCTGACCTTAAAAAACCTTCTTTGTCTGCATCTAGTATAGCCACCAAAGATACCTCGGGTATATCAAGACCTTCTCTTAATAAATTAATACCCACAAGGACATCAAATTCTCCAAGTCTGAGCCCTCTAATAATTTCTACTCTTTCCACAGTATCTATATCAGAATGTAAATATTTAACTTTTATTTTTTGTTCTATAAGGTAACTAGATAAATCTTCTGCCATACGTTTTGTTAAAGTTGTAACAAGAATCCTCTCATTTAAATTAATTCTTGAGCAAACTTCTTTTATTAAATCATTAACTTGAGTAGACGCCTGCCTAATTTCAACTATTGGGTCTATAAGCCCTGTAGGCCTTACTACCTGCTCAATAACTTGGTCACACCTATCTAATTCATATTTAGCAGGTGTAGCTGATACATACACTGTTTGTGGAGAAATAGATTCAAATTCTTCATACATTAAGGGTCTATTATCAAGGGCGGATGGTAGCCTAAATCCAAAATCAACCAATGTTTGCTTACGAGATCTATCACCCCTATACATTCCTATAAACTGCGGAATTGTTACATGACTTTCATCCATAATCATAAAAGCATTTGATGGCATATAATCAAATAAACAAGGTGGTGGTTCTCCTGGCAACCTTCCAGATAAATATCTAGAGTAATTTTCAATCCCTGAGCAATAACCGATCTCACTAATCATTTCTAAATCAAAGTTAGTCCTTTCTTCTAACCTTTGGGCTTCAACAAGTTTATTTTGCTCTTTTAGTTCTTTTAACCTATCTTCTAGTTCAATTTCAATATCTTTAATTGCTTTTGTTAGTATTTCTTTTGGTGTTACATAATGGGTTTTAGGGTATATAGTTAACCTTGGTACTACTCTAAATATTTCTCCAGTTAAATAATCAAAGTAACTTAACTTCTCTATTTCATCGCCAAAGAGTTCTATTCTTACAGCTTCAATTTCAGAATCAGCCGGATGAATATCAATAATGTCCCCATTAACACGAAAACTTCCTCTTTTAAGTTCTACTTGGTTTCTCACATATTGCAATTCTGCAAGTCTTCTTAAAATTACTCTCTGATTCGTAATTTCACCTCTAGACAAATGTAGCACCATCTCTTGGTATGATTTAGCATCTCCTAAACCGTAAATAGAAGAAACCGTAGCAACTATTATTGTATCTTCTCTCTCAAATAATGCCTTTGTTGCTGATAATCTCATTTGCTCAATATGATCATTTATTGCAGCATCTTTCTCTATATAAGCATCCTTAGCTGGAACATAAGCTTCAGGTTGATAATAGTCATAATAGGAAACAAAATACTCTACCGCATTTTCAGGAAAATATTCTTTCATTTCTCCATATAATTGGGCTGCAAGTGTTTTATTTGGAGCTAATACTATTGTTGGTCTTTGAATTGACTCTATAACATTTGCTAAAGTAAAAGTTTTCCCTGAGCCAGTTACTCCAAGTAAAACTTGAGACCTAAATCCATTACTAATTCCATCAAGAATTTTTGATATTGCACTCGGCTGATCTCCAGACGGACTATAATCTGAACATAATTTGAATTTTTTACTTTTCATGTCAAAAATTATAAAATTTCTTAAAAATATACTATCAATTACAATAAGAATATCATAATATCATCATAATATATGTGCACATTATTTTAATATGAAGCTTTCCAGAAGAATTTCTAAAACAGAGCTATCTGCGACAATAGCTATGAGCATGAAAGCTCGTGAGCTAAAAGCTCAAGGAAGAGACATACTAGCATTAACTGCTGGTGAGCCTGATTTTGACACACCAGATTTTATTAAAGATGCAGCAATAGCCGCAATTAAAGAAGGGAAAACTAAATACACCCCAGTTGATGGAACTAAGACTTTAAAAAATGCAATTATAAATAAGTTTAAAAAAGAAAATAATTTATCTTATGTTGAAGATGAAATAATAGTTTCTGCAGGATGTAAACAAAGTATTTATAATTTATGTCAGGCATATCTAGAAGAAGGTGATGAAGTTTTAATTCCTGGTCCATGCTGGGTATCATATCCTGAAATAGTAAAATTGTCTGGAGCAAACCCAATTATTATAAAAACTAAACCAGAGAATAATTTTAAACTAGATAAAGAAACGCTTGAAAGATCAATAAATAGTAAAACAAAAATGATAATGATTAATAGCCCATGTAATCCTACTGGTGCAGTTTATACTAAAAATGAGCTTTCAGAAATTTGCTCTGTTTTAAAAAAATATGAAAATATTCTAATAGCATCTGATGATATTTATGAGCACATAATATTTAATGGGGAAAAGTTTTATAATATTCTTTCTATATGCCCAGAATTAAAAGATAGGACTGTTATTTTAAATGGTGTTTCAAAAGCTTACGCTATGACTGGTTGGAGAATTGGTTACACAGCTGGAAATATAAAAATAATAAATGCAATGAAGAAAATACAGTCTCAAAGTACGTCATGCCCTTGTTCAATTGCGCAGTATGCAGCTGAAGAAGCTTTAAATAATACGTCCTATGATATCTCTCATATGGTAAAGGAATATAAAGCTAGAGCTGATTTTTTATATGAATCTTTAAATAAAATAGAAGGTGTTGTATATACTGAAACAAATGGGGCCTTTTATGCTTTCCCTAATGTTAGTGGTTTAATAAAAAATCTTAAAAATGTTACTAATGATTCTGAGTTATGTGAGTACCTTTTAGAAAATGCAGGTGTAGCTGTAGTCCCAGGCTCTTCATTTGGGGTCGAAAATCATGTTAGAATCTCATTTGCTACAAGTCTCGCAAACTTAGATGAGGCTATTAGTAGGATTAAAAAGGCTAGTAAATAAACAATCCCCGGTAGCTCAGTTGGTAGAGCGAGTGACTGTTAATCACCAGGTCGGCGGTTCGAGCCCGTCCCGGGGAGCCATTATAGTTATCATATTTTTTTTAGATAGTCAGAAAATTCATTAGATAATTCTGGATGACTCAACCCATACTGTACTGTTGCTTTTAAAAACCCTATCTTCGTACCACAGTCATATCTCTTACCTTTGAATTGATATGCATAAACTTCTTCATTTTTTATTTGTTCATATATGGCGTCCGTTAATTGAATCTCATTTCCAGCACCTGGCTCCGTTTTTTTAAGATATTCAAATATTGAGGAATTAAAAATATATCTCACAACAACAACCATATTGCTTGGTGCTTTATCTGCACTAGGTTTTTCAATAATACTATTCAAGAGCCAGTCAGTTGAATTAATCTTTTCTCCATTAATTACTCCGTATTTATGAATATTAGACTTATCCACTTCTTCAACTGATATAATACTTCTTTGTAATTCCTGATATTTTGAACACATTTGTGTAAGACAACTATCACCTTGTGTATGTATTAAATCATCTGCAAGAATTACAGCAAACGGATCATCTTCAACTGCAGGTTCTGAGCAAAGAACAGCGTGTCCAAGCCCTAATGCTTCTTTCTGTCTTATATAGATGCATTTAATATTCTTTGGAAGTATCTTTTCAATTTGCTCTAACTCTTTTTTCTTATTTTTAATTTTCAGCTCATTTTCTAATTCATGCGCTCTATCAAAATGGTTTGTTATTTGCTCCTTATTTCTGCCAATTATAAAAATTAGCACATCTATTCCTGATGAAACGGCTTCTTCTACAGCATATTGAATTAATGGCTTATCTACAACAGCAAGCATCTCTTTTGGCGATGCTTTGGTTGCGGGAAGAAATCTAGTACCTAATCCAGCTACTGGAAATACGGCTTTTCTAATATTAGATTTTTTTTTATTCATTTTTAGCGCCTTCCTTGAACTGATTATTTATCTTCTCTAAACTTAATGAAGGATTTTCTGACCCCGTTATTGGTCTTCCAACAACTATATAAGTTGCTTTATTTCTTGCTGCTTCTATAGGGCTCATATATCTTTTCTGATCATCAGAATTAATCTTAATATCTCCATCCCTTATTCCTGGACATACGAGAATTATATTATTTTTATATTTTGAATATAAACTTTTACTCTCATGTGGAGAACAAACTACTCCATCATAATTTAGATTCATACATAGTTCTGTTAATTTTGTTACCTGATTATTTATATCTTGATTTTGTCCAGTTTCATTTAGTTCATTTGAAGTAAGAGAAGTTAGAATTGTTACCCCAATTAGCTTTGTAGAATAATTATTTATTTCAAAAATATTTTTTGCAGCTTCTAGCATTTTTCTACCACCTAATGCATGTACATTTAACATCCAAACTCCTAGATCAGCAGCCATTTTACAGCTATTTTGGACTGTATTTGGTATATCGTGGAGTTTTAAATCTAAAAAAATCTTATAACCAAGATTATTTAAATCACTAATAATCTTTGGCCCTTCGCTAATAAAAAGCTCAAGTCCTACCTTAAGATTGCAGATTGATGGGTCTAA
This sequence comes from Pseudomonadota bacterium, assembly GCA_036165695.1. Taxonomy (GTDB): domain Bacteria; phylum Pseudomonadota; class Gammaproteobacteria; order Poriferisulfidales; genus JAYZIH01. The sequence goes on along the minus strand of JAYZIH010000093.1, from coordinate 1,522 downwards.
ACGCTTAGCCATTTCTATGGCATCTTTTTTACGATGATAATCTAACGCAACTATAATACTTTGATTATCTTTATTTTTTGACGACATATGTACTACTATCAATAAAATCTTTTAAATTAGATTTCTTAATTGAAGACCACCTGTTACAACTGGGGCATTGCCAAAAATGCTGCATACTAATAAAACCACAATTTGAGCATTTATGGTGGCTGTCATGTTCAATATATTTCTTGATACAGTTTCTTATATTGCTTAAGCTCTCATTATCATAAGCAATTTCATTATTAGCGATTAGATCAAGATAATTATCTAAGGTAACAAATGAAACCGCACCTTCATTAAATGCTTTATCGTATAACCCTTCTAACTCACTTTTGCTAATTCCAATATTTTTCATCTCATTAAGATATGAAAAACTAGAGTGATTTATAAAATTAGTCATATATTTAAAAAAACTTTCACTCTTATTTATTCTACTATAGGATTCTTTCAATTTTTCATAAACCATGTATAGAATCTCTGGAGATTTTTCACAAACAGCTACATACTGATCTATTGATTTTTTATATTCCTCATTCTTAGCGTATATGTCCCCCATTAAGATTTGAGCACGAACACAATTTTTATCATATTTTATTGCTTGTAAGATATTTTTCCTAGCATTTTCAAAGTTATCTTCTCCAGCTTGTGATAAATTAATCTCTGCTAGCTCACAATAATATTGAGAAATTACTTCCGAATAATGATCTTGTTTAGTTAGTGACTGTACCTTTATGGATGTTGTTATTGCCTTTTCCCAATCTTTCTCTAATTCATAAAGATGGATAAGATTTCTACATACCATCTCATAATCTTTATCACTTAAATTTTTATTTGATAAGTCTATCAATATATTCTCTGCACGATCAAATAAACCTGCTTTTAAATAATCCTTCGCTAACTCGAGAAGACAGTCTTGCTTAACTAAATTATCAAGCTCTGGTCTTGCTATTAAATTTTGATGAATCCTTATAGCCCTATTAACTTCACCTCTATTTCTAAAAAGGTTCCCTAAGATCATATGAGTTTCAATTGTATCTTGGTCAAGATCAATGACAGATAAAAATGTATCTAACGCTTTGTCGGGTTCTTCAGATAGGATATATTTCATCCCCTTTATGTATTCGAAAGGGAGCTTACTTTTTCTTTCTTTAAAAAAATCTTTTCTACTTAACACAAAAATTATGCTAAAAGTCGATATAATGATGGAGAAAACTATTATTGTGTTATACATAGACTACTCTTGCATTGGTAATTTTCTTAAATTCTGAACCTCTTTCTTTACCAAGTTATTTTCCTTTTTCAATTTAACATACTTTGATCTATAGCTAAGTATTATATTTCCAATAAACAATAATGAGATTACTATTCCAATAAATATTGACAAAACTAATGCCTGTCCAATTTGTATCTCAAATTGTTTAAAATATATATCTACAAGTATAGTGCCATCATTAAATATTACCAAGGTAACACTTAGTAT
>JAYZIH010000092.1:0-7062 GCA_036165695.1 Pseudomonadota bacterium | reverse complement strand
TAAGTATATCCTATTTTTTTTACTATTAGATATCATTGCCTTATTTAAGCAATATATAGGGAGTATATATGGAGAATTATGATCAAGAACTAGATGCATGTGGATTAAACTGCCCATTACCAATCTTACGAGCTAAGAAATCCCTTGCAACAATGGGTGATGGACAGGTCCTTCACGTTATTGCAACAGATCCAGGAGCGGTCAAAGATTTTGAGGCATTTTCTAAGCAGACAGGAAATGAGCTGCTTGATTCTAAAGAGGAAGATGGAAAGTTTTATTTCCTAATTAAAAAAGCCTAATTTAAAAAGATGAGTAAGAATGCTCAAGATTTAAATAAGAAAGATTTGTTCACTGGGGCTGAAATCTTTGTTAAATGTCTAGAAGCTGCTGGAGTTGAAAATATTTTTGGCTATCCTGGCGGAGCAGTATTGCATATATATGATGAATTATTTAAACAAAAAAACGTCAACCATATTCTTGTTAGACATGAACAGGGTGCAGTACATGCAGCTGAAGGTTATGCAAAATCTTCAGGAAAAACTGGTGTTGTTTTAGTCACCTCAGGACCAGGAGCTACAAATTCTATTACTGGTATAGCAGATGCATATATGGATTCTGTGCCTATAGTTGTATTTACAGGACAAGTTAGGACTAATTTAATTGGAAATGATGCATTTCAGGAAGTAGATACGGTTGGAATAACAAGGCCATGTGTAAAACATAATTTTATGATTACAGATGTAAAAGATATGGCTAACACTATAAAGAAAGCTTTCTACATTGCTAATAGCGGAAGACCAGGACCTGTTGTAGTAGATATCCCAAAAGATATTACAGAGCAGGAATTTTATTTTGATTATCCAAAGAGTGTCTCTATGAGATCATACAATCCAGATATTAAAGTTGAAGATTCAAAAATAGAAATGATTATTGAGGCAATCAAAAAATCTAATAAGCCAATTATATATGCTGGCGGAGGAGTTATTAATAGCAATGCATCAGAAGAATTAACTGAGTTTGCAAAAATAAGTAAATTTCCTGTAACAAATACACTAATGGGGCTTGGCTGTTACCCAGGAGATGATAAGCAGTTTGTGCAAATGCTAGGAATGCACGGTTCTTATGAAGCTAATATGGCGATGCATGATTGTGACTTGATGATTGCTATTGGAGCAAGATTTGATGACAGAATAACTGGGAGATTAGATAAATTTAGTCCAGGTGCAAAAATTATACATATTGATATTGACCCTTCATCTATATCAAAAAATATTAAAGCAGATATTGCTATAGTAGGTGATGTAAAAAAAATACTTAAAAGCTTATTAGCTAAGATTAAGAAAGATAGTGTAAACATCCCTAATATTGACAGCTGGTGGAAAGAGATTGATGAATGGAGAAAAAAAGAATCTTTTTCATATAAACAAGGCAATGAGATTATAAAACCACAATACGTTGTTGATGAGCTTTATAAAGTAACAAAAGGAGAGGCTTTTGTTACGTCAGATGTTGGACAGCACCAAATGTGGGTCGCTCAGTTATATAAATTTAATAAACCAAGAAGATGGATTAATTCTGGCGGCCTAGGCGCAATGGGTTTTGGATTGCCATCTGCAATGGGAGTTCAGTTTGCTAATCCTGGAAGTTTAGTATGCTGTGTTACTGGCGAAGCTAGTATACAAATGTGTATCCAAGAATTATCTACATGTTTGCAATATGGCTTACCTATAAAAATTATCAATCTTAATAATAGATATATGGGAATGGTAAGACAGTGGCAAGAATTTTTTTATAAGGGAAGGTATGCAATGTCATACATGGATGCACTACCAGACTTTGTTAAACTTACAGAAAGCTATGGTCATGTTGGAATGAAAATTGAAAAGCCAAAAGACGTATCAAGTAGCATAAAGGAAGCATTATCTTTAAAAGATAAACTTGTATTTATAGATTTTATAACAGATCAAGATGAAAACGTGTACCCTATGATTGCTACTGGCAAAGCACATAACGAAATGATTTTATCGTAGAAATGAGACATATTATATCTGTATTACTTGAGAATGAATCGGGAGCCCTATCCAGGGTAGCTAACCTTTTTTCTGCGAGAAATTATAATATAGAATCTCTATCTGTTGCGCCATCTGAGGATTCATCATCATCAAGAATGACTATTGTTACCTCTGGAAATGACGATGTTATAGAACAAATTATAAAACAACTAGATAAATTAATTGATGTGATTAGTGTTACTGATATAACATCTGAAGATCACTTAGAACGTGAAATTGTTCTAATTAGCCTTAAGAGTGAGGATTTCGGCCAGAGTAAGTTAAAAGGAAATGATAATATAAAAATTCATGAACTAGACAATAATAATGTTATATTAGAGCTAGTTGACAGCCCCAATAATATAAATAAAATTTTGGATGAATTTGAAGATTTGGCCTTTAGTGTTGTTAGATCTGGAGCAGTTGGCATAAATAAAACAAAGCAAGGAGAATAGAATAAAAATGAATATTTATTATGATAAAGATGCTGATTTATCGATAATTAAAAATAAAAAAGTGGCTATTATTGGGTATGGTTCGCAAGGACATGCGCATGCTAATAATTTAAAAGATTCTGGTGTAAATGTAACTATAGGATTACATGCTAATTCTAAATCGAGAGAGAAGGCAGAGAAATCAGGGTTTACAGTTATGTCAGTCTCAGAAGCAACTAAAAATGCTGATGTTGTTATGCTTCTAATCCCTGATGAAGGACAATCTGATGTATATCAAAGTGAAATACTCCCAAATTTAAAAAGTAATGCTTTCCTAGGATTTGCACATGGCTTTAATATTCATTTCAAAATAATAAAACCTAATGATGATACTAATGTTTTTATGGTTGCCCCAAAAGGACCAGGCCATTTAGTTAGATCTACTTATTTAAATGGCGGAGGAGTTCCTACCTTAATTGCAGTTGATAATGACCCATCAAATCAAACAAAAGACTTAGCTTTATCATATGCAAGTGCTAATGGAGGCGGAAAGGCAGGAATTATTGAAACTACATTTAGAGATGAGACTGAAACAGATTTATTTGGAGAACAAACAGTGTTGTGTGGTGGAGCCACATCTTTAGTATTAGCAGGGTTCGAAACATTAGTGGAAGCTGGGTACGAACCAGAGATGGCATACTTTGAGTGCCTTCATGAATTAAAGTTGATTGTAGATCTAATGTATGAAGGTGGTATTTCAAACATGAGGTATTCAATCTCTAACACTGCTGAATATGGAGACTTTACTAGAGGACCAAGAATAATTAATGATAGTACAAAAGATGAGATGAAAAAAATTCTTGCAGAAATACAAAGCGGGAAATTTGCAGATGAATATATATCAGAATATAAAACAGGAAATAAAAATTTTGAATCAATGAGAGAAAATGGGAAAAAACACCAAATAGAGGAAGTGGGATCGAAATTAAGGGGTATGATGCCTTGGATAAGTGCGAATAAATTGGTTGATAAAGACAAAAACTAAGATATATAATACGAATATAAGAATAATTTAAACGACGGAGTGATAGAAAAAAATGCTTATTCCTAATCTTGTTGCAACAATACTATTTTGGGCTGCTTATGGCCTGCTTATATATTTCATTGTAAATATAGTTTCGATGTAAATAAATCGTGATTTTTTACATATTTAACGCTAAGCTTATTATTGCTTAGTGCGGTAAATATTATGATAAGGAATAAAATATATCTAATACCAAATCTATTAACTATGGCAGCAATGCTTTCAGGTTTTCTTTCTATATGGTCTTCCTATACAGGTAACTTACATAGTGCTGCAATATTTATAATAGCGGCTATTATATTTGATGGTTTAGATGGAAGAATTGCTAGAATAACGAAAACAACTAGTAGTTTTGGAGCTCAATTAGATAGTTTAAGCGACATTGTGTCATGTGGCTTAGCGCCTGCAATATTTATTTTTGAATGGGTGCTTAAATATACCAATATATTTCATAACCCATGGATTGCATTTGGTTTAATCATATCTTTTTTATATCTAGCATCAGTAGCACTTAGGTTAGCTAGATTTAATAGTGTAGCAAGCAATGATTTTTTCATTGGACTACCATGCCCAGCTTCAGCTGGGATAATTAGTATTTCATACATTGTAGCAAGTGATTTAGGGATAGCTGCTCAGCTATATAGTAATATTTTTTTAGCAGCAATAATAATTTTGTCATTTCTAATGGTGAGTAAAATATCTTATTTTAGCTTTAAAAATATCAGTGGCAATGAGAAAATAAAATTTTACTGGTTGTTCTCACTTGTAATAGTAAGTGCTGTAGCATTAATTAACCCACCAATTGTCTTTTTTATTTTGATGCTATCTTATATAGTTTCTGGTCCATTTATAGACTTAAGTAGATTTTTTAAAAGATTATATTCTATAAAACTTACCAACGAAAAGAGCAAGGATGAAAGATAGACTTGTAATATTTGACACCACACTAAGAGATGGTGAGCAAAGTCCTGGCGCTTCAATGAACATTAATGAAAAAGTTAGGATTGCAAAAGCTCTTGAGAAACTAAAAGTAGATGTTATTGAGGCAGGATTTCCAATTGCTAGTGATGGTGATTTTAAAGCTGTACAAGAAGTTAGTAAAAATATAAAAGATAGTGTTATATGTGCATTAGCTAGAGCGATTGATAAAGATATTGAAAGAGCAGGGAATGCAATTTCAAAAGCAAGTAAATCAAGAATTCATACATTTATAGCTACTTCAGATATACATATGGAAAAAAAGCTAAATATGACAAAAGAACAAGTCATAGACCAAGCAGTTAAATCTATTAAGAAAATTAGAAAATATACTGATGATATAGAGTTTTCACCTGAAGATGCAGGAAGATCAGAATTTAACTTTTTATGCGAGATTATAGAAAAGGCGATTAACGCTGGCGCAAATACAATTAATATACCAGATACTGTGGGATATAATATACCTGTACAATTTGGCGATTTAATAAAAGAGCTAATTGAGAATATCCCTAACTCTGATAAAGCTATATTTTCTGTGCACTGCCATAATGACCTAGGCTTAGCTGTAGCAAATTCATTATCAGCAGTCTTAAATGGTGCAAGACAGGTCGAATGCACAATTAATGGACTTGGCGAAAGGGCAGGAAATGCATCCTTAGAGGAGATAGTCATGACAGTTAAAACTAGACAAGATGTGTTTGACTGTAATAGCCAAATAGATACAAAACATATAGTACCTGCATCAAAGCTAGTTTCTAATATTACTGGATTTCCTGTTCAGCCAAATAAAGCAATAGTAGGAGCAAATGCTTTTGCACACGAATCAGGGATTCATCAAGATGGTGTACTTAAATATAGGGAGACATATGAAATTATGTTAGCTCAAGATGTAGGATGGGCTGACAATAAAATAGTTCTAGGAAAACATTCTGGAAGAAATGCATTAAAAACTAGGTTTAATGAAATAGGCTACGAAATTAAAGATGAGAAAGAGCTAAATAGCTTATTTGATAAATTTAAAAATTTAGCAGATAGAAAGCATGAGATCTATGACGATGATTTGCATGCATTAATTTCTGATAATACTGAAATTGGAGATAACGATATATACAAACTTGTTAATATTAAGGCCATAAGTGAATCTGAGAAAGAAGCACATTCATCCGTTACTATAACAAAAGAAAATAAAGAGCAGTCTAGCGAAGCATCTGGTGGAGGGCCGGTTGATGCTACATTTAAAGCATTAGAAAAGATTATTGAAAGTGAAACAAAATTACAATTATATTCAGTAAATAACATAACAGATGGGACAGACTCGTTGGGAGAAGTTACAGTAAGATTGGAAAGAAATGGTAGGATAGTAAATGGGATGGGTTCTGATACTGACATTGTTATTGCGTCCGCTAAAGCATACTTAGACGCAATAAATAAGATTAATTTAGCACCTAAAACAGCTCACCCTCAATTAGATCATGTATAGGATATAATATGAGCACAGCAAAAAATTTATTTAATATATCTTGTAGACCAATGAGTTTTAATGATTTACCTTCAGTTATTAGGATAGAAAACTCTTCATACGAATTTCCATGGTCAGAAAAAATTTTTCAAGATTGTATATCTGCTAACTATATATCAAGGGTTGCCATAAAAGATTATAAAATTGTTGGCTATGTTATTGCATCTATTTTATCGAATGAGTGTCATGTGATGAACTTATGTATTGATAAAAATCATAGAGAAGAAGGATTAGGAAGATATTTATTGCAAGATGTAATGATTGAGTTGTCTAGGCTTGAGTGTGACGTAATTTTTCTAGAATGTAGGCCTTCTAATATAAAAGCTAAAAATTTATATGAATCTGAGGGTTTTTGTGAAGTTGGTCTTAGAAAAAACTATTACCCTGTTAAAGATGGGCATGAAGACGCAATTTTATATGCAAAACAAATATAGTATTCTGAATCATTTCCAATAAGACGGTCTACAGATATTTTTAACATAGCACTTTTCACATGCTCTTATGTTATCTGTTGCTTCAAACTTACCACTATTTATAAATTTATTAGAAATAACTTCAATTAAATTTTTATTTTTTTCTGTAGCACTTTTTAAGTCATCTTTGTTATATGATTTCTCGCTTATTTCTTGTTTATGTAAATTAATAAAATAGTACTTTAATTCGTCAACTTCAGGATATAACATTGAGTATACGCTTAATTGTGGTTCATCACCAGATACTACTGATTTAATAGTTGGTTTTTGAGAAGTAGTTTTAATATCAATTATTTTATTATTATTTTTACCCTTTATAAGAATATCAACTCTTCCTGTGAGTTTTATATTATCTTCAAAATCAATTTGTCTGTATTTCTCTGCTGTCACTGAAATTCCATCTAATAAGTCATTATTAATTAAAGCACAAAAATTATTAATTAAATTTTTCCAAAGAAATGGATCAACACTGTTTTCTAAATTAGTAAAATAATTTTGCGCTATGTTATCAGAAATTATCTTT
>JAYZIH010000091.1:0-5267 GCA_036165695.1 Pseudomonadota bacterium | reverse complement strand
GCCATAGCTCCAATGAAGTATCATCAAAATTTTATATTAATGATAAAGCTGTAACTAAAACAAAAATTAAAGAAGTTGGAAATTCATTAATAGATATACATGGTCAGCACGAACATCAACTAATTTTATCTAAAGATGAACAACTGAAAAGACTTGATAACTACATTAACAAGGATTCTCTTTTAGCAGAGGTAAAAGAACTATACAAAACTATTAAATTAAACGAAAAAAATATATCTAATATGTTAGATGATGTAGATACATTCGAAGAGAAAATTTCTTTATTAGATCATGAAGTACATGAGCTAGAAAGCAATCTAATTAATAAGTTAGAGTATGAAAATATGATGACTGAAATTAGTAGGCTGACCAACGCCGATGAAATCAAAAATTTATCCAATGAAACTAGCACAGCATTATTTGGTGATGATGAGAATAACATATATAACAAACTTAGTACCATAAATAAAAAACTCTCAGATATTGCTGACATGGATTCTGCCTCAAAAAGTCTTTATGACGAATCACTAATAATACTTGAGCAAATTCAAAACTTATCTAAATCAATAAGTAAATATGAGCAATCGCTAGATATTGATCATGAAAGGTTAGAAATAATAAATAATAAAATTATTTTATTAAATAATATATTCAGAAAATATTCTATCTCTGAAGACAATATGGAGGACTTATTAGAAGAAAAGAAAAAGAAAATTCTACAACTAAAAGAGCAGAAATCATCAATAGATAGCTGGGAAGAAGAAAAATCTTTATGCAATAAAATGTATAATGAAAAAGCATCAAAATTATCTACTTATAGAACTAAGGAAGCGACTAATCTTGAGAAAAAAATTATAGAGAAACTAAAGCTTCTAAATATGGACGGTTGTGAATTTAAAATTAACATTAATACAGATATAAATCTCTTGTCTAAGAATGGATTTGATAAAATAGAATTTTTAATAAAAACAAATAAAAAGTCAGAACTATTACCAATATCTCAAATTGCATCTGGTGGTGAACTATCAAGGATTAGTCTTGTTATACAACTTGAAACTAGATCTAATAGTGATTCTGAAACTATGATTTTTGACGAAGTAGATACTGGTATAGGAGGTGCAACATCAGAAATACTAGGTAACTACCTAAAAGATCTATCTAACAACTCCCAGGTTTTTTGTGTAACACATCAAGCACAAATTGCAGCTAAAGCAAATAACCATTATCTTGTTAAAAAAGATGGAAGTAATACATCAACTGAAGTTGTTAAGTTGGAAAAACAAGATAGGTTAAATGAAATTGCTAGAATGATTGGGGGCGTTAAACTAACAGATAAGACTCTTCAATATGCAAGCGAGATACTTTCAAAATAAGTTTAAGAATACTTACTAATCCTTATCATCATCAAATTCACCATAAAGCACTAACGAATGGTCTAATATTTTAAATTTATGTTTCTTAGCAATTTCCTGTTGTCTTTTTTCTATTACTTCATCATAAAATTCTACAATTTTCCCAGAATTAATTGACACCATATGGTCATGATGATCGCCATCATTGATCTCGAAAAATGATTGAGATTGTCCGTTTTCAGTATCAAAATGATGTCTAATTACAATCTTTGCAGCTTCAAATTGCGTTAGCACTCTATATACAGTAGCTAAACTTATAACTTCTCCATCATCAATTAAAGATTTGTATAATTCTTCAGCAGACATATGGGAAGTATCAGCGCTTTCAAGTTTATTTAAAATCTTGATCCTTGGAAGAGTTACTTTTAAACCAGCATTTTTTATATCAGACGTCTTCATATGCATAGCATTCCGTAGTTAATAATAACATGATAAAATAATTTCATGAAAAAACAATTTATTATTATTATAAGCATATTATTCCTATTAAATGGCTGTCAGCTACTACCTGAGGATGCTCAATTTCATATATACAGGGTACCTGTTCAGCAAGGTAATGTTATTAGCGAAGAGAAAGCATCTACACTCAAAATTGGAATGACAGAAGAGCAAGTAAAATTCCTGTTAGGAGCTCCAGTAACTGAAAATATATTTAATAATAATAGATGGGATTATGTTTATTATAAAAAAAATTACCCAGATGAAACCCAGTTAACAATATTAACTATATTTTTTGATAAAAATAAAATAACAAGCATGAAAAGAATATCGCATAAAGATACAAAATTATTTGATATTACTTGAAAAGAAAATAATCCAAAATTTACAGATGAAGAAATAGTTAATACTGTAGACACAATAGATGTAGAAATTATTGGAAATAATAACAATGGTGATAAGGTTATTGAAGATACTAAAGATTTAAATAATATTAATGATACTGAAGGTAAATCTGACTAAATATTTCTTTTTTTAAATATTCTTTTTCTTCTTTCATTTGGGGAATCATCAAACTTATCATAAATTTCAATTCTATCAAACGGCTTTAATTTAGTTTCAAAGTCATTAGTGATATGCCCAAAAAGACCAACTACTTTTTTTTCAATATCAGGAATACTTAAATTATTATTACCTAAAGATTCTAGCGCAACTTTTATGGTTAGATCGTCTCTATAACTAATCTTTTTATGGATAATATTATTTTCTTCATTTATATATACAATCTCTACAAACTTATTTTTTTCCATATCTTTTATCTGTCTCTAAAACAAATGAATCTATTAATAAGTTTGATATTTTATTCATTGATTTATCTAAAATACTATCAACAATAAAATTATTAGACTCATACTCAAGAACCATTTTAATTTGTGTATTTTTACTAATTCTTTCAAAAGCAAAGCTTCCTGTAAGATGCTTAAATGGACCTTCTACTAATGTCATTTTTATGTGCTCATTAGGGGTTATTATATTTTTTGTAGTAAAAGAAATATCTACTCCTTTTATATTAAAGTTTAAAGTTCCAATTAACTCATTAGTAGAGACTTTTTCTACTTCTGATTTCATACAATAAGGGACAAAATTAGAATATAGATCTATCTCGTTAACAACACTAAATACTTTCTCAATGTCTTGAATAGCTATACATTCTCTATTAATAATCATGAACTATTTAGTATTTTATATATCAACTATATTAATTCCAATAGCATTTAACATAATAAAAAATACAGCCATTGGAGCAATGAATTTTACCGATAAAGACCAAATAAATTTTAAAAGTCTTGATGAAATTAAATTATCTTCATTAATAGTTTCTTTAGATATAAACCAACCTACAAAGATTGCAATTAAAATACCGCCAAGTGGTAAAAGAAGGTTAGTTGTTAAATAATCAAGAAATTGGAATATAGTCATATCAAATATAGTAAAGTTTTTTCCTATATTGAATGATATAACAGTGCCTACTCCAATTAGCCAAGCAATAAATATTGCAACAATAGAAGCTTTTATTCTTGTAATTTTATATTTTTCAATCAACCATGTAATAAAAGGTTCAACCAATGAAATAGCTGATGTCCAAGCTGCAAATATCAATAAGATAAAAAATAAAGTGCCAAAAAGCTGGCCACCAGGCATTTGTGCAAATGCCACTGTTAAAGTTTGAAAAATTAATCCTGGGCCTTGGGTCATTTCTAAGCCACTAGATAAAACTATAGGGAAAATTGCTAATCCTGCAAGCAAAGCAACAAGAGTATCAAGTGAAGCAATTATAACAGTTGTACTTCCTAATTTAGTATCAGATGAGATATATGAGCCATAAATTAGTAGGGCTCCCATTCCTAAACTTAGACTAAAGAAAGCTTGACCCATTGCAATTAAAATTGTATTCCAATTTATTAAATCAAAATTTGGGAGAAACATAAATTTTAATCCATCTATAAATTTACCTTCTATTGCAGAATAAAAAACAAGAGCAATAAGAAGAATTAATAAAGCAGGCATAAGCCTAGTGACAGCGCTCTCAAGTCCTGAACGGACTCCTCTTGATACTACTAGGCATGTTATTATTGAAAATAACGTGTGCCAGGCTAATAATCTTTCCGGATCAGAAATAAAATTTTCAAATAATAATTTTGCTCCATCAACATCTATATTATTTAAAACTCCAAAGGCAGTTCTAGTTGCATAAGCCATAGTCCAGCCTGCTATAACACTATAATAAGATAATATGAGTAAGCCTGCTATAATTCCCATAAAACCAATAACTTTCCAAAAGTCAGACCTGCCCTCATTATGAGCTATATATAATATTGACCCTACAGGATTAAGCTTACCTTTTTTCCCAAGATAAATTTCGCTAATCATAATAGGTAGTGCTATAAAAATAACAGATAATAGATAAATGATGATAAAAGCACCACCTCCATTCTCTCCTGTGATATATGGAAACTTCCATATATTTCCAAGTCCTACAGCTGAACCACTTGCTGCTAGAATAAATGCCGTCCTTGAGGACCATTCACCATGTGAAGATGTGCGATCAATTACCATAATATGCGATATTTATTGTGTTAAAATTAATAACATGAATCAAGTAGTTAAAAATACAGAAAAAATTATAAGTGTCAATAAAAAAGCTTCTAGAGATTATTTTATACAAGATACAATAGAAACAGGCATTGTCCTACATGGCTGGGAAGTTAAAAGCATAAGATTGTCTAAAGTACAACTAAGAGATGCGTATATTAGAGTAATTAAAGGAGATATATTTCTCGTTAGTTCACATATATCACCTATTTCTACAACAAATAATGCTGATGAAGTAGATAATATGAGGATAAGGAAATTACTTCTTCATAAAAAACAAATAAGTGAAATTATTGGGAAGATTAAGATTGATGGAATGACGATAGTTCCTATATCAATGTATTGGAAAAATAATAAAATAAAATTAAAGATTGGTTATGCTAAGGGTAAGAAGAAGCACGACAAAAGGCAAGTATCCAAAGATAGAGATTGGTCTATTAAGAAAAAAAGAATTTTAAAAAATAGAATTTAAAATCACTTAATCTCTGCTACATGAATATGCTACAGTATTTATATCTATTTTTTCTTTAACAGCACTCACACACTCATCATAGCTTTGAAAAACTCCGATTTCATTTTGGTCGCTTTGTGCAATCCATGAGCCAGATCCTGCGTGATAGTATTTAAGATATCCCCAAAAGGCAGCTGTTAAAACTATAAATAAAACAAAACTTTTATCCATTACTCTTATTCTCCAAGATTTATTATTATTTTTTAAAATTATATCCCTATATAATATTAAATCAATTAAAGTTTTTTCCAAAT
>JAYZIH010000090.1:0-5165 GCA_036165695.1 Pseudomonadota bacterium | reverse complement strand
GTGCTAGCTATGTTTAAAGAAAAATAATTTTTTCCAATATTATTATTGCCAGAGATTATTAAGGAGTTTGGAAGTCTTGAAAAAGAGATTAAATTTTTTATATGTTCAAAATCACTCTTTAGCCATTGGCAATTCATAGCAACTCTATTTAGTTTTTTTAATCTTTACTACTTTATCTTTATTGTCATTTTCATTATAAGGCATGTCCTTGTAATGTGACACTAACTTTTGTGATTTACTGCTATTTTTTTTACTTAAGCTTGCACCTTTGTATGTGCAGTATGACGAACTTGTCTCATATATCTTTATCCTTGAAAGTGATGGGATATATTCTATTAAGATATTCCAAATTACAATTGATAGGAATTCAGTACTCGATCTCCATGAAAGCTCTGGGCAGGTATAATTAAGCGTTTTATGATCAAATTTATTAACTATTAATGAAGACACAATTGACTTAATAAATGAATAGTCTAAGACAAATCCTGACAAAGGGTTAATATAATCCTTTATTGTAATTTCAAGCTCATATCTACCCCCATGAAGGTTATTACAGGCCTTAGGGTGGTCGGTTATGAAGTGGGCGCTGTCGAAAACAAATTTTTTAGTAATAGCTGCTTTTGCTGTTTCTTCAATAAACTTATCATACAGACATGGGATTTCTTTTAAATATTTATCAATTAAAATATATATTTTTTTAGCATCCTCAGCTTTCTTAGTTCTAATAAGGTAATTTTTATCATCTATATCTAATTTAACTAAATCAATTTTATGTGAAGAAAATTTTGATAACATGTAGCTATACATTTGCTCTGGTATTCCCTCAGAAAATAAATATTTATTACATCTAAACGCATTTGACATCATGACGACACAAATATATAAAATAAAATTATCTGGATAAACCTTATCTAAAAATTTATCTATATTTGTTTTTTTTGTTATTATAATATTATCTGATATTGTCCTGTGTGAATCTTCAGAGTATTGATGAGTTTGAAAATATTCAAAACCTAAGTCACTCATTTGCTTTTCAATCCATAGCAAGTATTCTATTTTTCTTATATCTTCTTTTAAATACACGCACCCATTATCTTCTTTTAAAAGATCTAAGTTATTTAGCGCTGACAATATATTTATTTGATTTGAATTTAGCTTATTTATTTCCTGTGAATTTAAGCTATCTTTTATTTCATTAAATTTTATATCTTTATTATTAATTATTTTGTCTATAGGCGTGTAAGATTTAAAAGAATGTTCTTGATCTGTTATAGGGTGCTTTCTTTTTATCTTTTCTTTACTTATTTTTTTTCTATCTTTATCCATAAACACTACACAAAAGCAAGGTGTCGTTTCTAGATTTCTCTAAAAAACGACACGAATACTCACTAAAATAACTAATACTTTTAGAATCCTTGGAAAGGATGATCTGTGCTATCTTTCTTAGCTAAAGTATCATCTACACTTGGGGCACCGCTTACAGCGTTTGCGATTGCCTCTTTTGTAGCTTTGTAGTTATTTTCATATATAGCTTCATCACTATTTGCTTCCCAGTGAATGAATACACCAACACAAACATAAAGGTCAGCTGCTTCTTTCTTATTTATAACCCCTGCTTCAACACTATCAGCAACAGCCATAGCTACAGCTTTTTGTGCAGGACCAAACATTTGAACTGCTTGTTTAGCTCCCTTTATTGTAACCTTATTAAACATCATTGTGTTTGGCTTACATAGTAAATTTGGGCCAATTACAGCAAGTAATGATGTAAAACCATCTTTGTTGTTAACAAGACCATTACAGAAAGCTGTTTCAACTGCAGAATTTCTTGGCCCAATCAAAAGATCGATATGAGCAATTTCTGCCATAGTTCCTGTAGGATCATTGTCGTTTACAAGAGATTCTCCAACTAATACCTTATTTATTCCCATTTTCCTTCTCCTTTCTTATTATTGTTCGAACAAAACATTTTTTGTTTGAGTAGACAAGGCAAACTCTAACCCTGCTATCATAACAAATTTAATCGATTAACAAAAATACTTGCTGCAATAAGGTCTGCAGTTGTGCCGGGATTTAGCCCCTCATTTTTTAGTTCATAATCAAGTATTAACAGCCTATTATTAAGTTTATTTGGAGAATCAGATGAAATATACTCGTTTGCTAGGGGTTTTATTAGTTCAGATACCCTTCTGGCCTTATTTACCCCATGTTTTCTGGCTATCAAAGAGTCGTAATTATCCCTTAATTGGTATAAAAATGTAGCTGTAGTTGCATATTCTGGATTCCCCCATTTCTTATAGTAGTTTCTCCATTGTTTAGACAAAACATTAAAAATTAAAGAATAGTTTGTTACATACTCATTAGCTATTGAATCATATTCTTTTGCATATTCCATTGCTGCATATAAGTCAAAATCTAGTGCGGCATTTTTAAGATCATACTTTTTCTTATTTCCCATGCCTCCTGGATTAGCCTTATTAATTGATTTATATATTACCTTGGTTTCTTTTATGCTTACATTCTTTATAACTTTTTCTAAGTTATCAATCCTAAATATATGATTTTCATCATCAAATATAGCATTTGAAACTGGAGCACAAAGTAAAATTATTCCGAGATTTGTATTGCACCCTACAACTGATTTTGTCATTTCTATTGACTTTTTTATTCGCTTACAGAGGCTAATCTTTGGGTTAGCAATAATATCAGAACATGCTATAGCGCTTCTAAGGAAATCTTTATATTCCATATCTCCAATTGATTGATGCATAGAGACATTGCCTGGCTTTATAGCTCTAATATCCTGAGTACATGCATACTCAAACGCCATTTTTATATCATTGGGAAGTATTATTTTCTTCTCCACATATTTTTAAAAAATTATCTACAATGACGTCTGATATGACGGTTTCTTTACTAACTGATTGTAGTCCTTGCCATGCAGGTATGCTATTAATTTCTGTTACTAAATATTCACCATTTTTATCCTCAATTATATCAACGCCAGCATAATTAACATTTATTGATTCTGATGCCCTTATTGCTAAATCAGCCATTTTCTTATTAGCTTCAATCAAATAACAATCAGCTCCTTGCGCAACATTATTAATCCAAGAGCTTCCTTCTCTTCTCATTGCGGCAACAACAGCGTTATTTACAACAAAAATTCTCCAATCTTCATACTTATCACTTTTGTTCTTGATAAAATCTTGTGAGTAATAAACTCCATTAAGATTGGTGTAGTCAGGGTGGCTATTATTAGAGTCAATAATTTCTAAATTTTTTCCTTGCGATCCAAAAATAGGTTTGGATACAAGCTTATTAGAACTCTTTTTTACAAAGTCATTAAAAGATTTTATATTAGACGTCATATATGTCTTAGGGCAATTTATTTTACTTTGACTTAATATTAACGAAGTCCTTGCCTTATCAACACACTTTTCAATCGATGTAGCACTATTGTAGACAGTTATATTGTTTAATTCAAAGAAATGAAGTACGTTTAGATAATAAATAACCTCTTCAAATGTTCCGCCAGGTATGCCTCTTACAAAAATACCCTCTATATCTTTAATATTTAAAATACTATCATTTACGTGAATATGTGTTGATGTGTCTATTGAGAAAGAAATACGGTTGACTTTAACTAGTAAATATTTTTTATTATGCTTATTAAAGGAGTTAGATAGTTGTTGCGTGTGCCATCCGTTATGTTCAGTAATAATAATAAACATAATTTATATGCCAAAAGATTTTTTCATTAATTCTGAGTCAATTCTCCCATCAGTAAAACTATTGCCTGTTTTAAGATTAGATACAGTTATTTTTGCCGGGCTAAACAGATTAGGGTCTATTTTAAAAAAATCAAATTGATATTCTT
The DNA here is from genome assembly GCA_036165695.1 of Pseudomonadota bacterium. Lineage (GTDB taxonomy): Bacteria > Pseudomonadota > Gammaproteobacteria > Poriferisulfidales > JAYZIH01. Next base: position 1,285 of record JAYZIH010000090.1, on the reverse strand, counting down.
TAAAAATATCAGCAAATGGCTTTCCATAATCATTAGATTTGCTACTTGGCATTTTACTACATAGCTCGCCTGCCTCATCATCTGTGCAGTTAACATAGATATGAGTGAATCCAGAGAAAATAATTGCATCATTTGTTCTTCCCATAGCAGTAAGATCGTCTGGAGAGTTTGGCGGTATTGGCGCGCTTCCAAAACCTTCTATAATATTATTCATTGGAAACTTTAATTCATGAGCTTTATGAAGAGCTACTTCTAACACCCTGGCTACGATTTGTATATTTCCCGCAATGCTTGAAGTTGGAGTAATTATTATTGTTATATTTTTAGGTTCAATATTTGTATCATTACTAAGTTTTTCTACTATATCATCAGGCGGAATACTATTAACCTCCATTACAACAGAGGTATTTTTATGAGAATCTTTATATTTAATATCCTTAAATATTTCTTCTTTTTGCGCTATAGCTCTTATTGGCCCTGAACCCAAAGCATTAAATTTTTTTTTCCCATCTTTTGAGGATAAGCTCCAGCCAGCATATTGAGAACCTAAGCACGATATTACCGGTTCTTTTGTGTTTACATGAACTGTTAAAGGCCATTCGTCAACTTGGTTAGTATTTAACAAATGAACTCTTCCAAGACCGCCTAAGCATATTTCAGAAATCAATCTCCCGCATTCTATATTTCCTAGAGCATTTATTCCCGCATCAATTATTTTACAACCTTTGTAGCCCTCAATAACATCTACACGATAAGTGTCAGAATTATCAATCAACTCATTAACCAGGCTTTCTGTTTCTTTATTTATGCTTATCATTTATACGATATTATAATTCAATTTACTTTTAATAAAAGAAGAGTTTCTATCAAGAGATTTACTTAAATCATTTTTAGATACTGAACCAGCATGCACAGTGCATAAAGGTTCTCCAGATTTTATTTTACTATATAATTTTGGAACATTAGAAATATAATTTACATTTGGAAAAGAATCATTTATTACTATATCTTCATTAGCAAACAAATGCTCGAATCCAAAAAAAGATTTATTTTTAACAATATATTTCAACTTGCTTGTAAAAGAATTAATGTGGGCATTAATATAGCCATTTTCAAACAAATGATCATACATAAAGCAAGTTTCGGTAATCCGTGGATTAATTTCTAGAAAAAAAAGATCATCATTATTTACGACAAAATCAAATGAGTTAATTCCAATTAAATTATAACTGGAAATAAAAAAACTAATAATTTTATTAATTTCTTTTTCTAAATGATCTTGTAA
>JAYZIH010000089.1:0-4635 GCA_036165695.1 Pseudomonadota bacterium | reverse complement strand
AAATTAAAAATATTATTTGCCCATTTTCTTAGCTTAATTATTTGATTGTCTTCTTCATTGAATGCACCCTTCATCATTCTAGAAGCAATTATTATATCTGCACCTTCATTAGCGTATTTTAAAAATTTTCCAAAATCTTTCTCATCTTCATTCCCATCTGGCGAAAAGAAAATATATAAGTCTACATCAATATTTCTAAAAGCTAATTGAAATGCGTCACCTCTTCCTATTCCCTTTTGAGAATAAGTAATAATATTATTTTTTTTATATTCATTTAAAGTTCCATCTATTGACCCACCATCTATTCCATATATTTGAGATATATTATTTTCCTTGCAAGATTGTATAATACTAGGTAATAATTCTCTAAGGCAATCAACCTCATTTTTTGTTAAAATACAAAGTGCTACTTGCATACATATTCCTTGAAATACCACTCTATTGTTTTATACAGACCCTCCTCGAAAGAAATATTTGTCTGATAGTTTAACTTTTCTGAAAGCTTTGTTACGTCACATTTCCTTCTTGGCTGCCCAGTTATACCTTGATCGTCAAATTTAGGTTTTAAATTACTTTTTTTATAAGTATTAACAATTTCGCAGATTTTACAAGCAAGTTCCTTAATTGTAATCTCCTCATCTGCACCGATATTTATAGCATCAGCACAACTGTATCTTGATGTAACTTCAATTAATCCTCTTGCAAAATCATCAACATATAAAAATGAGCGACTATGACTACCATCTCCCCAAACTTTTAAAACATTATCTTTTGATTCGAATGCTTTTTTAATTAGAGATGGAATTACATGAGACATTTCAGGTATAAAATTATCCCTTGGGCCGTAGGCGTTATAAGGTCTTGCAATGGCTACTTTTAAACCGTGTTCTTCATTATATTTTTTACCTAAGTACTCTTCCATTCTTTTTGACCAACCATAACCAGAGTTTGTAGGTTCGGGCTCACCTTGGACTCCCTCTTCTTCTTTTGTGGGTATGGAGCAATGCCTTGGATAAACACAAGCCGAACTAGTAATTAAAAACGTCTCTACGGTATTACTTTGAGCCGACAAGTGAATGGTATTCATAAACATTTCCATGTTATCTTTAAAAATTGTTGCTGGGTGTTTTTTATTATATTCAATTCCAGCAACTGAAGCTGCTAGATGCATTACAATTTGAGTTTGCTCTATGCACTCTGAGAGAAAATTCTTATCAGTTAAATTACCTTCTAAAATTTTAATATTTTTTAAATCTTTTAAAAAAGGTGGGGTTTTATTTCTAGAAATAATTAAAGGTTTTGCTTCTAATAACAATAATTGTTCAACAACATGACTTCCAATGAAACCAGACCCACCGGTAACCAGAACATTTTTATTTTTAAAAAAAGACTGAGTGTCGGTATGGAAATCCTCCTTTTTTATACTTGTAGAATACATAGCTTTTTATAGATTATTTGGAACTTTATAATGATCAAGATCAGACTTAACCATTAGTTTTACAAGTTCTTCAAATGAGGTTTTTCTTTTCCAACCTAATTTTTTTTCAGCTTTACTAGGGTCACCAATTAATAAATCTACTTCAGTTGGTCGCAAATATCTTGGATCAAACTCAACATAATCTTTCCAATCTAAATTCATAATTCCAAAAGCTTTATCAAGAAAATCTTTTACACTCCAAGTTTCCCCGGTGGCAATAACATAATCATCAGGATCTTTTTGCTGAAGAATTAACCACATTGCCTCTACAAAATCTTTGGCATATCCCCAATCCCTTTTAGCATCTAGATGTCCTAAGTAAAGTTTTTTATCAATACCAGCTAGTATTCGCGCTAATCCTCTTGTAATTTTTCTTGTTACAAAAGTTTCTCCTCTTCTAGGACTTTCGTGATTAAATAAAATTCCGTTAGAAGCATGCATCCCATAAGCTTCTCTATAATTTACAACCTGATGAAAGGCGTGAACTTTTGAACAAGCATAAGGACTTCTAGGATAAAATGGTGTCTCTTCATTTTGGGGTATCTCTTTAACCTTACCGAATATTTCTGAGCTAGAAGCTTGATAAAATCTTATGTTCGAATTACCTCCAGTTACATTTCTAATTGCCTCAAGCATTCTTAAAGCACCCATACCGACAGTTTGAGCGGTGTATACAGGTTCGTCAAAAGAAATTCTCACGTGACTTTGGGCGCCAAGATTATATACTTCATTTGGTTCAATTTCTTCAATAAGTTTAGAGATTCTACTTCCGTCTGTTAGATCTCCATAATGTAATTTAAGTTTTGGATTAGGGTTATGAATATCTTCAAAAATATGCATTATTCTCCCTGTGTTAAAAGAAGAAGAGCGACGAATAATACCATGAACTTCATAGTTCTTTTCTAAAAGTAATTCTGCTAAATAAGAGCCATCCTGACCAGTTATTCCAGTAATTAAAGCTTTTTTACTCATTTAAAAAAACCTCTAACCGTTTTTATGACATGATTAATTTCTTTTTTCTTCATTCCAGGCGAACTTCCCCAAAAAATACCATGATTCATTATTTCATCGGCACCTTTTAATGTGCCAGAAATTCTATATTTAATATTTTTTATACCAGGTTGTTTGGTCATATTTCCACAAATTATTGGCCTTGTCTCAATTCCATTTTTTTCTAAGTGTATTTGAAATTTATCTCTAATTTCTTTTGTTTTACATAAAACAGGGAATCCAAACCACGATGCTTTAGTTTTTTTTGTAATTTCCATTGGTCTCAAGTGACCATTATTCTTTAAATTTTTAAAAGCATTATTCCAAAGATTACCAATATCATGTCTTGATTGATTAAATTTTTTAAGTTTCTTTAATTGCTCTATACCAATTGAAGCATTAAGGTCTGATGATCTTAAATTATATCCAATATTCACAAATAAGAATCTTGGGTCAATTTTTGGAAAAAGTTTTTCATATTCTGCTGCATTTGTCATATCTCTTGTCCAGCCATGAGACCTCATTGATTTAATCTTATTAGAAAGATAATCATCGTTTGTAACAATCATTCCTCCCTCAACTGTTGTTATATGATGCGAAAAATAAAAACTATATGTTCCAATGTCTCCAAAAGTTCCCAAATACTTACTTTTATTTTTTACACCTAATGACTCGCAAGTATCTTCAATAAGCCAGATTTTTTTCTTTTTACATATTTCTCTTACTTCATCTATATAACCAGAATTGCCCAATACATGTACCATGCATATTGCTTTAGTTTTTGGGCTTATGGCTTTTTTTATATCAGACACATTCATTTGTAAGGTATGTGGCTCACTATCAACAAAAACAGGAGTTGCCCCTACCTGTGCTATTGGCCATATTGTTGTCGACCACGTAACAGCAGGAACTATAACTTCGTCACCTTTTTTTAAGAATTTTTTTCTTTCTCTAGAACTTTTTAATTTATCGTTATCAAAAATTGCAGAAAAGGCCAGAAGATTTGCAGAGGAACCAGAATTAACATAAATAGCATGTTTTGAACCAATAAATTTTGCAAAATCAGATTCAAACTTTCTGGTCACTTTTCCCATAGTCATGTACCCAGAATTTAAAACTTTATTTAATGCTTTTTTTTCAGAAGATCCTATTGTATTTTTGTTAAGTGGTATTCTCATTATTTATATATCCTTATTATTGTACTTAAAAGAAGGTTTATCTAAAAGAATGTATGAAATTACTCCAGTTAAAGTTACAAAAGTAAATAGTACTCTAAATCCTAAGAAAAAAATACTACCATAAGCAATGTTTTTTAAATTATTACCTTGTAATGATTCTGCAAAGAAATTAAATGCACTTTCACCTATTCCAATACCACCGGGTGTTAGTGGAATAAAATTAGCCATTAAACTAAAAGATCCTACATATATAACTTCAAAAATATCGAGCATATTTATTTCAAGTATAATAGTTACTATATAAAAACAAAAAAGAGTAAGCAGATGGTTGATAATTGAAAGTATCCAGCATGAAAATAAATACAGTTTCTTATTTTTATAATTTTTAAATGCTTCTAATAATCTAGAAAAAATATCTTCCAATTTTAATATAATACTAGACTTAAAGTTTTTAGTGATAATATAACTTAATAATTTTCCTATGCACATTACACTATAAAACATTATAGGCATAGAAAAAATAGCTATAAAAATAATTGAAATAAATGCAAAATTTAATTCAAAAGTTATGTTGTTAATTAATAAAAAATAAGATGATAAAGCTATGATTGTCAATGCATGTAGACCAATAATCCTATCGATAATAATAGTAAAAAGTGCGCCTGTTCTTTGAGATTTAGCAACAAATTTATAAAGATAAACTCCTTTTATTATATCTCCACCTGTTCCACCTGGCATAAAATTATTAAAGAATAATCCTGTACTGTATAAAAAATATGCCATTAAAAACGGAATATTATAGTTTGCAGATACTAGTAATATCCACCATTTTAAAGATGCTAATATTATTACAATGAAAAAAATTATCAGGGAATACAAAACTAATGTATAATTTTTTGTTAATAAAGCTATATCGTTTACATTTATTATATTAAAGTGAATTAATATATAAATTATAGATATTGAAAATAACAATTTTAACACTTTGGA
>JAYZIH010000088.1:0-2815 GCA_036165695.1 Pseudomonadota bacterium | reverse complement strand
TTTAAAAAAATTAAATCTTCTTATGAAATTTTTTATCGTATGTTCAAAATAATTTGGGAACCCTATATTAATTAAGTTTGCCTCTTTAGAGTCTATTTGCATTGCAATTTTGTGAGCACTACTTCTTGCCCTCTTTTGTATTTTATACGACATCAAGATAAAAAAAGCTTTGTAGTATATTCGTGAGCGTTTTAATCTTGTTTTAATGTTTATATTTGATGAGACATCTTGTCCATCAAGCATGATTGTGTTATCAATAATATTCCGATTATATTTAGCCCCATATTTATTTAGATAGAATGAAATACATTCTTGATATGTATCGGGACCAATACATGGATTCCACTCTCCTACTATATCTAACCATTTTTTTGAATAAAAAGAATAAGCATCAGGTTTATAACCACATTCCCAAAGATCATTATATTCTTCATCTTTATACTTTGAACATCTGACCCTATATATATCATCCTTATAGGTACTTGAATATTTATAAAGAATAAGATCCCAATTAGTAGTTCTAAACCTGATTTCATCAGACATACATGATATTAATAATACTGTTTGAGAAGTTTTTTCTAAAAGTATATTTAATGGTTTCCATGCATCAGAGAATGATTTTATTAGATTAGTTTCAACAACAACTATAAGACTATTATATACAAGATTGAGTTCTTTAATTAAATTTTTCATTTGCACGTCTCCATGATCAATATGAACTAGAACTTCAATATTGTTAATATTCGATACAGAGTCTGCTAATGATTTAATGAACTCCTTAAATGAATTAGGATTTTTAGAATTTAAATGAATAGAAATACTTTTATTTTTCATTAATTTAGAATAAAGAATCTTTTATATCATTATAATGTGATTCTGCTTTATCTATATTTTCTTTATTAAAATGATTTGGAAACTTTACCTCCATATCCTTTAAAGAGAATTTATTCCAATTTCCATTATTTTTTTGCATAGCCCAAAAACCTCCCCATGAACTAACATCACCAAAAATTTCTGAAATTGCCAAAGTTACACCAGGATGATAATTTCTGTTTGTTTTAGGATCTGAAATAAAGTCTCTATCTTTATTTTTTAAGGCATATTCTTTATCAACTTCACTAATTTGTAAGTTCAAATCATCTCCACAAATTATTCCACCATCCTTGACTAAATTTAAAGAATTCTCAATATCATATTTTACAGGTTCATATGTATGGTCTGCGTCAACAAATATAATATCAAATGAGGAAGGGCCTAATTTTGGTAGAATATTACTACTCTTATCTCTATGGTAATTTACTAAAATATTTTTCGGAAGTGTATTCATATTGTGAAGAAAAACATTATATGCAAAATCATTTTTTAATAGTTCTTCCATTTCTCTAACATAATCTTCATTAGAATGTTCTGATAGGTCAAAAAAAGGTTCCCATGCATCTATACATGTAATCTCACCTTCAGAATTATAATATTCTTTTAGCCCTTGAGCCCATGATAATGTTGATGCTCCAAACCATGACCCAATTTCTAGTAGTTTTATACTCTCACAATGAGACTGATTTTTTAGAAACCAAACAACTCCTATCATAAAGATATGTCTAACTGGAGCGCTTAATACTGCATTTTTGTGTTCTAAAAAAGGTTTATCTTTTGGAAAATTTTTTAATAACTTTAATTCATTCATTGTTATCTAGTTAAATAAGCACCATTATTTTTTTTCACCATATCTCGCCAATAGTTTAGTAGATCTTCTATTGTTTTCTCATATGGTATTGAAGGACGCCATCCAGTATGGTTTTCAAATTTAGAGGTATCAGGAACTTGAAGATCTGCGTCAATTGGTCGTAACCTATCTTTATCTTCTACAATTTCTAGATCTTTTGATATTGTTGATAGTGATATTAAATCTTCTAGAATCTTTTTAACCGTGCAAGAGTGACTACCACCTATATTATAGTATTCACCAGCAATTGGATTTACAGTTAAAAGCATATAATATGCTTTCACAGCATCTCTTACATCAGCTATTGTCCTCATAGACTCTAAATTTCCAACCTTTATAACTGGATCTATAATTTTTTGTTCAGCCATTGCAATTTGTTTCGCAAAGGTTGATTCTGCAAATACGTCTCCTCTTCTTGGTCCCGTATGTGTAAACATTCTTGTTGTCATGACATTCATATGATAAGCCTCTGCGTAGAACCTTCCAATTAAATCTGTACCTACTTTAGATATTGCATAAGGAGAAGCTGGATGGAAACTACATTCTTCATTAATAGGAATCTTATCTTTAGATACCCTTCCAAATACTTCAGAAGAAGCACACACATGTACTAAAGAATTAGGTGAAAATATTTTTATAGCATCGAGTACTGTTGAGGTTCCAGAAATATTTGTATCATAGGTGTCAATTGGCGCATCAAAACTTGTTTTTGGATAGCTTTGTGCAGCTAAATGAAATGTAAAATCAGGAACTACATCTGATATTACTTTATTTATTGATTTGACATCTCTTAAATCACCATAATGAAAAAAAACCCTCTGACCACTATTAGCTAAACTCATTAAGTTTTCCAGATTATCTAAAGGGCTTCTCCATCTAATTAATCCATGAATTTCCCAGTCTGTATTTTCCAATAAATAATCAGCAAGATGTGATCCAACCATTCCTGAAATTCCTGTTATAAAAGCTTTCATTAAATAATTCTCTTTATATATTTATTATTAGTTTATTTATATTAGAATGGACCCTTAAAAGAATCAACTTCAATGTTTGTTATTTCCTCTGGTTTCCAATCTCTTTTTATATTACAAA
>JAYZIH010000087.1:0-7058 GCA_036165695.1 Pseudomonadota bacterium | reverse complement strand
TGGTCTAGCTAACATCCTATCTGCAAATTCTTTTTGTAGCATTAGATGAATATCAATAAATTTGGACCTATACTCAATAATTTTCTCAACTATTAAAGTTGATATATTATATGGTAAATTTCCAATGACCCTATATTTAGAATCAAAAAATTCACTCAAATTAGTTTTTAAGATGTCCTGGTGAATGATTTTTATTTCTTTATTTTTACCTTCTAAGTATTTTACTAATTCTCCGTCTTCTTCTATACCTATGTATTCTTTTGACATTTGATTTAACTGAAATGATAATGCTCCTTCACCAGGGCCTATTTCTAATATGTTATCTTTTTCTTCAATACATAGAGAATCAAATATCTTTCCAATTATAATAGGGTCAATAAGAAAGTTTTGGCCTAATTTTTTTTTGGGGATTATTTTTTTATGCATTAATATTTTTAACAAAATTAATTGCCATGTTAATAGCATTTTCCATACTTTCTGAGTTAGCTTGATTAGTTCCTGCTAAATCTATTGCAGTTCCATGGTCAACTGAAGTCCTGATTATCGGGATACCAAGAGTTGTATTAACTAGAGAGTTAAAGTTTATAAATTTCAATGCAGGAAGAATCTGGTCATGATACATACTTAGAATTATGTCATATTTCTTTTCATTAAGTATTGTATCTGCGGGTAATGGTCCATGAACATTAATCCCCTCAAAGCTTAATTCCTTGATAACAGGTTCAATTATCTTTTTTTCCTCAATACCAATATATCCATTTTCTCCTGCATGTGGATTTAATCCACACACTAATATCTTTGGATTTTTAATTTTAAATTTCATCTTTAATTCCATGTTAATAATTTTAATTGCGTCTCTTAAATTTTCTTCATTTATAAAATTTCTGACATCTGATAATGGGATATGTGTAGTTAATAATGCAATGCGATTTTGTTGTGAGTGGATCATCATAATTGCATTTCCTCCAACTTTTCTTTCTATATATTCTGTATGCCCATAGAAGCTATGGCCGGAAGAAAGAATTGAAGCTTTATTAACAGGTCCTGTAACAATAGCATCAGAGATTTTTTTCTCGCAAAAATCTATAGCTATATCTAAAGTCTTTAAAACATATCTAGAATTATTTTCACTTATATTTCCTGGTATTACTTTATTATCATTCTTTACATGAATGCAGAAAATAGTTTCTTTTTTATCTATATTTATTTCTTCGAAACTACTGACTTCTTCAAAATTAAATTTTAGTTTCAGTATTTCTGCTCTTTCCTGAAGGATTGATATATCTGATACTACAGAAATTTTAGCATTATAATTATTTTTCTGTGACATCAAAAATACATCTGGCCCAATCCCAGATGGCTCACCCGTAGTTACTATAATCTTTGGTATAGACATTATTTTTTATGAAAATGGATCCCAGTTCTCTTCAATAACAATAGGGTTAATTTCTTGATTTTCAAAAGTTAATAAGTATTTGATGAATGTTTGTCCTCTTACCTTTTTAATCCACTCATCTAATACTTCATTAGATTTACTCCCGATAATATATCTGCGTGCCATATTTTCTCTAATAGCTTTGCTATTATTTTGTTTTCTTTTATCTATTACTTTTATAATATGCCAGCCAAATTGTGTAAGAAATGGATCACTTATCTCATTAATATTTAACATGCTGAGTTGTTCTTCAAATTTTGGAACTGTAGCACCTGGGCCTATCCATCCTAAATCTCCTCCATTTGCAGCAGAAACTTTGTCATCTGAATGAGCCCTTGCAAGATCAGAAAAATTTTCACCATTTTCTAACCTATATTTTAAGCTTGATAGCTTTGCTATGGCTGTTTCATCATCGATTATTGCATTAGTTTTTATTAATATATGTCTCGCAAGACTTTCTTCGACTTCAAAGTTATCTATATCTTTCTTATCTTCCAGGTATATAAGATAAAAATTATCTTCATTAGCTATGACATCACTTATTTGGCCTATGATTAAACTATCTAGATATTTATGAAAAACAGTTGGTATGTCTTTTAACTTTCTCCATCCCATATCACCTCCATCAACAGCATTTGAACTCTGAGAGTAACTTAATGCTAGATCAGAAAATTTTTCTCCTTTTATAATTCTATCTCTTATACTTCTTATTTTATCTTCAGCATTAATTCCTGAAGAAGAATCTGGTATTAATATCATAGAGATTTTGTATTCACTGTCGACTTTTAAAAGATCAGACTTGTGCTCTAAAAAATCTTTAATTTCTTGTTGAGAAGCTTGTACATTGGCAGCAACAACTGATCGTTTTACCTGTTGAACTATAAGATCTTCTTGTATTTGTTTTCTATATAAATCGTAATCTAGCCCTTCATCAATAATCTTTTCTCTAAATACTTCTAAAGAACTCCCACTTCTTTTAGCTAAATTTTGCATTGCATTATTAAGTGCTACAGTTGATAAATTAATATTATTTTCTTTAGCAAAATTCAAATGAAGTCTTACATCTACCAAGTGGTCTAGAAGTTCCTTTTTCAAGGATTCTTCATCTTCTATTCTTCTTCCAGTTAGTCTGTATTGGATTTTTACAAATTCAAACCTTCTAACAAACTCTCTTTCTGTAATTACATCATCCCCAATAATCACTATAGCCTGATCTATTAGTTGGCTATTTGATGTTTGAGCTAAAGTACATAAAAACACAAATGCTAAGAAATACTTCATTTTCAATAATCTTCTTCAATATATCCACTTATACTATCTTCAAGAATAGTTCCTAATGTTGTTCCGACATCAGTAAAACCTTTTAACATTATTTGAAACTGAATATTTTTATCATATTCAGTATCAGTTATTTTGTATCTTCTTGAAACTAACCTAAATTTCCAGCAGCAACTTTCATACTCAAAACCAGCTAGTACTTCAAGATCACCAGAATCATTACCTTGCGTATCATTTTTAAATTCATAATTCCATCTTCCTAAGAATCTAAGATGGTTATTATATGCCCATACAAAACTAGCATTGCCCTGTTCAATTTCGTTTTTTCTATATCTATAACTTAAATTAAATAAGCTATTGTTTCCATCCCTGTATCTTAAAGAATGTACGTGTTTTTTGGTCTTAGAAGACTCTTGGTGTGGATCAAACAATACTGTTGATGTAAGAAAAACTTTTTCTATAGGACTTAAAATCATCTCTGCAGCAACTTCAGAATTTGTCCTTGTAATTTTTGAAGAATTATCTAACGTTACGTTTCTATTATCAAAATATATAATTTGACCTATGCTTGCAGTTAATATATTACGCTTTTGATCAATATCATATAATGTTGAAGATAATGCTAATGAGAGCTGGTTTGAATCACTAGTTCTATCTAACCCTGTAAAGTTATTATCCCTGAAGAGCTGAGAAAATGAAAATTCTGGATTTCCACTATCAAAAATTGGTATATCTGATTGATTTTCTTCAGCAGAATATAGGTAGAACATTTTTGGTTGAAATTGATGTACTAATGACGAACCTGATATTTTTTTTGTTAATGTAAAACCACTTTCTAAACTAAACATTGGTATTGTCTTACTAGGCGTTTCTGTTAAATTGTCCGTCCTATTTTCTAAATCATAGGAAGTATGCCAAAGCTTTATTCTTGGCTTTATATATGCTCCAGTAAAATTAAAAGTTTTATCTGCAGCTATTTGTATATCATATCTATTCCCGTCTACTTTGGTTGGATGATCAAAAAATGTAATAGTTGATTTAACATCATAATTAACTAATTTGTTATCCCATCTTTTAGAAACTGTTAGTTCTGGTAATAATTCATATGGCTCATCAGATAAGGAAATAGTCTTATCTGTAGTCTGATATCCTTGGAATTTAAGATTTGCTACCCAACCATTCATATGATAATTAGCTTTACCATAACTTTCAATATAACTAGTGCTTGATGACGTAATACCGTTACCTAAATCTGCGAAATAGTCTTTGTCAGAAACTTTATCATACAGCAAATCAATACTGAGATTTTTAGAGATCTTTCCTTTGTGGAGAAATGAGTAATTATATCTATCATCAAGATATTTATCGTCGTCATGAAGATAACTAATGAATAGGTCACCTTGGTAGTCTCTTTCTAAATATCTAAAATGTGTTTCTAGCTCTGGCCCTCTTGCTTGTTGATATGATGGTGTTACTAGTAAGTCTCTATTAGGTGATATATTCCAATAAAATGGAGTTGCAACATCAGGGCCTTTTGACCAACTTCCAGAAAAATCTGGAACTAAAAATCCTGTTTTTCTTTGATCATCTAAAGAAAATCTCATATAAGGGGAATAGAAAACTGGAAAATCCTTAACCTTTATAAATACATCTGTTGCAGTACCAATACCTTTATTAAAATCTAATTTAGCATTATCACTAAATAAAGACCAGTCAGGATTTAATAAGTTACATGTTGTATAAGATGCTTTGTTTAAATATAAAGTTTTATCTTTTTTTCTTATTGCATATTTTGCTCTTCCAGAAACTTCTAACTCTTCATATCTATATTTAGGTGAAAGAAAATCAGTTTCTGCTTTTTTCATATTGTGTTCCGCATATGGTGCAGTAACTTCTAATCCTTCATTAGTATATTTTACATTTCCACTTAATCTTATCTTTTCTTCTTTTTGTAATACATTTGCGAGCTCACTAGTTACTACTTCATCCTCTCTTGATATCTTTGTAGTTCCTTCAAGAATAATGATTTCTTTTTCTTTGTTTCTGTATGTCCTATCCGATTCAACCATAATTTTTGCATTATCATTTTCTTGAGAAGCTTTATTATTATCAACACTATCTGGAGAATAGACTTGGGTATTAGAAGAGACTCTGTATAAGTCACTTACAGAGCAACAAAAGAAACTTTTTGAATCAACATCATCACTTGTATATGCTTGCTGAGTAAGGCACATACAGAAGAAAAAGATTGTTATTTTCCCCAAATATCTAGTCATGTATCATATATAATGTTATTTAATATCAATGTATCATGAATTTTAACCTATTGGAGACATTTTGGGTAAAATAAGTAAACAAGCATTTCTAAGCATTCTTAGCCTCATTTTTTTCCTTATAGTAACAATACTATTATTTGTAATTGAGCCAGAACAAGAGGTAAAAAATAAGGAATTTCCTCCAATAGTTGTGGAGGCACATAAAATAAAAATAGATGATCTTAAACCCTATATAAAGTATACAGGAAGACTTGAGCCATATAAAAAATCAGATTTAAAGTTTGAGATGGGCGGAAGATTAGGGGCAAAGAAAGTTGAGCCTGGAACAAAAGTTAAAAAAAATAGTACGTTGCTAGTTCTTGAAGAATATTCTTTATATAAAAAGTACCATGATTTAGCAAAAAAGAATTTTGAATTACAAGTGGAGGAGTTAGCGAGACTGGACGTATTAATAAAAAAATCTCTAATTTCAAGATCAGAATTTGATAAAGCTATGCAAAAAAAGATAGATTTAGAAGAAAAGTTTTATAAGTCAAAGCAAGATTTAGATAAAACTACTTTGAAAGCTAGATTTTCCGGTATTGTTAATACTATAGAAGTAGAAGAGGGTGATACAGTTACTCAAAACCAAATTGTAGCTTCATTAGTTGATGATTCGATGTTAGATCTTTATTTAGAAGTAAGAGGCGAAGTGATAAAAGGATTAAATTTATATGAAAAGGTTCCAGTGGAATCAGGCAATATAAGATCTATAGGGGAACTTATATCATTTCAAACAAGCCCAGACTTAGAGAGTTATACTCACCAGATAAAGATTCGACTAAAAGATAAAAACCTTAGACCTGGACTGGTAGCCATGGCAAAGTTACCTCTTCCAATACAGAAAAGTATTATTACGGTTCCAGTAGCTTCAATACTTTCTGACGATGGTAATAAGTATGTTTTCTTGATTAATAAAGGAGTTTTAGAAAAAAAGGTTATTAAGGTAAAGCATAGATATGAAGACAAATATATTATTACTGGAAATATTAACCAGAATGACATAATAGTGAGTAAAGGAGTAGCAGCTCTCTCAGAAGGTCAAAAAGTTAAGATTCTTGATAATAAATTTTAGTTTATAAAGTATGATTAATTTCTCAATAAAAAATCCACTAATTGTAAACTTGTTCTTGCTTTTAATTATACTTATAGGTTTTGCATCCTGGACTTCTATGCCGGCAGAAATGTTCCCTGTCGTGGAGAAAGATAGAATAAAGATTTTGACAACCTATGAGGGAGCGACACCTGAAGAGGTTGAGCAGCAAGTAACTGTACCGATTGAAAGTAGCTTAGATAATCTTCAAGACGTTGATTTTTATTACTCTTCTAGTAGCGAGGGAATTTCAAAAGTAACTCTTAAATTAAAGCCAAGATCTAATTCCGAAGAGTTAATTAGAGAAGTTAGAGATTTAACTGATGCTATAGATGATTTCCCAGCAGAGGCCGACAAGCCAGAAATATCTAGAGTAAAGACACGTTTTCCTGTGATAAGCGTAAGTTTATATGGCGAAGTTAGGTCTAGTTTATTATTTAAACAAGCTGAGAAAATAAAGCAAAAGTTGTTACAACTTCCTGGTGTAGCAGGTGTTGGAATAGCTGGTGATAGGGAAGATGAAGTTTGGGTGATTACAAACCCTGCAGTTATGTCTGCAAAAAAAGTTTCTATTAACCTTATTGTTGAAGCACTTAAAAAAAATATTAGAGACCTACCAGGTGGCTCAGTAAAATCTTTAGAGGGGGATATACTTTTAAGAGGTCTAGGAACTTCAGATATTGACTCAATAAAAAAAATTAATATAAGAAATAATGAAAGTGGTGGTCAACTTTTATTAAGTGAAGTAGCATTAGTTGAAAGGAGGCTAGAAGAAGTAAAATCATTAGGAAGATTTAATGCCAAAAGTGCTGTTAATATGACAGTTACAAAAACGTCTGATGCTTCTGTATTCAAAGTCTCTCAAAACGTCAGGGACATAATTAGTACATATCAATTACCAAATGGATTAAATTTAGCTGTATTTAGTGATTTTTCT
>JAYZIH010000086.1:0-2604 GCA_036165695.1 Pseudomonadota bacterium | reverse complement strand
AATAATTCTTCATAATTAATAGAACTAATATTTTTTTCTTTTATTACTTTTTCATAATCAACCAGGTCTTTAATATGTTCTAAAAACCAAGTATCTACACTAGATAGCTTATATATACTTTCTATCGTGTAATCTCTTCTGAATGCTTCTGCGATATACCATAGTCTCTTAGGTCCAGCACTTTTTATTTCATCTTCTAGCTGTTGTTTATTTGCATTACTTATAATGTCATTGTTTTCTAGTCCATAAATATCAAGTTCTAGCCCACAGATTGCTTTTTGTAAAGACTCTTGGAAGTTTCTCCCTATAGACATAACTTCACCTACTGATTTCATTTGTGTAGTTAATTTTGGATCTGAATTAGGAAACTTTTCAAATGCAAATCTTGGTATTTTTGTAACCACATAGTCTATTGTTGGCTCAAATGATGCTGGGGTAAGTCCTGAAGTTATTTCATTTTTTAACTCATCTAATGTATAACCAATTGCTAACTTTGCGGCTATTTTAGCTATTGGGAAACCTGTGGCTTTTGATGCTAAAGCTGATGAGCGCGATACTCTAGGGTTCATTTCAATTATTACAAGTCTTCCATCATTTGGATTTATTGCAAACTGGACATTTGACCCTCCTGTGTCTACACCTATCTTCCTTAATACGTCTATTGATGCATTTCTCATTTTTTGGAATTCTTTATCAGTTAAAGTTTGGGCCGGCGCAACAGTTATAGAATCACCAGTATGAATGCCCATTGGATCAATATTTTCAATTGAACATACAATAATACAATTATCTTTTGAATCTCTTACAACTTCCATCTCAAATTCTTTCCAACCAAGAAGTGATTCTTCTATAAGGACTTCGTTAGTAGGAGATATATCAAGACCTCTAGACAAAATATTAAAAAATTCTTCATCGTTATTAGCAATACCTCCACCACTTCCTCCTAAAGTAAAGGACGGTCTAATAATTACAGGATAACCAAGTTCTTTTTGATATTTTTTTGCTTCATCCATATTATGAATAATAAAGGATGATGCTGACTCTAAGCCGATTTCTGACATAGCATTTTTAAAAAGTTCTCTATCTTCTGCAAGATCAATTGCTTCTTTGGATGCACCAATCATTTCAACATTATATTTTTTTAAAATACCTAATCTATCAAGATCAAGTGCACAATTAAGAGCAGTCTGTCCACCCATAGTAGGTAATACACAATCAGGTTTTTCTTTTTTAATAATTTTTTCAATAATATGGTGATTTAAAGGTTCTATATATGTTGAATCAGCCATTTCTGGGTCAGTCATAATTGTTGCTACATTAGAGTTAACTAAAACAATAGAATAACCTTCTTCTTTTAAAGCTTTACAAGCTTGTACGCCTGAATAATCAAATTCACATGCCTGTCCAATAACAATAGGGCCTGCTCCTAAAATTAATATTTTTTTTATATCTTCTCTTTTTGGCATATATAATTTTTCATGTCTGTAATAAAATTTTCAAATAAATATTTTATATCCTGTGGTCCTGGCGACGCCTCCGGATGACCTTGAAAACTAAAAAAAGGTTTTGTTTTATGTTTTAATCCTTGAATTGTATTATCAAACAATGATCTGTGAGTTATCTCCATATAGTCAGGTAAAGAATTTTCTTCTACTACAAAACCATGGTTTTGACTTGTTATTAAAACTTTATTTAATTTTAAATCTATAACTGGGTGATTAGCTCCGTGATGTCCATGTGACATCTTTTTAGTTCTTGCGCCACTAGCTAAACTCATTAATTGATGACCTAAGCATATTCCAAAGATTGGGATTTCATTTTTAAAAAAAGTTTTTATAGATTCTATTGCATAGTTACATGGCTCTGGATCACCTGGGCCATTGGATAGGAAAATCCCATCAGGGTTATATTTCATTACTTCGTCTACTGAAGTTTCAGCAGGAACTACAGTAAGATTACAGCCCATAGAGTATAGAATTCTTAATATATTTTTTTTAACACAAAAATCATATGCGACTACATTGTAAGGTCTTTTAAGCTTTTCACGACTCAACCTCTCATATTCATGCTCTTCAAAAGCATATTTTTCCTTTGTACTAACTACTTTAGCTAAATCTGAGCCCTTAATTCCAGGGAAACTCTGAAGCTCTTTCTTTATATATTTAATGTCTAAATTACTTGACGATATACAAGCATTAAGCGACCCTTTTTCTCTTATAAGTGAAGTTAAATATCTGGTATCAATTCCTGCTATACAAACAACCTTATTTTTTACTAAAAAATTTTTAAGACTATCCTGTGCTCTCCAGTTTGACTGGTTAGTAGGAACTTCATTTAAAATTAACCCACTAATGTATACGTCATTAGACTCATTATCATCAGAGTTTACGCCAACATTTCCTATATGTGGGTATGTGAATGTTATAATTTGATTTTTGTAAGAAGGATCAGTAATTATTTCCTGATAACCAGTTAATGCTGTATTAAAAACGACTTCACCAACTACAATATCGTTATATCCAATAGAGTAGCCATGAAGAAGTTCATCATTCTCTAACAGTACGATAGAGTTTTGCAATGATTTTCCTTTTTTTTTTACTATCT
>JAYZIH010000085.1:0-8171 GCA_036165695.1 Pseudomonadota bacterium | reverse complement strand
ATGGCTAAAAGAGAAATGTTAAAAGAAAAAATTAAGAATCAGGAAATAACAAATGATGAACGTGCTGAGTATGTAAAAATGCTACAAAAATTACCAAGAGATTCTAGTTCATGTAGAACACGTAACAGATGCGCAATAACAGGAAGGCCAAAAGGTTTCTATAGAAAATTTGGTCTCGGTAGAACAAAATTAAGAGAAGCAGCCGTAAAAGGAGAAATACCAGGCCTTGTAAAGGCAAGTTGGTAGATTAATATGAGTATGAGTGATCCAATAGCATCAATGCTAACAATTATTAGAAATGGTCAAATGGTTAATAAACAATTTGTATGTACTCCATATTCAAATATTAAATCCTCAATATTAAAAGTATTAAAGGATGAAGGCTATATTCAAGATTATGAGACTAAAGATATGGATAATAATAAGAAAAGATTGAAGATAAAGTTAAAATATTTTAAAGGTGAGCCTGTAATTAATAAAATAGTAAGAGTAAGCAAGCCAAGCGTAAGAAGATTTAGTTCAAAAGACGAGCTCCCAGAAATACTGGGAGGCTTAGGAATTGCAATTGTTTCAACTTCAAAAGGTGTTATGACAGCTCAAGAAGCAAAAACTAATGGCCATGGTGGCGAAATTTTATGTACTGTTGAATAAATAGGTTAAATAAAATGTCAAGAATAGCTAACAAACCAGTAGAAATTCCAAAAGATGTAACGATAAGTTACGACAAAGGAAGTCTTATGTTTAAAGGACCTTTAGGTGAAATTAATATGAATATTAATAATGAAATAAATATTGATATAGCTGAGGATAAGTTAAATGTAGTTACGGAAAATCAGAATTATGCACTTGCAGGAACAATAAGATCATTGATTAATAATAATGTAAAAGGCGTTACTAAAGGATTTGTAAAAGAACTTAATTTAGTTGGTGTTGGATACAAGGCTGAAGTTAAAAACAAAAGTTTACATTTAAACTTAGGTTTTTCACATCCAATTATCTATAAATATGAAGAAGATATAAGTATTGAAACGCCATCACAAACAGAAGTTATTATTAAAGGAGTGAATAATCAAAAAGTAGGACAAGTTGCTGCTGAAATAAGAGCATTTAGACCTCCAGAACCCTATAAAGGAAAAGGTGTCAAATATAAAGATGAACACATAATTAGAAAAGAGGCTAAGAAAAAATAATTATGAAAAATAAATCATCAAGAAATAGTAGAAGCAGGAAGATTAGAAGTAAGATTCTGCTTTCTAATAGACATAGACTATCTGTTTATAAGACAGATCGTCATATCTACACGCAATTATATTCTCCAACTGGAGAGATTATTGTGTCAGCATCATCTTTAGAAAAAGGTTTAATAAAAAAAAGTACATATACAGGGAGCATTGATAGTGCAAAAGTTATTGGAAAAACAATCGCAGAGAGAGCTATGGATAAGAAAATTACAGAAGTAGCTTTTGATAGAAGTGGATTTAAATATCATGGGAGAATTAAAGCGTTAGCCGAATCTGCAAGAGAATCTGGATTAAAGTTTTAGAGTAGGATTATTTTATGTCAACTAATATAGAAAAATACCAAGGAAGTGAAGAATTATTAGAAAAACTTGTTGCTGTTAATAGAGTAGCTAAAGTTGTCAAAGGTGGTAGACAATTTGGCTTTACTGCGTTAACAGTCGTCGGAGATGGAAATGGAAGAATTGGCTATGGTTATGGGAAAGCAAAAGAAGTACCGCTTGCTATACAAAAAGCTATGGAAAAAGCTAGAAGGTCAATGATTAGAATTCCAATCAATAAGGGAACTATTTATTATTCTGTAGTAGGCAGGCATGGAGCAGCAAGAGTCTATATGCAGCCAGCTTCAGAAGGTACTGGAGTAATTGCTGGAGGGGCTATGAGAGCAGTATTTGAAGTTCTTGGCATTAATAATGTTTTAGCAAAATGTATAGGTACTACAAATCCAATTAACGTTGTAAGGGCTACTGTTAATGGACTTACATCAATACAATCTCCTCAACACGTTTCTAATAAGCGCGGAAAGAAGATTGAAGATATTTTGGGACTAAAAGATGACAAATCTTAAAGTAACTTTAGTTAAAAGTTTGATTGGTAGGTTAAAGTCACATAAAGCCTGCGCAAATGGACTTGGTGTTAAAAAAATTAACCAATCCTCTGTTGTAAAGGATACACCAGAAAATAGGGGAATGATTAAAAAGATAGAATACATGTTGAAAGTAGAGAATGAGAAATGAGTTTAAATACGCTTAAAACAAATAATATAAAGAAAGATAGAAAAAGAGTGGGTAGAGGAATGGGCTCAGGATCAGGGAAAACTTGTGGGAGAGGGCATAAAGGCCAAAAATCTAGATCAGGAGGTTACCACAAAGTTGGATTTGAAGGAGGACAAATGCCTTTACAGAGAAGACTACCAAAATCTGGCTTTGTTTCGCTTAAAAACGATACCGCAAGAATTAGATTAAGTGATTTAAATAAGATTGAAGCTAAAGAAATAAATATGCAGGTACTAAGAGAAGCAAAATTTATAGGAAAGAACATAAAAAAGGTAAAGATATATTTATCAGGTGATTTTAAATTAAAAAAGAATTTAAAAGGCATTATGGTAACTAAAGGAGTTAAAAAGGTATTTGATGAACTCGGTGGGAAAATTGAGGAATAGGATATGGAAGAGTTAAGAAAAAGAATACTGTATGTTGTTATGGCTATAATTGTATACAGGATTGGAACATATATTCCAGTTCCTGGGATTAACCCAGTAGCGCTTGCTAATTTTTTTGAGCAACAAAGTGGCACTATTCTTGATATGTTTAATATGTTTTCAGGTGGAGCACTAGAAAGATTTAGTATTCTAGCATTAGGTATAATGCCATATATTTCGGCATCTATTATCATGCAATTAATGTCAGCAATGCTTCCAACTTTAAAAGAGATAAAAAAAGAAGGAGAGCAAGGCAGAAGAAGAATAACTCAATACACTCGATATGGAACAGTATTATTAGCAACTTTACAGGCAGGTGGTGTTGCAGTTGCTCTACAATCTCAAGGAATTTCATTATATACAGGCCCTGGATTTATTTTTTCAACAATTATAACTTTAGTAACTGGAACAATGTTTTTAATGTGGCTAGGGGAGCAAGTGTCAGAAAAAGGAATAGGAAACGGAATATCAATAATTATTTTTATAAGTATTGTGTCTGGCTTACCATCTGCGGTCGGAGGAACTTTAGAGTTAGCTAGCACTGGAGAATTAAGCTCATTTTTAGTTGTTGTGATTATGTTACTTGCTATTTTTGTTACTGCATTTGTTGTTTTTGTTGAAAGAGGTCAAAGAAAAATAGCTGTGAATTATGCAAGAAGACAACAAGGAAGAAAATTGATGCAGGCACAATCAACATACTTACCACTTAAACTTAATATGGCTGGCGTTATACCTCCTATTTTTGCTTCAAGTATAATACTTTTTCCTACAACATTAGGACAATGGGCTGGATCTACTGAAGGTATGAATTGGCTTAAAGATATATCTACTAGCATAGCTCCTGGACAACCTTTATATGTTGCATTTTATGCTATTGCAATTATCTTCTTTTGTTTCTTTTATACAGCTATTGTCTATGATTCAAAAGAAACGTCAGAGAATTTAAAAAAATCAGGTGCTTCGATACCTGGGGTTAGACCTGGAGAACAAACAGCTTTTTATATAGATAGTGTTCTGACAAGATTAACCGCAGTAGGAGCTATATATATAGCGTTGGTATGCTTGGTTCCAGAATTTTTAATTATTGGGCTAAATGTTCCATTTTATTTTGGAGGCACCTCTTTATTAATTATTGTTGTTGTCATAATGGACTTTATGAGCCAACTACAAGCACATATGATGAATTACCAATATGGAAATTTAATGAAAAAATCTAATATAAAGGGATATAAGCGATGAAAGTAAGAGCATCTGTGAAAAAAATATGTAGAAATTGTAAAATTATTCGCAGAAATGGAACTGTACGTGTAATATGCACAAATCCACGACATAAACAAAGACAAGGGTAATAAGGAGAAGATTTAAGTTATGGCTAGGATTGCAGGAATAAATATACCAGAAAATAAGCATACTGGCATTGCTTTGACGTCAATATATGGTATTGGAAAAACCCTATCATTAAAGATATGTGAGAAGGCTAATGTAGATCCATCAAAGACTGTAAAAACACTATCAGAACAAGAGATAGAGTCTTTAAGGTCTGAGGTAGTAAAATATAATATTGAGGGTGACTTAAGAAGAGAAGTTACAATGTCGATAAAAAGACTTATGGATTTAGGAACATATAGAGGAATAAGGCATAGAAAAGGTTTGCCATTGAGAGGGCAAAAAACAAAAAATAATTCAAGAACTAGAAAAGGTCCGAGGAAGTTAATTAAGAAATAACTAATTTTAATATGGAAAAAGCAAAAACAAAAAATACAAAATCTAAGAAAAAAGTAAAAAAAGTAGTAACTGATGGTATTGCATACATAAACTCTACTTTTAATAATACTATTGTAACTATTACAGACAGACAGGGGAATACACTGTGTTGGGCAACTTCCGGTGGATCTGGTTTTAGAGGATCAAGGAAGAGCACCCCTTTTGCAGCACAGATTGCTGCAGAGAAAGCTGGGAAATTAGCTAAGGAATATGGAGTAAAGACATTAGCTGTATTAGTAAAGGGACCAGGGCCTGGAAGAGAGTCTGCAGTCAGAGCTCTTAACAGTGTAGGTTATAAGATTACAGACATTAATGATATTACACCTATTCCACATAACGGGTGTAGGCCACCTAAAAAAAGGAGAGTATAAGTTTAGTTATGGCTAGATATATTGGACCAAAATGCAAATTAATAAGAAGAGAAGGTTATGACCTTATGCTGAAGAGTAGAGCTAGGCCTCTTGACTCTAAATGTAAAGTTGAAACCCACCCAGGACAGCACTCTGATAAAAAAGGTAGACTGTCTGATTACGGTCTTCAATTAAGGGAAAAGCAAAAGTTGAAAAGAATGTATGGAATTCTAGAGAGACAGTTTAGGCAATATTATAAACGTGCAGCAAGAAAAAGAGGTTCAACAGGTGAGAATTTATTAAGCTTTTTAGAATGTCGTTTAGATAATGTTATTTATAGAATGGGTTTCGGAGTAACACGAGCAGAATGTAGACAGCTAGTTAGTCATAAATCAATTTTGGTGAATGGAAAAATAGTTAATATTCCATCATTTCAAGTATCTCCAAACGATATAATTTCTGTTAAAGAGAAGTCTCAAAAGCAGACTAGAATTAAAGATTCTTTAGCTTCAGCCGAAGAATTGGGTATGATGTCAGAGTGGGTGTCTGTTGATATAAAAAAAATGGAGGGTGTTTTTAAAACTATTCCAGAGCGAGCAGATTTGCCACCAGATATTAATGAGTCATTAGTTGTTGAGTTATATTCTAAATAATAAAGAGGTGTAAAAGTGTCAAATTTTAATAATTTATTAAAACCAAAAATTGTAAATATTGAAGATATTGCTATGAATTATACTAGGGTTACGCTAGAACCTTTAGAAAGAGGTTTTGCCCATACCTTAGGAAGTGCATTAAGGAGAATTATGCTCTCAACCATTAAGGGATCGTCTGTTACAGAAATATCAATAGATGGTGTTTTACATGAATATAGTACAATTGAGGGAGTTCAAGAAGACGTAATAGATATAATTTTAAACCTTAAAGAGATAGCATTTAAGTTGAATGGCAATGATTCAGCAACACTTGAGCTTTCAAAAAATGAAATTGGCCCAGTAACAGCAGGTGACATTCAACTAAAAAATGATATTGAAATAATAAACCCAGACCTTATTATTGCAAATATAACTAAGAAGTCGCCATTAAACATGACAATTAGAGTAGATGAGGGTATAGGGTACGAACCAACTCATAATAGAGAAGAAACTAAAGAAAGAAAAGTTGGATCATTATTGGTAGATGCAAGCTTTAGCCCAGTTAAAAAAGTTTCTTATAAAGTAGAAAGCGCAAGAGTTGAGAAAAGAACAGATTTAGATAAATTAATAATTGAATTAGAAACAGATGGAACTATTGATCCTGAATCATGTATTAAGGAAGCAGCAACAATATTACATGATCAAGTATCAGTATTTGTTGATCTAAAAGCAATAGAAGAAAAAGAGCAAAAAGAAGAAGAGGATCAAATTGATCCAAATCTTCTTAGACCTGTAGATGATTTAGAGCTAACTGTGCGTTCTGCAAACTGCTTAAAAGCTGAGAATGTATATTATATAGGCGATCTTATACAAAGAACAGAAAGTGAATTATTAAGGACACCAAATTTAGGAAGAAAGTCCTTAACAGAAATAAAAGATGTTCTTGGAACCTATGGTTTATCGCTAGGCATGAAATTAGAGAATTGGCCACCATCAAATTTAGATAATGATAGTAATCCTAGTACTAGAATTTAGGAAGAATAGTTATGAGACATAGATATTCAGGGAGAAAATTAAATAGAACATCATCACATAGATTGGCGATGCTGAAAAATATGTCTACATCATTAATTGAATATGAAACTATAAAGACCACTGTCTCGAAAGCTAAAGAAGTAAGAAGTTTTGTAGAAAGGTTAGTGACAATAGCTAAAACAGATTCTGTTTCTAAAAGAAGAATTGTGTTCTCTAGAATTAGATCTAAGGACGCAGTATCAAAGTTATTTAATGATATTGGGCCCAGATTTAAAAATCGTCCTGGAGGATATTTACGTATAGTTAGGTGTGGATTTAGAAACGGAGATAAGACTGATATGGCACTTATCCAATTTGTCGACACAAAAATTAATAGCGAAGAATCATAACGCTCTCTTCAAATACCTGCCAGTAAAAGATTTATTATTTTTAGCTATACTTTCTGGCGTACCATAATCAACAATTTTACCACCATTAATACCTCCTCCTGGACCTAAGTCTATAATCCAGTCAGATGTTTTAATAACATCTAGGTTATGTTCGATTATTATAATAGTATTACCTTTATCTCTAAGTTGTAAAATTATATTTAATAGTAATTTTATATCATGAGGGTGCAAGCCTACCGTGGGCTCATCAAAAATATATAATGTTTTGCCTGTATCTCTTCGAGATAACTCCTTTGCTAACTTTACTCTTTGTGCCTCCCCGCCTGATAACGTAGTTGCATTCTGTCCTATTTTTATATAGGAGAGCCCAAC
This sequence comes from Pseudomonadota bacterium, assembly GCA_036165695.1. Taxonomy (GTDB): domain Bacteria; phylum Pseudomonadota; class Gammaproteobacteria; order Poriferisulfidales; genus JAYZIH01. The sequence goes on along the minus strand of JAYZIH010000085.1, from coordinate 911 downwards.
ATCAACCAGGGTTTTTAGTTTTCTTTTTATAGAGGGAACATTTTCAAAAAAACTAAAAGCATCTTCCACAGTCATATTTAATACATCATGAATATTTTTATTTTTAAATAAAATCTCTAAAGTTGAATCATTATATCTTTTACCCTTACATATATCGCATGTAACATAAATATCTGGTAAAAAATGCATTTCAACTTTTATTAATCCATCTCCGTTACATGCTTCGCACCTGCCTCCTTTAACATTAAAGCTAAATCTTCCAACATTATAACCCCTAGATCTTGATTCGTTTGTTGATGCATATAGATCTCTTATTAAGGAAAATAATCCTGTATACGTTGCAGGATTAGATCTGGGAGTTCTGCCAATTGGACTTTGGTTAATATCAATTATTTTGTCGAATGATTGAAAACCAGTAATTTCCTCGACTTTACCATAGTTTTCATGACCCCTATTTACTTTACTATTTATATATTTATATATGGTTTCATTAATTAGCGTAGATTTTCCTGATCCAGAAACACCAGTTATACAGGTAAATAGCCCAATCGGTATTTTTACATCTATATTCTTCAAATTATTTGAACTTGCTTTTTTAATTTCTATATATTTTTTATTCGGTTTAATTCTTTCTTTTGGGACATCAATTTTTTCTATACCAGATAAATATTTGCCAGTTAAAGACTTTTTATTTTTTTTTATTAAATCAGGAGAGCCTTCTGCTACAATATTTCCACCATGTACTCCTGCTCCTGGGCCTATATCTAATATGTAATCAGCAGAATTAATCATTAAATCATCATGTTCAACAACAATAACAGTGTTTCCTAGATCCCTTAAGTTTTGTAAAGTTGCTATTAATTTATCACTATCCTTTTGGTGCAAGCCAATAGAAGGCTCATCAAGTATAT
>JAYZIH010000084.1:0-2667 GCA_036165695.1 Pseudomonadota bacterium | reverse complement strand
TTTTTTTCTTTTTTAAGCTCTAATAATAGGTTAGATGCTAAGTTCTTATCTAAGAAATCATCTATTATAAAATATCCTTGCTTTTTAAATCCTACTAAATCCATATTTTTACCTTAATTTAATTACCTTTCTTCTAGCATTTTTTCCAGCAATAAATGATTCACCTTCACTTATATACGAGACAGATAAAAGCGGTCTTGAAGTATTACTATTATTCGGGTATGAACCATGAACACAGTTTCCATTTAAAATGAGTAAATCGCCTTTCTTAAAAATACAGTCGACTTTTTTAAACTTTTTTAAAATATCTTCTGATATTTCATTTCCAGGGTTTGAATTACTCTTTTCTCTATAAGATACTTTTTCATCAGCTTCAAAAAGACCATATTTATGTGAACCAGGATATATATAAAGCGTGCCATTATTAGTATTAGCGTCTGCTAGAAAAAAATTTGTGGTTAGATATTGAGTAGTAAAACCATTTGATAGTTCAGTTTTATTTTGAGTGTAAATATTATCCTGGTGTGGGTTCCATGCCTGATTTGCATATCTAGTATTTGCTTCTTTAAATAGCATTTGTGACATAAGAGCAACTACTTTGCATTGTTGAAGGGTCTCAAGGATATTTACTGCTAATTTATTCGACATAATTTCGTAAGTTATTTGCGCAGTTTCTCTACAGTTTGAAACCATATCTACCCTCTCAGGCAAAGATAAATTAATAATAAGATTTTCAAAAGTTTGAGCAATTAAAAAATCTAATCTATCGGGGTTCATAATTGCAGCAAAATCAGAATTTGCATGTTTCTTTATTTGATTTAGATATGAGTCACAGTATGTATTTGAAAGAACATTATTTACAATTAAATAACCATTTTCATTATAAAATTTTATTTGCTCTTTGTTAATTATTTGGTCTGCCATCTATCACTAATTCATTTTGATTTGAAGTAAAAGCTTCATAAATTTTATTTAATACAAAATCAACTTCCATCGCATTTTCTCTATCTGGCCATGTCTTTATGTTCGTTGGGTACACATCTAATATTTTACACGATATATCTTCTAAATTAAAACTCTGAGAAAACCCTCTCATCCCAAATTTTGTAGCTGCATACAACGTTCTTTTCTTTTTAGGTTCAATTCCAACAATTGAATTTATATTAATTATGTGTCTTAAATGCTTAGATAAGTATTTTGTTAAAAGTATTGGTGCTTTTAGATTTATATCTATCATATTATTAATTTCATCATCTGTTAAATTATCAAGGTCCTTCCCTGGGCATATAACTCCAGCATTATTTATCAATATTTTAACTTCATCTTTGTTAGCTTGGTTGCTAAGTTTCTTAATATCATTTAGCTTCGACAAATCTGCTACTACTGAATTTACTTTTACTTTCTCATTACTTATTTTATTTTTTATTAAATCCAGTTTTTCTTTATCTCTCCCATGAATTAATAGTGGGTGCCCTTTTGCAGAAAAATATTTAGCTAAATGGTATCCAAGCCCACCTGTTGATCCGGTAATTAGTACTTTATCTTTCATTTTTAATAATATTCTTCACAGTTTTTGAAATTAGCTCTGGCGATGGGGGTAAATTATCAACATCTTTGTGAAATCCTGCAGATTTATGTTCTAAACCTAGTGTATGTACCTTTTTCTTGGCTTTCATCATCATTTGATGTGCGATACTACTTGCAACACCTTCCTCATAATCATCATCTAATACTAACCCTCCATATTTACTATTATCAAGCGCATTTCTCCATTCATCTTTAAATATAAATGGTTTTATCCATAATTGGTGGATAATATTTATTTTATAACCTTCATCCTCTAACATTAGTCTTGCTTTTTCTGCATCAAATCTTGTAACTGAAATTGGAAATAGGGTAAAGTCAGCTTCTGGAAGAATAACATTTTCTAGTTCATCTTTATTATCATAACTTCTTCGATGCTCTGAAATATAATATACTTCATCATCCTTCATAAATTCTTCATAACAATAGCTAAACTCGTTAGGGGTCATTGGTGATAAAATTTTTGCACCTGGCATTCTCTGGTATAAGGAATGATGAGATGAACCTGCTACAGGCCCAATACCACCTTCCATAGCAATACTTCTTACAAATATGGGGCAAGGCACCCCCCATAATTCTTTACTTTTACATGCATAATTTATAATAATAGGCGCGTTATACCATTGGAAACCTTGATAGCGTACTACATATATAGGTCTTACTCCTTTTAGGCCAGCCCCAACTACAAAACCTCCATTTGCTACATCTGCTGTTGTAACTTCTACCATACCATCATCTTCGTATAATTCAGGCAAAGTACCTCCTACCCATCCTACTGCAGTAAGACATTGTCCAAAACATAAACTTTTCTTGTCTAACAAGTGATGCCTTGTTAATTCTTTTATTGTTTCTCTAACTGTTCTTCCCATACACCTTCCATATAATTTTTTGTTTGTTTATCAATTTCTATAGCTTTCTCCCCTAAATCTTTCATTTCATCTCCATACCTATCATATGTATCTCCATCAATACCTGCACCTGCATGCCAATATTTCCTCTCAGTATTAATATTTAATAATAGAGGTTTAGCAAATGGATCTTTTAAATGTTCTTTTATATCAACTGGATTATCAGAGATATTAT
>JAYZIH010000083.1:0-4556 GCA_036165695.1 Pseudomonadota bacterium | reverse complement strand
CTGTATCGCCAATGTTAACTAAATCTGAAACTGCTCCCATGGTGCAAAAATTTGTTTTAAATACAACCACACCTAGAATAAAAGTTGTAATAAAACATGCTATAAGTATTGTTTGAAAAATTTCTATTGTCATATTGATTCCTTAATAATATTTCGTTTCATCTTCCAGCCCTGCTTCAATAAACGCATTCTTTCTATATTCGCAGGACTCACAATTGCCGCATGCTTCACCTGTATCTAAAGCTTGATAACAAGATACAGAATGATAATAATTTACGCCAATTGAATGACCAAGTTTTATTATATCAGTTTTTTTCATATTTATTAGTGGAGTATGTATTTTAAATCCACTATCTTCTACTCCAGTTTTTGTGCCAGCATTTAACATATCCTGATATTTAGATATAAATTCAGGTCTACAATCAGGATAACCAGAGTAGTCAACCGAATTAACCCCAAGAAAAATATTATGTATATTCATTGATTCTGCCCATGAGCATGCAATTGATAAGAAAATAATATTTCTTAAAGGCACGTAAGTGTTAGGTATTTTATTATTATTTATATTGCTAGCATCAATATGCATACTTTCATTTATTAAGGCAGAATTTGAAAAATCGCTAAATGACATCTTATAAATTTTATGTTCACAACATTTATAAGTTTTGGAGTAATATTCAGCAGCATGTATCTCTGAAGAGCTTCTTTGTCCATAATCAAAAGTAATTGCGTTGCAAATATACCCTTCATTATGTGCGTGAGCTAGCACTGTTACAGAGTCCATTCCACCTGATAAAACTACAACTGCTCTTTTCTCAGTCATGATCTATACACCTCTAATTTCACCCCATATATGTTTATGTAATTGGCATTGAATGGTTACAGGCAGTGAATCTGCTAAAACCCAATCTGCTATATTTCTTATATCTATATCATTATATGCTGGCGAAAAATATACTGGGCATAATTTTATTAAACTGTGTTTTTTAATAATTCTTTTAGCCCATTGATAGTCTTCCTTCGACGAAATCACGAATTTAACTGTGTCATTTTTACTTAAATAGTCTAAGTTACTATATAGATTATTATGGCTTTCTCCAGATGATGGAGTTTTGATATCCATTACAATCTCTATCTCATTAGGTATGTCCTTGACATCAACTAAACCGCTAGTTTCAATTGAAACTTTATAATTATTTTCTACGAGTTTATCAAATAAATAATAAATATTTTTTTGGGAAAGCGGTTCACCACCAGTTATCGTGACAAACTTAGTTTTATATTTACTAATCTCTTTAACTATATCTAAAATTGATTTTTTAACTCCCTCACGAAAAGCATATTCGGTATCGCAATAACCGCATCGAAAGGGGCATCCTGAAAGTCTTATAAAGGTTGTAGGTTTGCCAGAATGCTTTGCTTCGCCTTGTACAGAATAGAAAATTTCATTTATCTTGAGTAACGCTAGAGTATCCATCTTCTTGACTCATTATCTTCCTTCAATATCCATTCTTTGAATTTTTTGGCTAGCTAATTTAGACAAGGATGTATTTGGATAATCTTTAACTATATCATTAAAAATTATTCTCGCTTCTTTCCATTTTTTTATATTAAAAAGACAAAAACCAACTTTTAATTTTGCATCTGCAACTTTACTACTTTTTGGATACACAGATAAAAGTTCAGTAAAATATTTAATAGCATTATCATAATCTTCTAAAGCATACACTGATTCTGCTAACCAATATTGCGCGTTACTAGCGTATACACTTTTTGGATACATAGATAAAAAAGCGCTGAACGCTATTTTAGAATTTTTAAAATCTTTATTTCTTATAAGTTGAAAAGCTTCCCTATATAGTTCTATCTCATTTTTTTTAAGATATTTATCTTGATTACCTACCTTACTTTCTTCATTATCTTCAGTTTGAAGTGAGCTAATAATTTCATCACCTGTTAGCCCCTCATTATTTTTGCTGCTGTCAATAAGCTCTTGGTTTGATATATCTGTTTCGTTGGGGTCTTTAGGTTTATTTTCTAAAATATTTTCAAAAGTTTCGCTATAAAGCTGAGAATCACTAGTTTCCTTTTCTGATTTAATTTTTGATATCTTTTTATCTAAATCTTGATACAAAAGTTCTTGTTTTGCTTCTAGATCTTCTATCTTCTTTAGTAATATTTGATTCTCATTTATAATGTCCTGCATCTTTGAGCTCATTATTTCAAGCTTTTCATACATCCTCATTAACAAGTCATTATTCTCCTCAGACTGGACATTTGTAGGCGATATGAAAACATATAATAAAATTAAATAAGCTATCTTCCTCAATTTATTTTCCTGTGTTTAAAAATATTATTTCGACCCTACGGTTTAAGCTATGAGATTCTTCGTCACTTGCAGCTACAGCTAGTTTTTCTTCACCATAGCTAATTAAATCTATACCTTCTGGAGATATATTATTTAGTAGGAAAATATCTTTCACAGCATTACTTCTTTTTTCACCCAAAGCTAAGTTATATGCTCTAGAGCCTCTTTCGTCTGCGTGGCCTTCTATTGAAATTTTTGCCTTTGGATGTTTCTTCATATAGTCTGCGTACATCTTGATTATTGCTTTAGATTTTGAATCAGTAACAGAATATTCGTCATATTCAAAGTAAATAATATTATCGCCAAGCTTTAACCCGTTCTCATCTAGAATATCAACATCAACACTATCTTCTGATTTAACTCTATCAGATGCATTCTCATCTTCAGGCATTGTTAACATTGGTTCTGTAGTAACAACTACATCTGTTTCATCAGATAACATAGCGCAGCTACTTAGCATTAAAGCTACAATACTGAATAATAATACCTTATATCCTTTATTCACCCTGACCTCCTAAAAAATTATTTATTTGACCAAACTGGTTCTCTTACATCTTCTCCAACAATTTGTATTTCTTTTCTAATTCTTCCATCACTACTTGTTGCAACTAAAATACCCTTCTTTTTCTTCTTTGTTGCATATAATATCATTTTACCATTAGGAGCAAAACTAGGTGCTTCGTCAAGCACTCCTCTTGATATAGTATGGGTATATTTTCTCTTTATGTCCATAACTGCTATTTGATAGCCATTCCCAAGGTTATTTACGTAAGTAATATAATTATGATCATTTGATATGTTTGCATCAGCGCTGTAATTTCCTTTAAAAGTAAGTCTTTTCGCTTTTTTCTTATTATTAACGCTTTTAATATATATATTTGGTTTGCCACTCCTGTCTGAAGTAAAAATTATTTGTTTGCCATTTGGATGCCAATCTGCTTCAGTATCAATGCCTATACTATTTGTAAATCTGGTACTACTTCCACTATCTAAGTCATAAATAAATATTTCTAAATTTCCTTTTACAGCAGTTGTATATGCGAGTTTTTTACCGTCAGGAGACCAAGCTGGTGCGCTTGACGACACTTTACCACCAAATAATTTTTTTCTTTTTCCTGTAGATAGTGTTTGAATGAATATCTGAGGCCTTCTATTCTCAAAAGAAACATATGCGATATGTTTGTTGTCAGGGGACCATGCAGGTGACATTAGCTGCCTATTTGAAGTAAAAATAGCTACAGGATTAAATCCATCTATGTCTGCAACATATAACTTATATCTTTCTCTTGTTAGTAAATCCTCTGAACTAATATATGCAATCTTAGTGTCAAAAACACCTTCTATGCCTGTAATTAATTCAAATAAAACGTTGCTTATAGTATGTGAAACTTTTCTTACATTATGATTATTTTTTAATGGGATTTTATAACTAGAAATTTTGGTCTTTTTAGAAATATCATAAAGATCAAATGTAATTTTACTAGAAGTATTATCTTTTGTAATACTTCCTTTAAATACATAATTTGCTCCAGCAAATTTCCAAAGAGAATACTGAGTTGATAAATTCTTTAAATCATTTTCAATATTTTTTTCATCAAGTATTTTAAAATACCCGCTACCATATAAATCACTTTTAATTATATTTTTAATGGCGCTACTAGAAAAATCTTCTGTATCTCCTACCATATGAATGATTATAGGTATTGAACTAACAGTACTTTTATCTATTTTAATAACTAACTCGGAGTTTGCTAAATTTGCAAAGCTAATCATTAAAAAAAATAGTAAAAATTTTCTAATTATTAGGCACATTGCTGTCAAAAAATAAAATTAGTTCACTGTCAAAGACCTTTGTATCTGGCGCTAAGGGTAGCGGAGAGGAATTCCACACAGCATTAATTAATGTTTCACGATATAGCTTATCAGCATTACATTGATGAAGTTTCACATCTGTTACAGTTCCACTTGGTAATTGCTTCAGAATTACAGTGCATTCTTTATCATGTTTTACGTTATGAGGAATAACCCATTTACCCTCAACAACAGATTTTATTGCCTGGATATATTTTGTTTGGGCATCACTTAATCGTATAGCTTCTTTTCTTTTTTGTTCAACAAGTTTTTCAATTAAACTTATATCCTCGACTTCAGAGATTATAGAATCTGCTTCATATTTAGCTAATAGCTC
>JAYZIH010000082.1:0-18346 GCA_036165695.1 Pseudomonadota bacterium | reverse complement strand
TAAAGAAAATAGAAAAAAATAATCCCTGCAGCTATTGAAATTGAATGTATTTTTAATATGTCTTTCACACTATTAATATTAGTTCTTTCATACAGGTAACAAGATAATAGATTATAGACAAGATATATTAAAAAATATGATAGAGCTGACTTGAAGTCAAATTCAATCAAATGAAAGCTATCATGATTAGATCCACTTTTAAGATAAATACCAATACCAATAAATGCAAGAACGAGTAATAGAATATAATGTGTAATTAAATAATTTTTCATACTTACCTTAAATTGAAAAACGCACATGTATTATTACATATGCGTTATTCATTAACAAAATATAAGCTTTTATGTCTATCGTAAAATAAGTTATAAAGCTTCTGAATCTGTTTCGCCAGTACGTATTCTTACTGCTGATTCAAGATTATAGATAAAGATCTTTCCATCTCCAATTTTTCCGGTATTTGCGGATTTTGTTATGACAGAAATTGCTTTTTCTGACATATCATCTGGAACTGCAACTTCAATCTTAACTTTAGGTAAAAAATCTACAACATATTCAGCCCCTCTGTAGAGCTCAGTATGCCCCTTTTGAGACCCAAAACCTTTTACTTCAGTTACAGTCATACCCTGAACTCCCATCTCAGCAAGAGCATCTTTAACATCATCAAGCTTAAATGGTTTAATAATTGCTGTTATTAACTTCATATATACCTCCTGCACAAAATATGTGTATATATTAACTTATTAGATATAAAAATGCAAAAAATAATTATTATGCACAAAAAAAGGGATAACATGTATAGTTATCCCTTAATTTTAGCTTCAATCTTAGATTGGTAGTACATCTTTTATGAAGCTGCTCTTTCTCAAGGAGTAATTAACCCTAAGTAAATTAGCTATGCTTAAAATGCATAACCAATTGTGAAAACAATTCTTGTAAAGTCACCATCCTCTCCTGAGTCTGAACCACTTGCTAGTTCTTTCTCAGACATAATCATAGAACCACCTAAGTCAAAATCGCCTACTGTTCTTGTATAACCAAGCTCCCACCAACCTGCGTCAGTTTCACTTTTTGATGCATCATCTTCACTAATCCCCCATTCTCCAACTAAAACGTAAAACCCTAGGTAATCAAGAGAGATCGTGCCAACATCATAATCTTTCTTTGTGTGGTCGGTAGCTTCATTTTCACCATTTGCATAGTCGATTGCTAAGCTAAGATCATCTGTAAGTGCGTAACTTATTCCTATATTAACTTCATCATAATCATCATCGAAGGCATCGGAACCTTTGTCAGAATAACGATATGCAGTATAACCGACATATCCAGAAAGAGAATCAGTCAAATCCATACCATATCCAGCATAAATATCATACTCGATACCTTGGTGTGAACCGCTTGCCCAACCTTTTCCATTTTGAAGGTCAGCACCCCATATACCTGCATAAAATCCTCCCATCTCGATGTCTACACCTCCCATAGCAGCACTACTAGATTGATGGACACCCCTAAATACATAATCTGACATAAAGCCAATATTTCCACTGAAGGAAACTTCAGCATTTGCCTGACTAGTAAAGAACATAGCTAATATTAATATAAATCTCTTAATCATCTTAAACTCCCATTTATTTTATCTACTAATATAGCTATGCAAGGACTATGCCAAAAAAATTAATTATCGATCAGATTATTAACTTTATAATCTATAGTTGATATAATTAGATTTAATAAATGGAAAACACATGGTGAAATTTGATAAAAAAAATCTTGATGATATAAGGAAAAGGGTTAAAGATTTGATGCCTGACTCCATGCATTCTACACGTGAAGAAATGCAAAAAACTTTAAAATCAGGTGCTGAGGGTATGTTGCAGAAACTTGATTTAGTAACTCGTGAAGAGTACGACGTACAAGTTAATCTAGTAAAAGAATGTGAACAAAGGATAGAAGAGCTAGAAAAGAAAATAGATTCACTATTAAACAGTAAATAATAGGAAAGCTATTTTAAAGAATCTACTAAATAATCAACAGCACTTTCAACTAATTTATTAGAAATATCTGGCCTACCACCTTTGGCAGGCATTGCGCCAATTCCATTAATTGCATTCTGGTATAAAATCGATAGATCTTTATTAATTCTTTCACCCCATGAATCCTTATTACCATATAGAGGTGCATTTATAACTCCAGTAGTATGACAACTTTGGCATACGCTATTATAAACTTCCTCTCCGTTTGAAAATAAAGGGGTTGAGATGTCTTTAGAAGTTGTTGAAGTACTGAGAGAAACTTTCCCATAATTTAACTTTCCAACTGGCTCTATCCTTTCAATGAGAGAATTATTATGAGCTCTATCAGAATACAGCTTATCTGGAACAACAACTTGAGCAATCACAAAAATCACAAAAAAAATAACAACTAAAATGCCCATTACTCCTAAAAAGGTTGTTATAAACTGATTGTCATCTTGCATATAAAGTATCCTATTTTAATTATTATAGTTGGAGCGCCTGATAGGATTTGAACCTATAACCTCTAGCTCCGGAAGCTAGCGCTCTATCCATTTGAGCCACAGGCGCCTTTATAGGTTCGCCCTTAAACCTCTTTCCTTCTTTATTAAAAAATTCATTATCTGTATCATACCCTTATAACTTTTTGCCATTTTACCAGATATTTTATATTTATTATTAATTATAATTTGCGGAACACTATCAATTGAATACTCTTCCAACATATAATTTGCATTTTTAACCTTTTTTGTAATTTTATCTGAAAAAAAAACCTTTCTAAAATTATTAATATCCATACCTTGGTTCTCAAAAAAGTTTGAAATTGAATCTAAGTCTTTAAAATTTCTATTCTGTTCATGAATAGCTATAAAGAATTTTTGGTGATAAATATCTAATTTATCGATTGTTTTAAGTGTAAAGTAAACTTTTGCATGTAATGCCCATATTTTATTAAAAACCGCTGGGACTCTTTCTAATTTCACATCCTTTGGAATAGTCTTCTTCCATTCATTTATGTGACCCTCAAATTTATAGCAATGGGGGCATCCATACCAGAAAGTCTCAATAACAAGAATTTCATCACTTATACCTTCTACATACGATGAAGCTGAATGATCCATAACTACGTAATGGACATTTTCAGTATATTCTGCCTGAGATGAAAAACTTAAAAATACTAAAGCAAAGAAGAAAGAGTTTTTATACATTAATGTAGCCCTTGTATATATTCAGAAAGCGCTTTTATTTCTAAAAGACTTAACTTAAATATTATTTCACTCATTAAAGAATAATGCTCGCTAATAGATTTTCGCGTATCATAATTCCTCTTATATTCTTCTAATCTAGCTTTTAAGTATACGGAATGTTGTCCTGATATTTTTGGGTATCCTGAAAAATCATTACCTATTCCTTTTGGACCATGACATGCAATACATGCTGGTACTCCTCTTTTTATTAATCCGCCTCTATAAATTTTCTCTCCTAATAGAACTAATTCATCTGAGCCTGTAATTTTATTAACTTTTGAGTTTAAACTATTATAATAATTTGCTAAGTCCTCTATATCTTGATCCTTCAGATTCACTGCTTGTGCGCTCATTAGAACATTTTTTCTTTTACCATCTCTAAAATATTTAAGTTGATTTACTATATAGCTTTTACTCTGTTGAGCAATTGAAGGCCATTGGGGATTAACACTATTTCCATCAACACCATGACATGCAATACATGTTTGAGACTTTATCTTTCCTTGTTCTATACTTTTTTGAAGACTATCATTAGCAAATAAATATGAACTAAAAAAAATAGAAAACAACAAAACATATAATAGTTTTATAGAAACTTTGTTTTTTAGAATCTTTGAATGCACTAATACTCCTCTATTAATCAAAAAACTTCATCCAAATACCAATTCCAGATTAATGTGCTGCTTCCCAAGTTGAACCTAATCCATAATTTACTTTTAGCGGTAGAGACAATTTAACAGAATTTTCCATTATTTCAATTATTGATTTAATATCTTTTTCTAAAATTTCCTTTTTAACCTCAAATACAAGCTCATCATGAACTTGCATAATCATTTGAACATCGGCTTTTTCTTTTTCAATCCATTTATCTATTTCTATCATAACTATCTTTATAATATCAGCAGCACTTCCTTGTACAGGCGCATTTATAGCTGTTCTTTCTGCATAATTCCTTCTTTGTGTCTGTGAAGATTTAATATCAGGTAGATATAATCTTCTTCCATAGATAGTTTGAACATAACCATTATTTCTAGCAAATTCCTTGCTTTCTTCCATATAATTCTTAACTCCAGGGTATCTTAAAAAATATGTCTCAATATATGATTTTGCTTCGTTCATAGATATGTTTAATTGCTTAGATAATCCAAAAGCTGACATACCATATATAAGACCAAAATTTATGGTCTTTGCTGCACGTCTCTGTTCATTTGTTACCTTGCTAACTTCAATACCAAAAACTTCTGAAGCAGTAGCTGTATGTACATCCTCCATATTGAGAAATGAATTACATAGATTTTTGTCTTTAGAAAGATGCGCCATTATCCTTAACTCAATTTGCGAGTAATCTGCAGATAATACTTTATAACTTTTCTTAGCAATGAATGATTCTCTTATTCTTTTACCTTGCTGAGTTTTTATTGGTATATTCTGCAAGTTAGGACTTGTAGATGATAATCTACCAGTTGATGTAACAGCCTGTTGATATGAGGTATGAACTCTTCCAGTTCTTTCTGAAATTTGAATGGGCAATTTATCAGTATAAGTACTTTTGAGCTTACTAAGCGAACGATATTCTAAAATTAATCTTGGCAGCTCATATTCAATTGAAAGTTCTTGTAAAGTTTCCTCATCTGTTGAAGGTTTGCCCGAAGGAGTCTTTTTTAACACAGGAAGACTCTGTTCTTCATATAGAACTTCTTGAAGTTGCTTTGGTGAATTTATATTAAAATCATGTAAACTTATTTTATAGCAAGATTTTTCAATCTTATTTAATTCTATGTGTAGCTCTTTGCTATATTCTAGAAGACCTTTTTTATCAACCAAGACTCCTGATCTCTCCATCTTAGATAAGACCTTAATCAAAGGTATCTCTATATCCATATAGATGTTTTTTAAATTTTCATTACCAGAAATTTTCTTCCAAAAGAAATTATATAATCTTAAACTTATATCTACATCTTCACATGAATATTCTGTAGCCTTATCTATACTAACCTCCGAAAAGGGTATTTGGTGAACGCCCTTTCCAGTTAAGTCCTCATAATGGATTGTTTGGTATTCTAGATATTTTTTAGCAACATTGTCTAGACCATGTCTAATCCCAGTAGAATCATAAACATAGGAAAGCAACATTGTGTCATGTTCTATACCAGAAAGATTAATATCATAATTAGATAAAACATTCATATCATATTTTAGATTATGGCCAACTTTCTTAATATTCTCTGACTCAAGGATAGGTTTAAGTTTCTCTAATGTATAATCTAAACTTATTTGGTTTAAATTTGAATTACTAGTATGTTTAATCGGAATATAATAGCCCTTTTTCTCTTCTGTAGAAACAGAAATACCAACAATTTCAGCTATAGTATAATCTAGACTTGTAGTCTCTGTATCAACAGAAAAAAACTTTTTCTTTTGAATTTCAGATATGACTAGTTCTAACTCTTCTTCATTTGAAACTATCTTATATTTTGTTTCTTTATCCTTATCTAAATTTTTATCTTCATAGCTATTAACGCTAGCTGAACTCAAATCTTTAATTAATGATTTAAAATCCAATTCCCTATAAAGGTTAAGAAGTTCCTCGGTCTTTGTATTCTTTTTTACTAAATCACCAATAACATATGGTAAGTCAACATCACATTTTATAGTTGCCAAACTCTTCGATAATAATAATTTTTCAATATTATTCTGTATAGAGCTTCCTGCCTTGCCTTTAATCATTTTTGATTCTTTTATAATATTATCAATAGTTTTATATTCATTTATTATTTTTATTGCTGTCTTACTACCGATTCCAGGAACACCCGGTATGTTATCTGACTTATCGCCCATGAGAGACAAATAGTCTATAAAATATCTTGGGCTAATTTCATATTTTTTTTCAATACCCTTTTCATCTAGTCTCTCAAAATTTACTGGATTAATAATATTAATATTTTTATTTACTAATTGCGCAAAGTCTTTATCTCCTGAAAAAATTTCAATTTTAATGCCTTCTTTTGAAAATTTTCTTGCAAACGTTCCTATTATATCGTCAGCTTCTACTCCATCTTTAATAATTGGCCTTAGACCTATTAAGTCTAAAGCTGTATATAAAATTGGAATCTGACTAGAGAGTTCTTTTGGCATTTTTGATCTATTTGCCTTGTATTCGGGATAAATATCGTGTCTAAAATTTTTTCCTTTTGGATCGAAGACTACAGCTATGTTTGTTGGCTTATAGTCCTGAATAATTTTGTTTATTGCTTTAATAAAACCGTGTATAGCTCCTGTTTCTTGGCCCTGATTATTTTGAAGTGGTGGTAATGCATAAAATGCTCTATATAAATAAGCACTTCCGTCTATTAGAATCAGGTTTCTTAGCTTTTCTTTTACACTCATACCTTTAATATTGCTATAATCTTGAGCAAATAACAAAGTCTAATTACTAACTATGTCTGTTTATACACACCCAAGTGATGTCGAACTTCAGGAGCTGCTTAATAATTATAATATCGGCAATCTTATTGATTTCTCCGGTATTGATGAAGGTATTACTAACTCTAACTTTTTTTTAAATACTGAATCAGGTAGTTACGTATTAACAATTTTTGAAGAACCAAACTTAAACCTAGATTTCACAATAAATTTAATGAATTATTTATCAAATACTGGGATTCCTTGTCCTATACCAATTTTTACAAAAGATAAAAAACTATTATCAAATATCAAGGAAAAACAATGCACAATTGTTACAAGACTAAAAGGTAAAACAGTGTCCAATAATGAGACTAATATAGAGATGTGTAAACAAGTAGGCAATGTACTTGGAGAAATACATACTAATTCTAAAGGGTATAAAAATACATATGAAGGGGTTAGAAATAATGAATGGTTTGCAGAAACTTCAAAAAAAATAAGAGAATCTATATCGGATGATGACAATGAAATCATTCAAGAATGTTTAAAAAATCTTCTAAACTTCAAAAATAAAAATATTCCAAAAGGGGTAATCCACGGAGATCTATTTAGAGATAATGTTATGTTTGAAAAAAATAAACTCTCAGGTGTTATAGATTTTAACTATGCTTGTACAGGAAATTTAATTTATGACTTAGCAATTACAGTAAATGATTGGTGTATAAATAAAGACGGTACTATAAATATTGAAAAGCAAAATGCCATGATTTTGTCATATTCATCAAAAAGAAAAATAGAGGAGAATGAAAAAAATTCATGGAACTTAATATTATGTTTTGCAGCATTACGTTTCTGGTTGTCTAGGCTTTATGATTCTATTTATCCTACAGACGGACATTTAACACATTTATTAAATCCAGATGAGTTCAAAGTAATACTACTAGATAGAATGAATAATAAGTATCAAATAAAATTATGAAATATTTTGAAAAAAAAATTGATAATTTTGTTAACTCAATTGGTATTTTTTCCTCTTCATTAATTATTCTAATGATTTCTATAACTTTTTTAGTAGCTACTTTTCGTTATGCGTTTAGTATGGGGAATATAGCTATACAGGAATCTATAATATACCTTCATTCCTTTATATTCTTAATGGGTAGTGCATATACGTTACAAAATGATATGCACGTAAGAATAGACATTTTATATAATAATTTGGGTGAAAATAAAAAAAGATTAATTAATTTATTTGGTACATTGTTACTACTATTCCCTACTTTCGTTGTAATAATCCTAACAAGTTTTAATTATGTGATGTCTTCTTTTCTATTACTGGAATCTTCAAAAGAAGCAGGTGGCTTGCCTTTAGTCTATATACTAAAATCATTCATATTATTAATGGCAGGATTAATGATCCTTCAAGGTACTTCACAATTTATTAAATACAAAAAATAATATGCTTCTATCAATACTTCTTTTCGTTATTGTCATTCTGGTTTTACTATTAGGCTACCCTGTTGCATTTACCTTATCTGGTGTTTCTATAATCTTTGCATACTTGTGTTATTTATTTGGATACTTTGACTTATCTATTTTCTATGCTCTACCAAGTAGAATATTTGGGATTATGACAAATGAGACTCTTATAGCAGTGCCTATATTTATTTTTATGGGTGTTATGTTAGAAAAATCAAAAATTGCTGAGAAACTCCTTGAAACAATGGCTTCTTTATTTGGCAATATAAGAGGGGGGGTAGGTATTTCCGTAATTATTGTTGGAGCTTTACTTGCTGCAAGCACTGGAATAGTTGGTGCAACTGTTGTAACAATGGGGCTTTTATCATTGCCAAAAATGTTAAAAGAAAAATATGATGTACGCTTAGCTACTGGAACAATTTTAGCATCTGGGACACTGGGTCAAATTATTCCTCCATCTATAATTCTAATTCTATTAGGTGATGTTATGTCCTCTGCCTATCAAGAAGCTCAGAACAAACAAGGTATATTTGCACAAGATAGTGTATCAGTCGGTGATTTATTTGTAGGAGCAATATTTCCAGGACTTATCTTGGTAGCTCTATATATTTTATATATAGTTTTTATATCTACAATAAAACCTAATCTTATCCCAAAACCATCAAAAAGAAATAGGAATATAAAACAAAAAGATATTTATTATTCTTTATTTGCTCCACTAATTCTAATCTTGTCAGTTTTAGGATCAATTATAATTGGTATAGCAACGCCCACTGAAGCTGCTTCAGTAGGCGCAATAGGTGCAACTTTGCTTGCGTTATTTAATAAAAAAATCAATAAGAATATTTTAAATAATGTAGTAACGCAGACAACAAAAGTTACAAGTATGATTTTTATGTTATTAATAGGAGCAACAATCTTTTCTTTAGTTTTTAGAGGCCTAGAGGGTGACGTTCTGATACATAATTTTCTTAATAATATTCCAGGTGATATTTATATAAAAGTTATAGTTGTTATGGCTGCAATTTTTGTTCTTGGCTTCATTTTAGACTTTATTGAAATTACTTATGTGGTAATTCCTGTTGTAGCTCCCGTTTTACTTATGATGGGTGTAGATCCCATATGGTTAGCAGTTATTATAGCTATAAACTTACAGACTTCTTTCCTAACCCCACCATTTGGATTTGCTTTATTCTATCTAAGAGGTGTAATCCCAAAAAGTATTAAAACTATTGAAATGTACAAGGGTGTAATTCCTTTTATAGTAATACAAATTATCGCAATAGCGATTGTCTGGCTATACCCAGATATCGTCACATGGCTTCCTCAGTATATATTTGCTAGTTCTTAAGTTCGTCTTGCTTGGTTGTTATACCGCCTTCCCAACCTCCACCAGCTTCTTGATAGGATGTTACAGAAAATATCTGATAATTTGTAAATGCATTAAGACTTAATGCAACAAATATAAGGCCACCAGCTACATTTGCTATCTTTTTATTAATTCTCTGATCTGGGTCAACTAAGTAGGTTATAGCATATGCCATACCGCTATAAAAACAAATTCCAAAAAAGGCAATCTTTGTTGCATAATCTGCAAATTCTTTTATACCAGAATAAATTACGACTATAGCCCATATCGCTACCACTACACTTAATATTCTTAAAAGTTGAGGACTTATGTGGTCTAATATTCTTGAAAGTTGAGGACTTATGTAGTCCTGACTTTTTATGGCGTTAGCTAAAGCAATAATACCTAATACTGCGCCAGCATATAACCAAGCGCTAGCTACATCGGGGTCTGTTGCATAGTTAGGAACTCTAAATTCAGATTCTGCATTTAATAATAGATCCATAAACGGAATTTTAAAAACAGCCCCTACTGCAATTGCAAATAGAACACCTATCGTAAATAAAATATATTTTCCAATTGGCATATTTACATCTTTAACAGCAGTCACCATTATATAACCTGCTGTAAAAGCATTTAAAACAACTAAAACATGTAGAACGTATGTATTCGCAAGAAAACCGTGCAATGAAAAGTCCACTATTATTCCCCCTAAAATTCTCTCTTAATTATTTTTGTGAATATTCTAACCTATAAAAATGCTTTGGTACAGACACCATTTATTTGGCTTTCATATAGGGTTTTAGAGATATATTGTTCCACGCTGCTGTTTTCTCATGAAATTCTACGTATGAATTATAGATCTTTCTTGATATTTCATTAGTATGAGAAATCTCCTCAACAACTTCAAGAGATATATCCCTTAACATATTTAGTACGTCATCTGGAAATGGCTTAATTTTAACCTTATGCTTATTCTTAAGTATCTTTAACGCATCATTATTCCTCGAAATATATTCGCACAACATATCCATATTAGCTATTTTAGCTGCTCCTTTAACAATCTCTTTTAAATCATTTGGCAATTCTTGAAATTTATCTTTATTTAAAAAACATTCAAGGGTAGTACCAGGCTCATGCCAACCTGGATAATAATAATATTTTGCAGCCTTATGAAGACCAAATGCCAAATCATTATAAGGATTTACCCATTCTGTTGCATCTATTACACCGGTTTTTAAAGCTGTAAATAATTCTCCTCCCGGCAAATTGACCGGTGTTCCACCTGCTCGCTTAAGCACTTCCCCGCCTAAACCAGGAATCCTCATTTTTAAACCTTTTAAATCATTAATAGATTTTATTTCTTTATTAAACCAACCTCCCATTTGTACTCCGGTATTTCCTGCTGCCATTGGAATTAAATTAAATGGAGAATAAGCTTCTTCCCATAATTCTAATCCTCCTCCTCTATATAGCCATGCATTCATTTCATTAGCAGTCATTCCAAAAGGTACTGTGGAGAAAAATTGTAAGGCCTCATTTTTACCTTTCCAATAATATGCAGAACCATGCCCCATCTCTGCTACTCCATTAGAAACAGCATCAAAAATTTCAAAGGCAGGAACTAATTCTCCACTACCATAGACTATTACGTTTATTCTTCCTCCAGACATTAGATTAATAAGTGAAGCTAAATGTTCAGCCCCTGTTCCTAAACCAGGAAAATTTTTTGGCCAAGTAGTAACCATTTTCCACTTGTATTCTGCACTACTTCGTGCTGTTGTACTTATTAAAGAGCTACCTAGTAGAGTAGTAAGTCCCATCTTTTTTACAAAATCTCTTCTTTTCATACTTTTACCTTATTATCATTTTAAAATTTCTAGATTTGCTAATGCTAATATTAACCATTTATTACCTACTTTATCAAATGATACCTGAACTCTAGCATTATTATCATTCCCCTCTGATGAGGTAATAGTGCCTTCCCCAAATTTTTTATGCATAACTCTACTACCTATTAAAATTGAATTATTACCGTTCAAATTGCTTTTAAAAAAAGATTCACCTTTAGTAGGTCGAATTTCTTCTATAACTTCAGTTGGTATTTCCCCTATAAATCTTGAAGGCATCTGATATTCTTCTGTCCCATATTGTCTTCTAATTTGTGAATAAGTCATAAAAAGCAGTTTTCTAGCTCTAGTTATTCCAACATAGCAAAGTCTTCTCTCCTCTTCCAAATTACCCTCTTCGAGAGAGAGTCTACTCGGGAATAATCCTTCTTCCAAACCTACAAGAAAAACAATAGGAAATTCTAATCCTTTAGAAGAATGAAGTGTCATTAATTGAACGCAATCATCCCACTCACTACCCTGACCTTCACCAGCCTCAAGCGATGCATGAGCTAAAAAAGATTCGATAATCGGGATATCATCAAATTGATTTTCATCAGAAAAAAAATCAGCAGCAGTGACAAGTTCATCAATATTTTCTATTTTTGATCTTGCTTGCTCATTTTTATCACTAGAATACATATCTTTAATTTTTGTAATTTCTATAACTTCTAAAATTTGTTCTGGTAGATTTTCAATCTTAAATGAATCTTTAATTTTTTCTATAACCTTCATAAACCCATATAGTGATTCAACAATTCTATTTGTTAATATTTTTTTTTCACACATTTCTTCTATAGCATAATAAAGTGGAAGATTATTTTTTGCTGCATACTCTCTTATAGATGATTTTGTTTTCTCACCTATTCCCCTAGTTGGGGTATTTATTATTCTTTCAAACGAATTATCATCTCTCGTATTAAAAGCTAATCTCAAATAAGCAAGCACATCTTTTATTTCTGCTCTCTCGAAGAATCTCAAGCCTCCATAAATTCTATAAGGTATATTCTTTGATATAAAATATTCTTCAAATATCCTGGATTGCGCGTTGGATCTATATAATATTGCTACTTCACTTCTTTTAAAATCTCCTTTAGTCAAATCTTCTATTTTTTCTACTACAAACTTTGCTTCTTCACTATCATTAAATGCAGAGAAAAATTTAATTAGTTCTCCACTTGAATCTTCTGTCCATAACTCCTTACCCATCCTTGATGAATTATTTAAAATAACATTATTTGCTGCTGATAAAATGTTCCCTGAAGATCTATAGTTCTGTTCTAACCTGTAAACTTTTATATCACTTAAATCTTTTTGTAATTTTTTTATATTTTCTACAATAGCTCCCCTCCATCCATAAATAGACTGATCATCATCTCCTACTGCGAAGATCGAATTCTCATTGCCAGATAAAATTTTTACTAGTTTGTATTGAATAGAATTTGTATCTTGAAACTCATCAATTAATATTTCTTTAAATAAGTTTTTATAGTATATGAAAGTTTCTTTATCTTTAGTTAATAATTCTACTACTTTTAATAATATTTCTCCAAAATCAACTAACCCAACCTTTCTGCAATATTCTTCATATAATGAATAAACTAAATTATACTGCTTTGTTACAAAATCGTCTGGTTTTACTTCGCTACTTCTAGTACTTTCATCCTTTTTTTTATTTATATACCAAACGTATTGTTTTGGCTGAATTTGATCATTTTCAATATCTGATTCTTTTATAATTCTTTTGATAAGTCTTAACTGGTCATCAGCATCTATAATCTGAAAATTTTTTGGCAACCCAACTTTACTATAATTTTTTCTAAGAATTCTATAGCAAATGCCGTGAAAAGTTCCAACCCACATGTTCTCAATCTTAATCCTAAGATTTGCTTGTAATCTTTTCTTAATTTCTGAAGCTGCCTTATTAGTAAAAGTTACAGCAAGTATAGAATAAGGAGAGATTTTCCTTGAGGATATTAGCCAAAAAATCCTCTGAATTAGTACTCTAGTTTTACCACTACCTGCTCCAGCAATTACTAAGCAATTTTTTGATTCACTACATACAGCGTTCTTCTGATTATCATTAAGATTTTCTAAAATAGAAGTAGTCTCCATATTAGATAATGAATCTGGAAAATATAATTGATATAACAACTACAAATAATAGATAAAGCATATAATTATTCTTCTTGATGCTAGATTTTAATAATTTCAGTTCTTCCTTTGTAATTTTATTATATGTATCATCATCAATCTTATTTTTTAGAATTTCAATATTTCTAGGAAACTCTGCTATTTCATTAAATAATTTTGGAGAATTATTAATCAAAGATTTAGCAGCAGCAGCTATACTCATATTTTCCTTTACCCATCTCTCAAAAAAAGGTTTAGCAGTTTTCCATAAGTCTAAATCAGGATATAAATCTCTGCCTAGCCCTTCAATATTAAGTAGTGTTTTTTGTAATAAAACTAATTGAGGTTGGACAGTCATATTAAATTCTCTAGCGACGCTGAATAATCTTAGAAGAAGATTTCCAAAAGAGATTTGACTTAGTGGTTTTTCAAAAATAGGCTCACATACGCTTCTTATAGCTGCTTCAAACTCATCTACTCTTGTATTCTTACTCACCCAAGATGAATCTATATGTAACTCTGCAACTTTTCTATAATCTCTCTCAAAAAATGCTAGAAAATTTAAAGCTAAATATTTTTGATCAAACTTTGATAAACTTCCCATGATACCAAAATCTACAGCACAATAAATTGGGTCATCTGGATTTTCATAAGATATAAAAATATTCCCTGGATGCATATCTGCATGAAAAAAATTATGTTGAAAAACTTGTGTAAAGAATATTTCTACTCCTTTTTCTGCAAGTTTTTTTATATTTATATTATTACTTGATAAATTGTCTTTATCGCTTATCTGTATACCAAAAATTCTCTCCATTACCATAACATTCTCTGTTGTGTAGTCCCAATATACTTCTGGGACATATAGGTAATTAGAGCCTTCAAAATTACGTTTTAATAAGCTTGCATTAGATGCCTCTCTCAATAAATCAAGTTCTGCATATATAATTTTTTCATATTCCTCAACGACCTCAACTGGTTTTAATCTTTTTGCCTCACTCCAAGAACTGTTCAGAATTTTTGCTATAAAAAATAGTAATTGTATATCTTTCTTT
The DNA here is from genome assembly GCA_036165695.1 of Pseudomonadota bacterium. GTDB lineage: Bacteria > Pseudomonadota > Gammaproteobacteria > Poriferisulfidales > JAYZIH01. The sequence goes on along the minus strand of JAYZIH010000082.1, from coordinate 3,781 downwards.
ATTTGTTTTTTTATTCCAGGTCTTAATACTTTTACTACAACTTCATTACCATTCAATTTAGCAGTATGGACTTGAGCAACTGATGCAGAAGCTAGTGGGGTAGTATTAAAGTCTTCAAAAACCTTATCAATATCAATGGATAGAGATGATGATATAACTTTAGACGCTACTTCACCATCAAATGGAGGTACTCTATCTTGTAATTTTGCTAATTCAAATGCGATATCTTTAGGAAGTAAGTCTTTTCTCGTAGATAAGGTTTGTCCAAATTTTACAAAAATTGGACCTAATGCTTCGAAAGATTCACGAAGTCTTATAGCTCTATTTTTCTTTTTACTTCTAAGCCAAATATTCGGGAAAAAAATTCTGGGGATTTGTAATATCCAAAGATTTTTAAAATGCTTTAGATCTAAATCTAGAGCATTCTTCATAATAATTATATAAATCTCAAAAACTCTTTTTAAGTGGCCCATATTATTATGTTTTCCTTATATCTAAGATTGTTTTGCATCTTTTATCTAATAATTCTATCTTATTTCTAAGCTTATCAGAATCTTTGATATACTTTTCAATTTCATATTTATTTGGAACAATATTACTTTCCTCATTAAAATATTCTTTAACGTTTCTATGAAAACTATCTTTAAAATATTTTATATTATTCTTAAACATATTCGAAAATCAAAAACTATAATGAGCAATAGCATCTGAAGAGTGTTCTGAAAGTAATAGCTCCCAGTCTATGTTTATATTCTTAGATAACAATGTAATATCCTCTGCTAATAATATATCACCATGTATTTTTATATCTGTGCTCTTATCATAGTTCTTTATATAAGATAATAGGTTAATTGGGCTTCCTTCAATTAATAAGTCAGGTTCTTCAATATGAGAATCTTGAAAAATCAAAGTACCATCACGAATAACAATAAATATTGTTGTCTTTGTATTTTTTAATTTTATACAAATAACTTTATTATTATTCTTTATAAGAATATCATCTTTAATATTACTATATTTTAAAGATGAATTTACTAAACTTGTTAAATTTTCTAAAACCATTAAATTTTATAACCTCTATGAACTGCTACAACACCAAACATTAAATTATTATATTTACAAATCTCAAAACCAGTGTCCTCCATTATTTTTATTAGCTGGCTTTGACCAGGGTGCATTTCGATAGACTCGGAAAGGTAACGATAGCTTTTTTCATCATCTGCAAATAATTTCCCCATTAAGGGTATGATATTATTTAAATACTTTTTATATATTGGGCTTATAATTTTTTCAGGTTCTGAAAATTCTAATATATTTATAGATCCTCCTGGTTTTAAAACTTTATATATAGAATGTAAAACTTTTTTCATATCAAAAGTATTTCTTAGGCCAAAAGAAATAGTGACATGGTTAAAAGTATTATTACTAAAAGATATATTTTCAGCACTTGATTGTATGTAAGAGATATTTTGTACTATACCTTTATCAATTAGCCTATCCCTTCCCAAGGCAAGCATATCTAAATTATTATCGCATGCAAAAATATGACCTTTATCTCTAATCTTCCTTGAAAGAAGTGCGGCAATATCTCCTGTGCCAGATGCTAAGTCTAGTATATAGTCATTTTGTCTAATACTTATGGAATCGACAAAAAATTTTTTCCAAAATCTATGTGCTCCGAATGACATAATATCATTCATCATATCGTATTTATTTGTTACATCAGTAAAAACATTATTTACTAGTTCCTCTTTTTGTTTTTGAGTTACTTTTTTATATCCAAAATTAACAAAATCATTATCGTTATTGATTTTTTCTTTCATATCCAGCTTCCTTTAGTCTTTTTAAATATTGATTCCACTTTATCTCATACTCAGCACCAAGTTCATAAAGGTAGTCCCAAGTAAAAATACCAGTATCATGACCATCATCAAAGATAATTTGTATAGCATAATGTCCAACTGGAACAATGTTCTGTATTAAAACATCTTCTTTGCCAATTTGTAAAACTTCTTGCCCAGGTGCATGACCCATAACTTCAGCAGAAGGAGAGTATACGCGCAAATACTCTGCGTCTAGTTTAAATTCTTTATCGTCAAAATTTAAACTTAATAATCCTGATTGTTGATGGAGTTTTATCTCCAAAGGGACTTTATCTGCCATCTACACACCCTATTTATTATTTTTTTTAGATCTAGGATGTACTTTATCATAAACACTCATTAGATACTGATTATCTAAGTGAGTATATATTTGTGTCGTACTAACATTTTCATGCCCTAAAAATTCCTGTACTGCTCTTATATTGCCGGAAGACTCTAAAAGATGTGTGGCTACAGTATGTCGAAGTTTATGAGGATATAGTCTTTGCTCAATACCTGATGCCTTTGCTAAAAAATTTAGCCTAAGTTGTATACTTCTTTTCGATATACGCTTTCCATTTTTACTTAAAAAAAGTGCATCGGTTTTTATCTCTTTTATTTTTTTTCTATATAAAAGCCAGTTGTTAATTGATTCTATAGCCTTCTTGCCTATTGGGATTATTCTATCCTTGCGTCCTTTTCCTGTAACTCTAATCATTGATTCATTAAAATTTATATGAGATATGTTTAACATTGCTAATTCAGTAAGTCTTAAACCACATGAGTAAAAAATTTCAAAAATTGCAGTATCTCTTTTTAATAAAAATTTATCCTTATATACGCTGTTATCTAAATTAACTGAAGCCAAAAGATTTATGTCTTCATGCTGTAGAATTTCTGGAAGTTTTTTTGAAACTTTTGGAGACTTAACACCTAAAGCTGGATTTTTCTCTGTTTTATTATTCTTATAATAATAATTAAAAAAACCTCTTAAACTAGATAATACTCTCTGTATTGATTTATGTTGCATAACTTTTCTATGAATTTTTGAAATATAACTTCTAATGTCGGCTTCTGAAATCTCTTTAAATGAATTAAGGTTGTTATTAGAACAATAAAACACAAAATCTTTTATATCATGACAATAGGCAGAAATAGTATTCTCTGAATAATTTAATATATTTTTTAAATGATTTCTATATTCTAATATCTCATCTTCAAATTTATTCATTTTTTCATAAGAACTTATAAATAATATTCACCATCAAATATATTACTAGCTTTACCAGTTAAATAAAGTGAAGAATTTTCTTTACCATTCCATTTTACTCTTGCAGTCCCACCAAGCATATTAACACTAACATTCGCAGCTGTAGGGTAAGAATTAGTCAAAGCAATAACCGAGGCACATGCAGCTGAGCCACATGATAATGTTTCGCCAACACCTCTCTCAAAAACTCTTAAACTAATATTAGATTTAGAAATTCTCTTTACTACGCTAATATTAACTCCATGCTTGAAAAATTTTTTTTTATTAAATGCAATAGAAAAACTTTCTAAATCAAATGAATCAATACTATTCATAAAAAAAATAGCATGAGGGTTTCCTATGTAAGATATATGAAACTTATAATTTCTTCTATTGAAACTAAATATTTTATTTTTACCTGTATAAAAACACATACTTGAAATCTCATCTTTGTTTAATAAAGGAATACCCATATTTATTTCATAAACATTATTGATGGTTCTTCTTATCTCAATTAAAGATGAAGATGTTTTCGCATATATTTTACTAACAGAAGGTTTGTATCTTTCAAAATAAAACCTACCTACACATTTAGCTCCATTTCCACATTGCGATGCTTCACTTCCATCGGAATTGAAAATTTTATAATTAAAATGTATTTTTTTATCTT
>JAYZIH010000081.1:0-8688 GCA_036165695.1 Pseudomonadota bacterium | reverse complement strand
TTATTTAATTAATGTTAACAAACGAGCCGTATAATTAGAAATTATCGTAATGCTTGAGCTATATTATATTATTAAAATACATGGATATTTTATACAAAATAGACATAAATGTAGAAACTTTATACATTGAACCTCAATCAGATCCGGAGAATAATAGATATGTTTTTACTTATACTATTAACATCCTAAATCAGGGTAAAGTTACTGTTCAGTTAATTAGTAGGCATTGGATAGTAACTGATGCAAATAATAAAATACAGGAGATTAAAGGATTAGGTGTTGTTGGAGAACAACCAGTTCTTCAGCCAAACGAATCATTTAAATATACAAGCGGTACCATAATTGAAACTCCCGTTGGGACTATGCAAGGAGAATACCAAATGGAAGCAGAGAATGGTTATAAATTTGAAGCTGAAATCCCAATGTTTTCATTGAAAGTCCCAAAGATAGTTAACTAATAATATGTCAATTTATGCTATAGGCGATATTCAAGGTTGCTATAAAGAGTTTAAAAAACTTCTAGAAAATATTGGCTTTAAAAAAAATGAGGATACACTCTGGTTAACAGGAGATTTAGTAAACAGAGGGCCAAATTCACTAGACACAATTAAATTTATTATGGAATTAGATGACAGCGTAATAACAGTCTTGGGAAACCACGATTTCAATTTAATGGCAGTGTATTATGAAATAGATCCTTGGATTCAAATAAAACATACCTTTGATGATATTTTATCTCATAAAGATTGTGACTTAATTATAGAATGGTATAGAAATCAAAAAATTGTACACTATGAAGAAGAGATTAACACTATACTGGTTCACGCAGGCTTTTATCCCCAATGGTCATTAGAAACTACATTAAATCTAGGGGAAAAAATAAATAAAAAAATTAATGGGGATGAATGTAAAGACCTCTTAAGTTCTTTATGGACTAATACTCCTTCAATCTGGGATGAAAATATGACTGACCAAGAGAAAATAATTTTTGCTATAAACGTATTTACAAGGATGCGCTACCTAAATAAAGATTTATCATTAAATTTAGAGATAAAAGATTATAAAAAAGTAGATAATGATAATATTATTCCATGGTTTATGACTAATTCAGAAGTTCTGAAAAATAAAAAATGCATTATTGGTCATTGGTCAACTCTTGGGTATTATCAATATAAAAATTTAATCTCAATTGATACTGGTTGCGTTTGGGGGAATGAACTAACATCAATAAAAATTCTAAAAGATGGTTCTATACATAAAGCCTCTATTAAGTGTTAATTTTTTCTAGTATCTGAAAGGTAAAACTGTGGCTATTTATATTATTTTTAGAATATTTTTCTGATTGCTTAATATCCCACTTATCAAAATCTATCTTTGGAAAAAATTTATCACCCTCTATTGTAGAATGTATTTTTGTTAAATATATTTTTGATGCTAAATTTAATGTTTGCTTAAAAATCTGTTCTCCGCCAATTATAAATATTTCCTCTTCTCCTTCAGATATATATAAAGCATCCTCTATGCTATTCACATGGTTAAGGTCTCCTTTATTTTTCTTTCTTGAAACTACTATATTTTTTCTGCCAGGAAGAGGTCTCCCTATTGATTCATATGTCATTCTTCCCATAATTATAGTATGGCCCATGGTTATTTTTTTAAAGTTTTTTAAGTCATCAGATAGTTTCCATGGGAGCCTATTATTAATGCCAATAACATTATTTTCTGATAGAGCAACAATTATTGATACATTTTTCATACAGAGATTTTTGCACTAATATGTGGGTGTGATTTATAATTTTCTATTTTAAAATCAGAATATTCAAAAGAAAATATATCATCAACTTTCCTATTTATCTTTAAACTAGGCAAAGGGTATGGCTCTCTTTCTAGTTGCATCTTTGCTTGCTCTATATGGTTTTTATAAATATGTGCATCACCTAAAGTATATATAAACTCTCCTGGCTTATAACCACTTACATGGCAAATCATTTCTAGCAGTAATGAATATGAAGCAATATTAAAAGGAACCCCTAAAAAAACATCTGCACTTCTTTGGTAAAGTTGACATGAAAGCCTTTCATTTGTTAAATAGAATTGAAAAAGACAGTGGCAAGGGGGTAAAGCCATTTTTTCTAGCTCTCCAACATTCCATGCACTTACAATAAGGCGTCTTGATTCTGGCCTTGATTCTAAATCTTTCATAAGATTTTTTATTTGGTCAGTGGTATTACCGTCAGGTCCTATCCATGATCTCCATTGAACACCATATATTCTTCCTAAATTTCCATCTTTATCTGCCCATTCATTCCAGATTGTAACTCCATTATTATTTAAATAATCTATATTACTATCACCTTTTAAAAACCAAAGAAGCTCATATATAATCGATTTTAAATGTATTTTTTTTGTTGTAACTAGCGGAAAACCCTGAGATAGATCAAAGCGGCTCTGATACCCAAAAATAGAAAGCGTTCCAGTCCCTGTTCTGTCGTCTTTCTCCTCTCCATTTTTTAGTATGTTATCTAATAAATCTAAATATTGTCTCATTAATTTATTCCCATCTTTTATAAATGAAGTAAAAGCCAAATAAAAACATTGGAATACATAGTATTTGCCCCATTGTTAACCATTCAAATAATATGTAGCCTATATGACTATCTGGTTCTCTAAATAACTCAACTATGAATCTAAATAATGCATAGAAAACTAAAAATATTCCAGCTATTAATCCTTTTTTCCTTTCCTTAGATGCAACTATGTTTAAAATTATAAATAGGATTACTCCTTCTAACAAAGCCTCGTATAATTGTGTAGGATGTCTTGGGGAGTTATCAACATTAGGGAAAATTACACCATAAAACATTTCTGTTGGTTTTCCCCAAAGTTCTCCATTAATAAAATTACCAACCCTCCCAGTAAAAAGACCAATGGGAGCAAGAGGTGCAGATAAATCTAGAAGTTTTACTAAGGATATTCCCGACTTAATCTTAAAAAATATTACACTTAAAATAACACCAATAAGACCACCATGAAAACTCATGCCACCTTCCCAGAAAAAAAATACTGAAATAGGGTTATCAATAGTGTTTGGTAAATTATAAAATAAGCTATAACCTATTTTCCCTCCAAATAAAACCCCAATAATTGAGTAAAATAAAAAATCTAAAAAATGTTCTTCGCTTATATTTATCCAAGGTCTTTTAATATGCCTTCTACCTAGTAACCAAACTCCTGCAAAACCAATCATATACATAAATCCATACCAGTAGAGGTTTATACTGCCAAAAGAAAAAATTACCGGATTTAGTTCATGTATATACATATAACATTATAAATTAAATTTTCGTATATAATATCAGAGTAATGAAAATAAATCGTTTATTATTAAAAAATTTTACCGTAGGATAAGCTTATTATGAGAATTTTAGGTTTACTAAAAAAACTATTTGATCTAATAAAGCATGTATCAAATACAAAAAATTTATTTAAAGGCAGCCTTAAGAATATTGGAGAATTTGCGAATCCTATTGAGTCAGATATTATAAGACGCTGGTTTAAAAAGATTGTCGACTGTACAGGCGTAAAAGTACTTGTTGAGGGAGAAAAACCACAAGAAACTTGTTTGATAATATCAAATCATATATCTTGGCTAGATATTGTTATAATTGGTGGAATTTTTGAAACAACTTTCTTATCTAAATCTGAAGTATCTAAATGGCCAGTAATAGGAAGTATAACAAGATTTGCTGATGTAATATTTATAAAGCGTGGCACTAAAGATGCTTCTGAGAATGCAATAAAATCTTTAAATAAATGTCTTAAATATGGAAGAAATGTAACTATCTTCCCAGAGGGCACAACATCAGATGGTAGTGAAATTTTAAAATTTAAACCCAGATTACTTGCTAGTGTAATAAGTGATAATATCCCCATTCAGTGTGTATCTATATCATACCCAGATAAAAATAATGAAACGCATAAGTCAGTTCCCTTTGTAAGAAATGATTCTTTATTTTTAAATGTCTTAAAAGTATTATTTTCAAAGAATATAAAAGCTAAAGTTACTATAGGGAAAATAATATATCCAAATAATATGGATAGAAGATCTTTGGGTAATGTATGTTACGAAGAGATAAAAAAGAATAAAAATTAGCCAAAGTCAAGATTATGATTTGCGTAATTCATTATTTCTCTTTTTATAAAATTTGAGCTATTTGTTAAATACATTCCTGTGTGAATCAAATGATGAATAAACTTTTTTTTAGATGAAAATAATTTTTCAATATGCTCTAAAGTTATTCTTGCTCTTTTATTGATAACAGCCTGATCCCTTTCATACTTATAAAATAACCTTTTATCATCGTAATCATAGATTCTATTATCTAGGCATTCTATAATTTTCATAATATCTGAATAGCCTATATTCAAACCCATGCCAGCTAAAGGATGAATTGAATGAGCAGAGTCACCAACTAAAATAATGCGATTATTTTGATATAAATTTGTTTCAGATCCAAATAAATCGAACTTATAAATTTTACTAATTAAACTAAAATCTCCATACATATTTCCAAAAGTTCTTTTAAGGGATGATAAGGCATCATTTTCATTATAATTAGTAGATTTTAGATAGGACTTTTTTATAGATACTACAATTGATGCGCTAAATTCATCAATAGGCAAAAATGCTATCGGTCCTGACTCTAAAAAAACTTGAGCTGCAGATCTATCATTGTTTAAAGAATGAGACACATTAAATGTTATTGCGACTGATGAATAGTCATATTTTTTTTCAGTAACGTTGGAAAAATCTTTAACACTCGAGTTTATGCCATCACAAGCGAATAAAAAATTTGTATCAAAATCTAATCCACTATCCAATTTAATAGACACTCTGTCACTTGATTGGGAACAGTCCACTAAAGTACTATTATCATAGAAATTAATATTATCGTAGTCATTTATATGACAATATAATGAATTCCATAAATTAGAACTCTTCATGATATAACATACATTCTTATTAGACATAGAAGGAGAAAATGAGATTATATTTTTATCACTTATCTCTCTAAAATAAATACTCATATTCTTTATTGGGCATACGCTATCAATATTTTCCCAAATATTAATACTCTCAAGATATTTTTTTGTTTTTCCTGATAAAGAATAAAATCTATTATTTTTTATATTAGAATTAGCATTTTTTTCTACTATATTAACTTTATTCCCTCTTTTAGCTAAAGCAATTGACAAACTTAAACCAATCACTCCTCCTCCAATAATAGTATAACTATTTTTCATATTTTAATTTCCTATAGATTCGTTAAGTTTGAATCCAGTGGTTTTGCTCCCGTTATATATCTAATACTATTTAATTTTATCTTTTTATTTGTATCCATCAAAAATAGTGATAAACCAACTAGTTTACTTCTTATAAAATCTAAATCTGATAGTTGTGTTGCCATATTATCTGTAAATTTAATAGTAGATTTAATATCTTTATCTCTTTCTATTAAGAATTTTTTAAATATTAAGTTAAAATTATTAAAATCATACTTTTTAAAAAGCTCAGATAAAACTAATATATCTCTTAAAGTTAGATTATAGCTCTGTCCTGCAATTGGGTGTAATTTATGAGCTGCATCTCCAAGTAAACATAAATTCCTTTCCGAAAACTGCTCATAATATTCTAGTGATAATGGTATAAATATCTCATTAGAGATTCCCTTTATCTTTCCACATCTATACCCAATGTCTTTTTGAATAAAATCTTTAACTAGTTCTTTATTATTATTTTGTAAGTTTTTTAAGTAAGAGTTATTAATTGAATATATGAGAGTCCAACTTTCCTTCCTAGGTAGCAAAGCTATAATACCCATATCTGTAAATCTCTCATAAGCAGTACTAGAGGGTTTTTTATCAAAGAAAATTTCAGATACAAATGCTGTCTGGTTATAGTCCTTACAAACCTTTTCCCCAAAAAATTTTCTATATAGCGAATCAAGCTGTCCACCAGAAAAGACTATAGAATCAAAAGTATTAGGAATAGTATCATCAAAATCTTTAGATACAATTTTACATTTGGTTCCAGGAAGAACATCTTCTACTCTAAAATTGTCAATAAATTCTATATTTTCTAAGGTCAAAGCATTTTTAAAAAATATGTTATATAAAACTCCAAGATCTATCTGATACCCTAATGAATCTACTTCCTCGTCCTCAGATTTTACTAAAGTAGATCCAAATGCTCCCATTCTAGATACGTGTATATTTTTAATTTTTGTTATGTCTTTCTTTATCTCTTCCCATAACCCTATTTTAATTAGTATTTCTTTACTACTATTTGATAACACAATATGCCGACCATAAAATTGATTTTTTTCAGGATTTATCTTTTTTGATTCAAATAAAAAAAACTTGGCTTTAGACCTTTTCATAAAATTAACAAAAGCTAAACCTGTTAGACCCGCACCAATTATTGCTATTTTCTTCATATTATTTTATTAAGAACATAAATCTTCTATATCACTAAGTTCTTTTACAAGATTTGATGATATAACATCATTAGAACTATCCGTAACTAAAATATCGTCCTCTATTCTAATACCAATACCTCTCCATTTACTATCAACAAGTTCATTATTTTCTGAAACATAAATACCAGGCTCAATGGTCATGACCATTCCTGGCTCAAAAATTACGTTTTTATATTCTCCAACATCATGAACATCTAATCCAAGCCAATGTCCTGTTTTGTGCATATAATAATCTTTATATGCTTCACTAGAAATTAGTTGATCAATATTTCCACTTAATATTCCAATTTCCATCAAACCACAAGTTATTTCATAAATACAAACTGAATGAACTTTTTCCCAAGAAGATCCTGGCTTTACTTCATTAATAGATTTTTTCTGCGCATTAAGAACAATCTCATAAAGAAGTGACTGTTCAGCAGAAAATTTTCCGTTTATTGGGAAAGTTCGAGTTATATCAGATGAATAGCCTTCATTCTCAGCAGCTGCATCTATTAGTAAAAGGTCATTATCATTTAATCTACTATTATTATTTGTATAATGTAAAACACAAGCATTTGCTCCAGAAGCAACAATACTTGGATATGCAGTTGTCATATTTTTTTTATTAAATATATATGATAATTCTGCTGAAATTTCATATTCATATAGGCCTGGCTTTGTTTTTTTCATGCACATTTCATGAGCAATTGAGGATACTTTTACTGCTTCCTTGATTCTATCAATCTCAAAAGGAGATTTTCTCAATCTGAGCTTATGAATTATTAATCCTAAAGATAAAACTTCCTTTTGAATATTCTTATCCTTCCTATTTTCCTCTCTACTATTTTTTATTAAATCTAAAAGCCTACTTTCAAAAGTAGTCTTTGTTCCTATATCGAAGTAAATTGTAGAAATATCAGATAACATGCTGTCAATGCAGTTATATATATTCTCAATACTATCAATCTCAGTAAAACCATAATTCTCAATAATATCTTGATTTTCTAGTCCAGATCCTTCCCAAGTCTTCTCAAGATCTGTTCTTATCTTTTTCCATAAATATGATTTCTCAGTATTATTTTTCTTTACAAAAATTACTATATTGTCAGGTTCATTAATACCACACATATATAAAAAATCGCTATTCTGGTGAAAGTTATATTCAACATCCTTATTTCTAAATACTTTTCTAGCAGATAAAAAAATAGCTGCAGAATTATTTTTCATCTCTTTAAATAAGTTTCCTCTCCTTTTTGTGAGCTCTTTAAGCATAATTTACAAATAATAGCTAAAAAAATGTTTTTTAATATTGACCTATCTCTTTCACAAGAATAATATAGGCATATTATGAATGATAATCAAACTATTTCAAATCTACATAAAGAGCTTGATGAGCTAGAAGAAAAAATTAATGATATTACTCAACGATATTTGCTAATAAAACAGGAAAATGAGCTTTTAAAAGAAAGACAAGAAAAAGAAACTACTGAAAAAAATAGAATTCAACAAAAAAACCAAAAAGTTCAAAGTAAAGTAGAAGGAATCATTAATAGATTAAGATCTTTAGAGTATACCCAGTAATGGAAAACGAAAATTCAAAAAAAGTTGTCTCAGTGAAAATCTTAAATCAACAATATGACATAACATGTCAGATTGACGAACAAGAAAAATTGATTAGGTCAGCAAAATTACTAAACGAGAAAATGCAAGATGTAAAAAAAGACGGGAAAACTGTTGGTTTAGACAGAGTTGCGATTATTTCTGCTTTAAATATTTCTGGGGATGCAGTTAGTCTTAATGAAATGTCTCAGGAAATCTCTACAAGTATCAAAAATAGGATAGACTATTTAAAAAATAAGATTGATGAAGTTATCTAGATTATTCTTAATAAATTTAATATAGAATTATAAAATTTATTTTGCTATATTCTAATCAGGTATCTGGTATATTCGATATTTTTAAAATATCCTTGTTCCTAAATACTAAATATGTGTTTCTAATAATTTATATTTATGTGCACTACCAAAATGGGAAGCCTTACAATATAGTTAATGAAACAAAATTGAACTTACCGGTTCAAGAGAATTAAAAAATAACGATATACTGGATCCTAAACTACCTTATAAGCGTAAAAATACGCTAAATTCAAAAAAAAAATAAATTTTTA
>JAYZIH010000080.1:0-11815 GCA_036165695.1 Pseudomonadota bacterium | reverse complement strand
ATTATTTAAAAAATATAATTCTCCAAAAAGAATTATTACTCTAGGAGAAAAAAAACTTAAAGAATATATTAAGACTATTGGCTTATATAATGATAAAGCAAAAAATATTATATCAACATGTAAAATTCTAATTAAATCATACGATGGAGAAGTTCCGAATAAATTTGAATACCTAATAAAACTTCCAGGAGTTGGAAGAAAGACAGCAAATGTTATACTTAATGAAGCTTTTGGAAAATCAACAATTGCTGTTGATACTCATGTATATAGGGTCTCTAAAAGATTAAAGCTTTCAGAAGGTAAAACACCGCTTGTTGTTGAAAAAGATTTAATGAGCTGTGTTCCAAAAAAATACTTATCGCAGGCACATATATGGCTAATTATGCATGGAAGATACACATGCCTGGCACGAAAACCAAAGTGTCCTACTTGTGAGATAAAAAACTTCTGTGATAACTATAGAAGATATAAAGTTTAAATTATAGAAAATTATTATTTAGATCTGCTAGCGGGTTAAACCATCTTAATTTTTTATGTAAATTAACAATCTTTCCAATTATTAATAAAGTTGGCGGTTCAATCTTATTTGACATAATCATATCTGGTAAATTTTCTAGATCAGATAAGTAAACCTTCTGTTTCTTTGTCGTTCCTTGAGTTATTAGCGCCGCTGGAGTGTCCTTATCTAAACCATGTTTAATTAACTCACTACAAATTACTTTTGATCCATGTAAGCCCATATAAAAAACAAGGGTCTGTTTTTCATGCGCAAGCATATTCCAATTTAGATTAACTGTACCATCCTTTAAATGACCAGTTACAAAAACACATGCTTGTGAATAATCTCTATGTGTTAAAGGTATGCCTGCATAACTTGAACATCCCGATGCAGCAGTAATCCCTGGAACAATTTGAAAAGGGATATTATCATTTATTAAACTTTCTATTTCTTCCCCTCCTCTTCCAAAAATAAATGGATCACCGCCTTTTAATCTTAAAACTTTCTTTCCTTCCATAGCTAATCTTGCTAATAACTCATTTATACTTTCTTGTGGCATGCTATGGTCTGCTTTTTGTTTTCCAACATATATTTTTTTTGCTTCTTTCCTAATTAAATTCATAATTGGTTCAGAAACTAGTCTGTCATAAACAACAACATCTGCTTTTTGCATTAATCTCAAAGCTTTAAAAGATAATAGTTCTGGGTCTCCTGGTCCTGATCCAACCAAATATACTTCCCCCATTTTTTTTTGTTCATTTTTATTTTTTAATGCCTCATCGAGAGCATCTCTAGCCTTTTCCTCTTGTCCTGATAGAACCATTTCTGAAATAGGACCTTCTAAAAAATTTTCCCAGAAAGTTCTTCTATCTAAAATTTTCTTAAACCTTTCTTTAACTTTGGATCTATATTCCATCATAATGTTTGCTAAATCACTAAAATAAAATGGGATTAGTGTCTCTAATTTATTTTTTAATAATCTTGTGAGTATTGGAGATGCTGAACCAGATGAAATAGCAATTTTTATTGGGTCCCTGTCTACAATTGATGGTAATAATGTATCTCCTTCTTTTGCATCCTCTGCCATATTAACTAGGATTTTTTTATGTTTTGCAATCTTTGTAGCTTCGATATTAACTTTGTTATCACTAGAAGCAACTATGATTATAAATTGATCACTAATATCAGATTTTTCAAATTCACGGGAGATATGCTTAATATCCTTATTTTGTTTAATTTGAAGTTTTATATCATCATTGATTGAAGGCGAAACAATTGTAATCCTTAAATTAGCTTTAATTAGGCTAGGTAGTTTTCTAGACACTACCTCTCCACCGCCAATTATTAAACACTTCTTTTGGTCAGCTTTAATAAATAAAGGTAAATAGCTCATATAATTATTTTCTATAATCTAATTCAGGTATAGAATAATAGTCTACAATACATTAGTATATCGAAAAATTGATTATTAGGAGAGGAAATGTCTATATCAAAAGAAGAACTTGAGAAAATAATGGAAAAAAAGGGCAAAATGAGAAGGGAGGCCTATGATAGAAGAAATGCTCAAGAAAACAAGGATGAAATTAGTGCAGAGGCAGTAAAGCTATTTATGGCCCTACCAGAGTACCAAAAAGCTAATACAATCATGTGGTATATAGACTGTAGGTCTGAAACTAGGACAAAACCTGAGTTATTAGCAGAGGTTAAAAAAGGGGAGAAAAAAATTATTGTTCCTTATTGTACTGAGGACGAAAACGGAGAAAATAAGCTAGGTCTTTGGCATATGGAAAGTTTAGAGGAAATGGTAGTTGGAAAATGGAATATTCTAGAGCCGCCAAAAGAGTTATGGGGCAATCCTGAAAAGGAAGTAACGCCTGAGGATTTAGATATGATTATGGTTCCTGGTGTTGGTTTTGACAGGAATGGCGGAAGAATGGGGAATGGACAAGGTTACTATGATAGAACGATGGAAAAAGTAAGGCCAGATTGTTCCTTGATTGCGCTTTGCTATGAGACACAGTTATTTGATGAAATTCTGGTTGCTCCTCACGATGTTTATATGGACAAGGTAGTAACAGAAAAAGAAGTATATATAGGAAAAGGTAGAGATTAATAATGACAGCAATAATTGATGATACATACGCAGAGGCATTTAAGAGTATTCATGTAGAAATACTTATAACAGCTATAGATAAGAAATGGTTAAATCACGCAGTAAATGCAGCTACTGGTAATGCTTCAAGCAGTATACTATGTGACTGTGAAGCTGGTCTTGATAGATATGTTGGACCTGGGGGAGATGAAAGTTTTTCCACTCCAGATAATAGACCAGGTGCAATTATACAACTGCACATTCCAAAATTCTGGAAGGATCCTGGAAAATTAGAACGTGCTGCTTTAGTTAGAATTAGTCAAAATATTTTAACTTGCCCATCAGCATCTTGTTTTAATTTAATTGATTCAGAGAATTTCTTTAAAATTGGAAGGAAGGTTGCGTATTTCGGAAACAAATATCAAAAAAGAGTTACACGTTATGGAAGAAAGATGTGGTGGGTACCAATACTTGGTGGTGAATTTATTTTAGATACAAGACTAGGTTATGAAGATGGGCTTATGGGAGGAAACTTATGGTATTTCGGCAAAGACCTTGAATCCTCACTGAATGCTGCTGAAAAAGGAGTTGAAGCAATTTTACCTGTGCCAGGTGTTATAACGACATTCCCAGGTGGTATTGCAGGAAGCGGTTCTAAAGCGGGTAGTGATTATAAATTTACTATTGCTAGTACATATGAAAAATTTTGTCCAGAGTTAAGGGATCATCCTGACATAAAGACAAGTTTACCAGAAGGAGTTAATTCTGTTATGGAAATTATTATGAATGGGAAGAATATGGAATCGATAATAGAAGCTACTCAAAGGGCTATTTCTGCCTCAAAAGACACAGACGGATTATTAATGATATCTGCTGGTAATTATGAAGGTAAACTTGGGAAAAGTTTTATATATCTTCATCCCGACAAACAACCTTAAAAATAATTTAAAAATATGAAAAAAACAGATAATGGTACTTTAATACTTGACGGCAAAAGTCTGGCAAAAAAAATACAAGAACATATTAAAGAGGAAATAATTAAAAGTGGTAAGATGATAAAACTTGCTACAGTACTTGTTGGAGATGATAAACCAAGCCAATTATATGTGAATAATAAGCATAAGCAGGCAGAGCTATCAGGTATTGAATCTGTTCATATAAATTTACCAGGAAATTCTTCTCAAGACGATATTGAAAAAAGAATTCAAGAGCTAGGTGATGATAAATCAATAAATGGTATTCTAATTCAAATGCCACTTCCTGATGGTTTAGATTCAGATAGTATTATTCAAATGATCCCAACAAATAAAGATGTAGATGGCTTAAAAGAACAAAATCTTGGAAGACTTATAGTTGGAAATGATGTTCTAAGACCCTGCACTCCACTTGGTGTAATGAAATTATTAAAACACTATGAAATTGAAACTAGTGGGAAAAATGCTTTAGTTATTGGAAGATCAAGATTAGTTGGAATGCCTCAAGTACTGATGCTTGGGAAAAAAGGGGTTGATTGCACGGTAACTCTTGCTCATTCTAGAACAAAAAATATTGATGAACTAATAAGTGATTCTGAAATTGTTGTATCAGCTGTTGGAATACCAAAAATCGTTAATGCAAATAATGCTAAAACAGGCTCTATATTAATAGATGTAGGAATTAGTGGTGGATCTGGTGGCATACAAGGGGATGTAGATTTTGAAGGAGTTGATGGTATCGCTGGCGCGGTTACCCCAATGCCAGGTGGTACAGGGCCTATGACAGTTGCCTGTTTACTAGAAAACACAGTGAAAGCAGCTAATCTTCAAGGTATAATCTGATAAAATAGTAATTTTAGCTTGAGAGGCAGAATTTGCTGTGGCATTATTTACAGCCTCAAGTTAATATTTCACTGAAAAATTAATAACTAACAAAAGGAAGAAAAAATGCCTGGTCAAAAATTAAAATTCCCTGGAAGAAATTATTTATTTGCTCCAGGTCCAACACATATACCTGTAGAGGTACAGAATGCAATGAACGTGCCGATGGAAGATCATCGAGCGCCAGATTTTCCAGAATTAGTAAAACCAATACTCAAAGACTTAAAAAAAATATTTTTAACAACCACAGGGACTCCGTTTATTTTTCCAGCAACGGGAACTGCTGGATGGGAAGTCGCCTTAGCTAATACTCTTTCTCCAGGTGACAAGATTCTAACTTCAAGATTTGGTCAATTTAGTCATCTTTGGTATGACTTAGCAGTAAGAATTGGCCTAAAAGTTGAATTAGTTGATACACCCTGGGGTGAAGGTGTGCCAATTGAAAAATTTAAAGAGATTCTTGCAAAAGATAAAGATAAAAAAATTAAGGCCGTAGTTGCTTGCCATAATGAAACTGCAACTGGAGTGACAAGTGATATAGAAGGTTTAAGAAAAGCTATGGACAAAGTAAAGCATCCTGCCTTACTTATGGTTGATGGTGTTAGTTCTATAGCAAGTATTCCATTTAGATTTGATAAATGGAAAATCGATATTGCTGTAAGTGGTTCGCAGAAAGGCTTCATGCTTCCAGCAGGATTAGCGATTCTATGTTTTAGTAAAAAAGCATTAGCAATGAGAGAGACTGCAAAATGTAAAAGATGTTTCTTGGATATTCAAGATCATTTAAACACAAATAAAGATGGTTTTTTCCCATATACCCCACCAGTAAATTTACTAAGGGGTTTAAGAGCATCAATAGATCTTTTACTTAATGAAGGAATGGAAAATGTTTTCAAACGTCATAATAGACTAGCAAGTGGAGTAAGAGCAGCAATTAAAGCTTGGGCTTACCCTGGGTCAAGTATAAGATTGGCAGCAGCTGCACCTCAATGGGAGTCTGACACTGTTAGTGCAATATGGTTAGAACCTGGATCAAAAAGTAATCCTGATGGGAAGAAAGCTCAAGAAGTAATTAATATTGCATACCATAGATATAATATTTCATTAGGAGCAGGACTATCACAAGTTGCTGGAAAGGTTTTTAGAATTGGTCATCTTGGTGATAATAATGAAGCAAGAATGATGGCTGCTCTTGGCGCAGTCGAAATGGCTATGATTGATGCTGGAATTGAATTTAAACCAGGGAGTGGGACCGGAGCAGCAGCTAAATATTGGACAAGTAATCCAGATAAGACAAAAAAATAAGGAATAAGATATGAGTCATACGATATACGAACCAACATCACAAAGAGTGCAGAGAAGTGAGCTTGCAGTGCCAGGGTCTAATCCTAAAATGTTTGAAAAAGCATTGAATAGTGATGTTGATTTTGTTTTTTTAGATTTAGAGGACGCAGTAGCTCCTGATGATAAAGTACAAGCAAGAAAAAATGTAATAGAAGCAATAAACGATTTGGATTGGGCAGGCAAAGGAAAAACTATCTCGGTAAGAATAAATGGATTAGATACTCATTATATGTATAAGGATGTTATTGATGTTGTTGAGCAAGCTGGAGAAAAACTTGACACTATTTTAATACCAAAGGCAGGTTGTTCGGGAGATGTATATATGGTTGAGGCTATGGTCAATCAGATTGAAATGGCAAAAAAGCTTGAAAAAAAGATTGGGTTAGAATGCTTAATTGAAACTGCCCTTGGGATGGCAAATGTTAATGAAATAGCAAAATCAAGCTCTAGGCTTGAAGCCCTTCATTTTGGTGTAGCAGATTATGCTGCCAGTAATAGGGCAAGAACCGTAAATATTGGAGGATTAAACCCAGATTATCCTGGAGATCAATGGCATGCAGCCTTAACTATGATGACAGTTGCTTGTCGTGCCTTCGGTTTACGTGCGATTGATGGCCCTTTTGGTGATTTTAATGATCCGGAAGGGTATAAACTTGCCGCAAGAAGAGCTGCTGCTCTAGGTATAGAGGGCAAATGGGCAATACATCCTTCTCAAATTGAGCTAGCAAACGAAGTTTTCACTCCTCCTCCAGCAGAGGTGGATAAAGCGAAAAGAATTTTAGAAGCATTAGAAGAGGCTGCAAAAAAGGGGCAAGGTGCTGCTTCATTAGATGGAAGATTAATAGATGCTGCATCGGCTAGAATGGCAGAAAATGTTGTAAGAACTGATGCTGCAATAAATTCAAAAAAATAATTAAAGAAAGAATATTGGAGTTTAAATAATAATGGACATTCATGAATATCAAGCTAAGGAAATTTTATCAAAATATAATGTGCCAGTTCTTCCTGGAATAGTAGCACTTAAGACATCAGAAGCAGTTACTGCGTATAACCAACTTGGTCTTAAAACATGTGTAGTAAAAGCTCAAGTTCATTCGGGAGCAAGAGGGAAAGCTGGAGGAATCAAAGTTTGTAATTCAGATGATGAAGTAAGGGAAGCTGCAGAGAATCTTCTTGGATCAAAGTTAATAACAATACAAACAGGAAGCCAAGGAAAATTAGTAGAAAAATTATACATAGAATCTGGATGTGATATTCAAAGAGAAATCTATCTTGCATTTGTCATGGATAGAGCAAGGCAAAGAATTTCTATAGTATCCTCTTCTGAAGGTGGTATGACTATTGAAGAATTAGCACAGGAAAAACCCGATGCAATCAAGAAGGTAGAAATAGATCCAGCGATCGGTTTAACCGGTTTTCAAGCTAGAGAATTAAGTTTTGCTATTGATATACCTAAAGAAACTTTATCTTCTGCAACAAAAATGCTTCTTGGTTGTTATAAAGCAATGGTATCTCTAGACGCAAATATGCTAGAAATAAATCCTTTAGTGCTTACAAAAGATAATAGTCTATATGCACTAGATGCAAAAATGAGTTTTGATGATAATGCTCTTTTCCGACATGAAGAAATAAGGCGACTTAATGATAATAGTCAAAAAGATCCAAGAGAAGTAGCTGCGGAAGAACATGACTTAAGTTATGTAGGCTTAGAAGGAGATATTGGATGTATGATTAATGGAGCTGGCCTCGCTATGGCAACAATGGATATGATTATGCATTGTGGTGGAGAACCTGCAAATTTTCTAGATATCGGTGGTGGAGCATCTCCAGAAAGAGTTGCAAAAGCATTTGAACTCGTCTTACAAGATAAAAATGTAAAAGCAATGTTAGTTAATATATATGCTGGCATAAATAGGTGCGATTGGATAGCAGAGGGAATTATTAAAGCAGTCCAGACTATTGATTTAAAGGTCCCATTAATAGTTAGACTTTCGGGAACAAATGTTGAAATAGGGAAAAAATTAATTGAGGAAAGTGGTCTTCCTATAATTTTAGCAGACACTTTAAAAGATGCTGCTGAAAGCGCAGTGACTGCTTCAAAAGGATAAAGAGGAATTAAAATGTCAATCTTATTAAATAAAAGCACAAAAGTTCTAATTCAAGGTATGACGGGAAGAATAGGTACCTTCCATACAGAAGAAATGATAGCTTATGGGACAAATGTTGTTGCTGGGGTTACCCCAGGAAAAGGAAATACTAAACACTTAGATAGGCCTGTCTTTAACACTGTGAAGGAAGCTGTTGAGGAAACGGGAGCTGAAGCTTCTATTGTTTTTGTGCCTGCTGCTGCTGCTGCTGATTCCATAATGGAGGCTGCTGATGCAGGCATTAAGTATTGTGTATCTATTACTGATGGAATACCTGCCCACGATATGATGAAGGTTAAAAGATATATGTTAAGGTATAAAAAAGCAGATAAAATGATTTTAACTGGCCCAAATTGTGCTGGGACAATAACACCTGGTGAGGCAATGCTGGGTATTATGCCAGGTCATATTTATATGTCTGGTAATGTGGGTGTAATTGGTAGATCTGGGACACTTGGATATGAGGCAGCATCTCAGATGAAAACAGAAGGTATAGGCATATCAACAAGTGTTGGAATTGGTGGGGATCCAATAAATGGAAGTTCTCATAGAGATATTTTAGAATTGTTTGTGGAGGATAATGATACAAAGGCAGTGATGATGATTGGTGAAATCGGTGGGCCACAAGAAGCTGAAGCAGCAGAGTTTGTAAAAGATAATATGAAAAAGCCTGTAGTAGCTTATATAGCTGGTCTTACTGCTCCAAAAGGAAGACGAATGGGACATGCAGGAGCAATCATTTCTGGAAAAGGTGAGAGCGCTGCAGAAAAAGTAGAACTACTTAAGGAAGCAGGCGTTCATGTTGTTCCAAATCCTTCAGAATTAGGTACAAAAATGAAAGAAGTATTAAGTAAACATACATAAAATTTCAGAGGATAATAGTTATGGATAAAATAAAAGTTTTAGTGACAAGAAGATGGCCCGTTGAGGTAGAAGAAGAATTAAAGAAAAAGTATGACGTTACTTTAAACGAGAATGATAAACCATTAACAATTGATGAGTTAAAAAGTGCTTTGCAGAACTATGACTGCTTATGTCCTACTGTTACAGACCCTATAAATGAAGAAGTTCTTTCTGTAGAAAATAAAAGAGCGAAAATTATTGCTAGTTTCGGTGTTGGTTATAATCATATAGATATAGATGCAGCTAAGAAAGAAAATTTGGTTGTTACAAATACGCCAGAAGTACTTACAGATTGTACAGCTGACATAGCAATGACTTTAATACTTAGTTCAGCAAGGAGAACAGCTGAAGGTGAAAGAGAATTAAGAGCTGGCAAGTGGGCTGGCTGGAGGCCAACACATCTCAGAGGCACTAAAGTTACAGGGAAAACTCTTGGTTGTATTGGATTCGGTAGGATTGCTCAAGCAACTGCAGATAGGGCGCATTTTGGATTTGGAATGAAAGTTATTTTCGCTGATCCATATAAACCTTCAGATGAAATAATTAAAAAATACAACGCAAAATGTTGTGAAACAATTGAAGAAGTTTTAAGAGAAGCTGATTTTGTTTCTATACATTGTCCTGGTGGTGAAAGTACTTATCACCTTCTAAATGAGGAAAGAATAGGTATGATGAAAAAAGGAGCATACTTGATAAACTCTGCAAGAGGAGATGTAATAGATAATGATGCTTTAATTGATGCACTAAAGAATAATAAAATAGCTGGTGCTGGTTTAGATGTTTTTGAAGGTGAGCCAGAACTTAATGAAAAATTTCTAGAACTAGAAAATGTAGTTTTATTACCACATTTAGGTAGTGCATCAATTGAAACAAGAATTGCAATGGGTATGAGGGTTCTTGAAAATATGGAAATGTACTATGCGAATAATGAACCTAGAGATAGAGTAGCCTGAACTTAACTAGTTAACGTTTAGAAATTTCTAATTCAACATTCTTTAATACCGCATTAAGTTCATCAATCTCACTTTTTTTGTTGATATTCTCTTTTGCCTGTAACACTAGCTTATAAGATAAGCTTAGCTGATGCGTATACTTACCGATACTTGTAGACTTATTTTCTTTATCTCGAACTAGGATATTATAAAAATCTCTTGTACTTTCAGTTGATTGGAGTGCAGTCATCATTGATAAATAACTTGCACCAAGTCTAAAGTCATAAGCCTTGTAATCTCTAAGAGTCTTTACTAAATGTCTATTTTCTTTAATTGTCATATCAAAAGTATCTTTATAACTCAAAAGAATTTTTTTTATTTCATTATTAACTTTATAATCAATAATGATTTTATCTATAACCTTAGTAATTTTAACCCTCTCATCATCATAAGTTAATAATGCATTTAGTAATTCTTTATCAAGATTTCTATTACCAAAAGCCCTATTCTTAGTATGTAGTTCCGAATGTAACTCGTCTCTATATTTTTTTAATTGACTTAAATCCATTTCAGCAAGGTTATCTGTGTATTGATTATTATATTTATTATCAATAATTGGATGTGGCGCATCAGCTTCTGGGAAAATATTTGTTGATAGAATTATTAAAAATATAAATAAAGTTATTTTCATCTTTTTATTCTTGTTCTATTAGATGTATCAATTATGAGTAATTTATTATACACCATATCCATGTAAGAATATGCAATACCTCCTTCACCTTCTCCAGAATGTTTAATGCCTCCAAATGGCATCCAATCAACTCTAAAACTAGTTTGTTCGTTTATAAGCACAGTCTTTGCTTTTAATTTTTCATAGCAATACAAAGCCTTTTGAAGATCATTTGTAAATACAGAAGACTGGAAACCAAATTTATCATGATTCGCTTTCTTAATAGCATCATCAAGGTCGCTAAATCCAAATAAATTTACAACCGGTCCAAATATTTCCTCTAAAAAAATTTTAGAATCATATTTTGGTTCTTTTAATAAAGTACATGCATAGGTGGTATCTGACAGAATCTCTGCGCCGCAGACTTTATGTGCTCCTGATTTAATTGCATCTTGTACTAATGAATCAATTCTTGTAACTTCATTTGGTCTAATTAAAGGACCTACATCTGTATTTTCATTTGTAGGGTCACCAACTACTAAACTTTTTACCTTATCTTCTAAAATTTCAACGAATTTATTAATAACCTCATTATGGATAAAAATATTCTGGATAGAAACACAAACTTGGCCAGCATGATAAAAACCTCCTTTTACAATTAATGGTGCGATGTTTTCTATATTTACATCTTTATCAATTATTACTGGAGCAACACCTCCATGTTCTAAGGAACATCTAGCGCCTGGTGGAAGCAGTGATTTCAATTTCCAACCTAGATTTGAGCTACCAATAAAGGAGAAAAATGCTATAGCTTCATTTCTTATAAATAGTTCAGTTATATTATGATTTTGGATATTAATCATTTGGCAAAACTCTATTGGCAGTCCTGATTCATAAAGAATTTTAATAAATTCAAAACATGAACATGGTGTATCTATAGATGGTTTGACTATGACCGGACAACCTGCAGCAATAGCAGGACCAATCTGATGTACTATAAGATTTAAAGGATGGTTAAAAGCACTTAGTGCTAAAACTACCCCAACTGGAAATTCCTTAGTTATTGAAAGTTTATCTTTTGAGCTATCACTAATATCCATGGGGATCTCTCCTCCTCTGCCAGTTTTTATTACCTCACTACATAGCTCTAATCCATTTATTGCTCTCTCAACTTCTACTTTACTATCTTTAATTGGCTTGCCTCCCTCTTTTGCAATAAGAAGAGAAAAATAATCTTTATTATTCTTTAATCTAATAGCTGCCTCTTCAAATATTCTAATTCTCTTAGCTTTACTAAGTATATCGCTTGAATTCTCATAAGCTTCTTTGGCAACATTAATAATATCTTGAACATTTTCTTCTGAAATACATT